>DGXO01000026.1:7247-14855 GCA_002395605.1 Bacteroidales bacterium UBA4230
ATGTACGGAGAGCGCTACATGGACACTCCGGAAACCAATCCGGAGGGCTTTGCCGCCACATCGCTCATCGGCAAGGCAAAAGACCTCAAGGGAAAACTCCTGATTTGCCAGGGCGCCATGGACGACACCGTGGTGTGGGAGCACAGCCTAAGTTTCATCCAGCAGTGCATAGACCTTGAGATTCCCGTAGACTACTTCCCCTACCCCACGGCAAAGCACAATGTCTTCGGCCGAAACCGAATTCATCTCATGGACAAGGTTACGCAGTATTTTGAGGATTACCTGTAGGTAATATACTGCACATTCTTGCTCTGAAGCATTCCGGGATTATCTATCCGGAATGCTTCTTCCGTATAGAAGAAGATGCAGTTCTCAAGGGTGATGTCGTGAATCATCTCAATTGTTCCGGCGGCCTTTACGCCAATGAGGGCGTCACGGCATACGACATTGGAAATGTGAATGTCCGTGAATTCCGGCACAAATACATCTGATTCTGCGGCGACGGCATCATCCCTTCCAACCGGACGGTCTGCGTAAGAAGTTTCAAATACCAAGGCCTCTCCCTGGATGTCGCTCATGTAAATGTTTGAAATCCAGAGGCCTTCAGTTTTTCCGCCGCGTTCCGGGGCGCTTTTGAACCTGAGGCCTGTATCCGTACCTGAGAAGGTGTTGCGCCTTACCACAATGTCCTCCATTCCGCCGGAGAATTCTGAGCCAATCACAAATCCGCCATGGGCATGGAAAACGGTATTGTTCTCAATGAGGATGTTCTTGCAAGGGCCTGCTTTCACACCGGATTCACCGGCGCCCGCTTTCAGGCAGATTCCGTCATCACCAACGTCTACAGTGCTGTTCACAATCAGCACGTTGCAGGTATTCATGAGGTCTATGCCGTCACCGTTCTGGGCATTCCAGGGGCAGCGAACCGTTACGTCGTCTATGGTAACGTCCTTGCAGCGCTGGGGCACCAGGTGGAATTTGGGAGAATTCTGGATGGTAACACCCTTCACAAGAATGCGCTCGCAGTCCGTGAAACGAATCATGTGGGTACGCATCTTTTCCTGGGCCTCCGGGGTATCGGCAATATTTTCAAAACTCTTCAGGTTGAAAGGATACCACAAGTCGCCTTTTGGGGTAACCGTGCCGCCCATACGCTTAAAGGCATTCCATTCAGTATCACTCACTTTGCCTCTCTTCACTCCCCTCCACCATTCGCCGTTTCCGTCAATGATGCCCTCTCCGGTGATGCTTATGTCCTTTCGCTTGCTGGCTGTTATACCTGGGACCACCTTGCTGCTTTTAAGATGCATCTTCTTGTCCGGATTGAAAAGGATCATGGCATTGCGCTCCAGATGCAGGTCCATACGGTCCTTGAAGCTGATTGGGCCCGTCAGGAAAATGCCTGCTGGCACTACCAGATGCCCGCCACCGGCCTTGTTAAGGGCCGATATCGCCTTGGAGAATGCCTCAGTGTTGTCAGTGATTCCGTCACCCACCGCGCCAAAATCGCTGAGGTTGACGGTATACTCCGGAATATTGGGCAACTGAGGCGCTGTAAGCTCTACCGGGAGATTAGCGTAATAGGTGGAATAATCCTGCGCTGAGGCCGAGATTGCGAGCAGTGCGCATGCAACTATGGTAATAAATCTTTTCATACGAGGCAGTTTACCTGCAAATATAGTGCAAAATATTTTGCACATCATAATTTTTTGTATAACTTTGCAATCCATTTCGAGGGCATAGCTCAGTTGGTTTAGAGCGCTTGCTTGACAGGCAAGAGGTCCGCAGTTCAAATCTGCGTGTCCTCACAAAAAAGACCGGAAAAATCCGGTCTTTTTCTTTATTTCTCCAGACGCTGCTTGGCGTAATCCAAAGTGAGTTTGAACACTTTCTTTTTAGATGACGGGGCTTCAAACATGGCGTCTCCCATTATCTTTTCGCAGATTGAGCGAAGGCCGCGGGCGCCAAGTTTGTTCTTTATGGAAGTATCCACTATAAGGTCCAGGACCTCGGGCTCTATCTCCAGCTTCATGCCATCTATCTCAAAAAGCTTCTCGTACTGCTTCAGGAGGGCGTTTTTGGGTTCTGTGAGAATACGCTTAAGGGAATCACGGTCCAGCTGGTCAAGGTAAGTGACAAGCGGCAGACGGCCCACGATTTCCGGGATAAGGCCATAGGCTCTGAGATCCATGGCGTCTACGTACTCAAGGAGATTGTCCTTGGCGATACGCTGCTTTTCCTCTGCGCCGAAGCCTATGATCTGGGTGTTCTTCCTAAGGGCGATGTGCCTTTCAATACCCTCAAAGGCGCCGCCGCAGATAAAGAGGATGTTCTGGGTGTTCACATGGATGAACTCCTGCTCAGGGTGCTTTCGGCCGCCCTTTGGAGGAACGTTGACTATGCTTCCTTCAAGGAGTTTCAGCATGGCCTGCTGCACGCCTTCGCCGGAAACGTCGCGGGTAATTGACGGGTTGTCGGATTTACGGGCAATCTTGTCAATCTCATCGATGAACACAATGCCGCGTTCGGCCTTCTGAAGGTCGAAATCGGCCTCTTGGAGGAGCCTTGTGAGGATACTCTCTACGTCTTCACCCACATAGCCGGCCTCTGTGAGCACCGTGGCGTCCACAATGGTGAACGGGACGTCAAGCATCTTTGCAATGGTGCGTGCGAGGAGGGTTTTGCCGGTTCCGGTGGGGCCCACGAGGAGGATGTTGCTCTTTTCAAGCTCCACGCCGTCCTGGGGCCGGTCAATCAAATTGTGCTGGACCCTCTTGTAGTGATTGTACACTGCAACGGCCAGCACCTTCTTGGCGCGGTCCTGGCCAATCACATACTGGTCCAGATACTCTTTGATTTCCTGAGGCTTGGGGGCCTTGCCCATGGCAGGAGCCGGTTTAGCGGACTTTCCCTTCCCTTCCCCTTCTATCTCCTTCACGTAGTCGGCGGCAAGCTTTGCGCAGTCGGAGCAGATGTAACCGTCCATGCCCTGCAGGAGGAACGGGACTTCGGAGTCCGGGCGGCCGCAGAACATGCAGTGGTTATGAGACTTTTTTCCGGCCATTACTTCTGACGCTTACGGAGGATTTCGTCTACCATGCCGTATTCCAGGGCTTCCTGGGCAGTCATCCAGTAGTCGCGTTCGCCGTCTTCGGCAACCTTCTTGTAAGGCTTGCCGGTGTGCTCGGAGATAATGTTGAAGAGTTCCGTACGGGTTTTCTCTATCTCCTTTGCGGCAATGAGGATTTCCGTTGCCTGGCCCTGGGCACCGCCAAGGGGCTGATGGATGAGGACACGGCTGTGAGGAAGCGCGCTACGCTTGCCCTTCTCACCTGCGCAGAGGAGGACGGCACCCATAGAGGCGGCCATTCCCGTGCACACGGTGGCAACGTCGGGCTGCACCAGCTGCATGGTGTCGTAGATGCCAAGGCCGCTTGTTACCTGACCGCCGGGGGTGTTGAGGTACATGGTGATATCGGCATTGGAATCATTGGAAGCAAGGAAAAGGAGCTGGGCCTGGATGATGTTTGCAACGTCGTCGTCGATGGGAACGCCAAGGAAAATGATGCGGTCCATCATAAGGCGGGAGAAAACATCCATCTGCGCTACGTTGAGCTTGCGCTCTTCCGTAATGGTGGGGTTGATGTATCCGTCATACACCGACGAATAACGAGAAAGGGTCATCGAACTGATGCCCCTTCCCTTCACTGCGAATTTCTCAAAATCGGTCATAATATGAGATTTCTCGACTACGCTCGAAATGACAATTATTTCAGTTCACGGAACTTGTCCATGGAGATTTTCTTGGTCTGGAGGGTGACTTCCTCGCGGATGCGGGCAATTGCGGCGTTGTCCTCGCATTGCTCTTCAAGGCGCCTGTACTGGTTCTGGTCCTGGAGCATGTTCTCTGCGGAAGACTCAATGAGGTTCTGGGGAACACCGCCCATGCCATACATAGCGTACTGGTAAGCCACATAGGAGAGAGCGGCCTGCTTGACGTCCTCGCGGGATACCTTGAGGCCGAATTTCTGCATGATGTAGCCACGCACAAGCTGCCACTTGAAGTCCTCCAGGAATGCGGGGAACTCTTTCTCCACCTGCTCTGCGCTGAACTTGCCTTCGTTGGCATAGACGAGCCACCTCTTGAGGAAGGCCTCAGGGAGTTCAAGGGCTGCCTTGTCCATGAAGTATTTGCGGACATCCGTGCCGAAGCGGTAGTTGGCATCCTGCTCATGGTTAGCCTTGATACGCTCCTCCACCTTGGCGTCAAACTGCTCCTCAGAGGTAACTGCGCCCTTTCCGAACATCTTGTCCCAGGTTTCCTGGTTGGACTCTGCGGCAACGTAGGTCTTGACGTTCACAACGGTGAAAGTGAACATGGGGTTGAGGGTTGCAAGCTTGGCTTTGTCAACCTTCAGCATGGCTGCGCGGTCTGTCTCGTTGGCAAAAGCCTGGTTCACATCCACGTCAAACTTCTCTCCGGCCTTCTTGCCTAGAAAAGCCCCACGGGCTTCTTCGGCCACATTGGAAATGGACACATAAACGCCTTCGGCCTTGTGGCCCTCGTTTTCGATGTCGGCTACGATGTAGTCATTCTCTCCGGCCTTCTTACCTTCCTGCAGGGAACCGTACTGCTGGAGCATTCCCTCACGGGTGGCCTTGCGCTCTGCAACGGTGATGTTGATGTCGTAGTAGGGAATCTTGTCCTCCTTGCCTACCTCGAAGCTGATCTCCGGAGTCTGGGCGATGTCAAACTTGAATGTGAAGTCCTCACCGGCCTTCCAAGAAAGCTGGGGCTGGTCCTCTGAAGGCATGGGCTCACCTACGATGCGGATTTTTTCGTCTCTGATGAAATTGTCAAGGGAGGTGCCTACCATACCGTTGACAGCTTCATAGAGGGCCTGGTCTCCGTAAAAGCGCTGGATAAGGCTCATAGGGGCCATTCCGCGGCGGAAACCCTTGATGTCGGCCTTGCGGCGGTATTCGTTGAGGCGCTTTTTCAGCGGCTCTTGATAATCTGCGGCCGCAATCTCGATGGTAACCTGGTAATTCAGGGCATCGGGCTGATTTTTAGTTACGTTCATAGTATATTTAAGATTATTAATTCATTTGGGGCGGCAAAGATAGGAAAAAAAAGCCGAAGAATCAACCTCTGCGCTTGGGATAGCTCACCCTCCCGTGATAAATCTGCTGGATATAGGTCTTGAGCATGCGTTTCATGAGGTTGAGGTCGTGGATGGTGATGTCGGCGTCCTCCAGCTGACCGGCCTTTTCCTTGCCTGCAACTATGCCTTCCACAAAGCGGTCGCAGGATTCGGCCGAAAAATCCTTGAGGGTCCTGGACGCGGCCTCTATGGAGTCGCAGACCATGAGGATTACCTCCTCCTTGGTGGTGGGTTTCTGGCCGTGATAGTAGAATTCGGCGGTATCTGCGGGATCCCCTCCCTCATTGAGATATTTATTAAGGAAGAACCCGGCGGGCGAAGTTCCGTGATGGGTACGGATAAACGCCTGAATCTCATTGGGAATACGGTTTTCCTGGGCAATTGCGAGGCCATCGTCAACGTGGCGGATGATCTCAATTGCGCTTTCCTTGTAGGACTTGCCTTCGTGGTATTTTGCGGCCTCCGGGTGCGCGCTCTGGTTTTCCACAAAGCACATGGGATTCTGCATTTTCCCGAGGTCGTGGTAAAGGGCCGCCGCGCGGAGGAGCTGCACGTTTGCATCCGTGGCGCGTCCCACGGCGTCTACCATGTTCATCACCTGCAGGCTGTGCTGGAAAGTGCCGGGGGCCTTTGCCGCAAGTTCCTGAAGAAGAGGATTTGAGGTGTCGGCGAGCTCTACCAGCCTTGCCACTGAAACAAGGTTGAACATCTTCTCAAACAGGTAAATCAGGGGGTACAGGGCAACCGTTGCCACTGAGCCTATGAAAATGAGGATTACATCCATCCACCAGGCCGAATTGCTGCCTACGTCTATGAGCCTGAAAGCGAAGAAGATGAGGATTTCCACCCCGAAGATGATGGCGGCGTTGAGGAACTGCCTCCATCCTTTGCTGAAGTGGCCGAAGGTCTCGATGGTGACTGTGCCGGCGGCCAGGTACATCACGAACAGTTCCATTCCGTTGCCGCAGAAAATGAGCAGCGGCAGCAGTGTGACCATATAGAACGGCTGTACAAGCCTCTTGCGGAAAAACGCCAGCAGATATAGCGCAAACACCGGATACGGGATGATGTACTTGAGGTTTGGAACCGTCTTTTCGCAGACAAACGTTACGGCCGAAGCCAGGATGAATACAGTAAGGAGGTAGTAATAGCGTTTCTTGTCCTGGAACACCATGGAGTTGGTGAAATACACCACAAGATACAGGATAACCACAAGGGCCAGCGCCAGGAGAAGGTTGCCAAGATAGAGCAACACCCTTGGACCGCTGTAGCCATATACCTTATTGTATTCCTCCTTGTAGCTGTCCAGGATCTGGGCTACTTCGGCGGTGACTATTTCCCCGCGCGATACTATCTTTTCGTCGGCTTTGACATACCCAAGGGTGGGCGACACGTAATCCGAGGAACCCGCATGGGTGAGCTCGGTCATGGTTTTGTCAAAGATGAGGTTGGGAACTATGGCCGAATAAACTCCCGTGCGGCGGAAAAGGGAATCCAGGTTGACGGAAGGATAGGTCTTGGCCACCATAGCAACAAGCTGGTCACGGGCTTCGGACACCTTATATACCTCCGAGCGGGGATACTGCTGCGCCCTCTTGTGTTTCTGGACAGAGATGAGCTCCGTGGAAATTTCGGCCGATCCCCTGTCAAGCTTTACGCGGGCGTCGGAGATAACGCCCTTGGCGTAAATGTCCCCGAGACGGGTGACAACCGTGGGCCTGAGGCTGTTGAAACCGCCAAGGTCCAGGCTCTGGACGGTTTTCACCACATTGGAAACAACTTCGTCGGAGTATTTGTAATAAGGTACGATAATGCTTCCGGCATGCTCCCTTTCTTCCTGGATCTGCTCCTCTGTCTTGAGAATGGGAAAATCGAACTGGGAGATAAGGGTTTCGTAGGGCCAGGGTGTTCCCTTCTTGTAGTCATAATTGAATTTCGCGGTTCTTGGCATAAGAAGCACAAGAACTGCGAAAACAATTACTAGCGGGGTAAACCGCTGCCAGAATGGCCTTTTAGGCGTCGATATTTGCATAGTGAGCGTTTTCTTCAATGAAAGCGCGCCTAGGCGGTACGTCGTCTCCCATGAGCATGGAGAACGTACGCTCTGCGTCTGCCGCGTTTTCTATGGTAATCTGGCGAAGGACACGCCTGGAAGGATCCATGGTGGTTTCCCAAAGCTGGGTGTCACTCATTTCACCAAGACCTTTGTAACGCTGCACCGTAACGCCTTTGTCCGTGCCGCGTCCGAGTTCTGCGGTGGCGGCGTCGCGCTGGGCGTCGGTCCAGCAGTAGCGCTCCTGGGCACCCTTCTTTACAAGGTAAAGCGGCGGAGTGGCCAGATAGACATATCCGTTCTTGATAAGGTCGAACATATAACGGAAGAAGAACGTGAGGATGAGGCAGGCGATGTGGGAGCCGTCGACATCGGCATCGGTCATGATGA
>DGXO01000075.1 GCA_002395605.1 Bacteroidales bacterium UBA4230
CATTTCGTATGTAGACCATAACGGTCACCTGGAAGCCCTTGATGCTATGGAAAAAGAAGGTATCCGCCTCGTATGATTACACTGGAACAGATAAAGGACCTGCAGGAGCGGGTGAAAACTCTGGAAGGCTGTCTGGACATAGCCGGGAAGCGCCGTGATGTAGAGAAGAAGACGCAGGAGAGTCTTGCTCTTGATTTTTGGAATGATCCAAAGGCCGCGGAGCTTTTCATGAAGAAACTCTCCGGACTCAAATCCTGGGTAACAGACTTTGACAAGGCCTTCACCGCCACCGAAGACCTTGAAGTCCTGTACGACTTCGCCAAAGACAGCATTTCCGGTGCCGATGAAGAAGCCGTGGAGACTCCGGAAACAAAGGAACTGGAGTCGGCCTTCCTGGATGCATCTGAAAAGGTTGAGGCCCTGGAACTCAAGAACATGCTTGGAAATGAGGGAGATAGTCTTGGAGCCGTCCTTACCATCAACTCCGGCGCCGGCGGCACCGAGGCCAACGACTGGAGCGCAATGCTTATGCGTATGTACCTCCGCTGGGGAGAGCGCAACGGCTACAAGATGACGGTTACGTCCCTGCTGGAAGGCGAAGAAGCCGGCATCAAGAGCTGCACCATTGAGGTTGAGGGAGATTATGCCTACGGCTATCTCAAGGCCGAAAACGGCGTACACCGTCTGGTGAGGATCTCACCCTTCAACGCCCAGGGCAAGCGTCAGACAACGTTCTCCAGCGTTTTTGTGTATCCTTTGGTAGACGATACCATCAATATTGAAATCAATCCCGGAGATCTGGAGTGGGACACCTTCCGAAGTGGCGGCCACGGCGGCCAGAACGTGAACAAGGTGGAAACCGGCGTTCGCGTAAGGCACATCCCTTCCGGAATCATGGTGGAAAATACGGAAACCCGTTCCCAGCAGGACAACCGCCAAAGGGCTCTCCTTATCCTGAAGTCCCGCCTATATGACATAGAGCTCAAGAAGCGTCAGGAAAAGCAGGCGGAACTTGAGGGCCAGAAAAAGCGCATAGAATGGGGCTCCCAGATAAGAAACTACGTCCTGCATCCCTACAAGCTTGTGAAGGACCTTCGCACTGGATATAGCACGGCCGATACCCAGGGCGTCCTTGACGGAGACCTCAATGAGTTTATGAAGACATTCCTCATGGGTAAGGGATCGGCCGTTACTAACCCTGACGACATTGACTAAAACCTTTGATATGGATATCATCAACACCGCGTACGTTTCCGACAAGTACCAGTACACAATGGGAAAGTCTTATCTGGATTGTGGAAAAGACAAGCAGATAGCAGTTTTCAACCTCTTTTACCGTAAAGCCCCGGAAAACAACAACTGGGCAGTTGTGAGCGGCACCGAGGAAGTGATAGAAATGGTCCTTAAACTGGGCACGGAACCCGAGGAATTCTATGAGAAATTCCTTCCCGGAGAAGAGTACAGGGAATTCCGCAAGTACCTGAGCACCATGAAGTTCACCGGTGACGTTTACACCATGCGAGAAGGAGAGATCGCCTTCCCCAACCAGCCCATTGTAACCGTGGTTGCCCCCATGATAGAGGCCCAGGTCCTGGAAACCCCCATGCTTTGCATCCTCAATCACCAGATGGCGGTTGCCACCAAGGCTTCCCGCGTATGCCGAAGCACGGACAAACCCGTGTCAGAGTTCGGCTCACGCCGTGCCCACGGCCCTTGGGCCGCAGTCTATGGCGGCAAGGCCGCCCAGATTGCGGGCTGCGCCAGTTCCTCCAACATCCTCACGGGTGCATTCAACGGCGTCCCTTCCACCGGCACCATGGCCCACAGCTTCATAACCTCCTACGGCAGCACCGTAGAAGGGGAGCACAAGGCCTTCTGCGACTACATCAAAACGCACAAGGGAGAGAACCTCATTCTCCTCATAGACACCTACGACACCCTCCGCTGCGGCGTCAAGAACGCCATCCGCTCCTTCAAGGAAAACGGCATTGACGACAGTTATGCCCCCGGTTACGGCATCCGCCTTGACAGCGGAGACCTTGCATATCTTTCGCAGGAAGTGCGTCGTATCCTGGACCAGCACGGCCTCAAAAAGTGCAAGATCTTTGCAACCAACGGTCTTGACGAATACCTTATCACGGACCTCGAGCGCCAGGGCGCAAAGATAGACAGTTACGGCGTAGGCGACGCCATCGCCACCTCCAAGGCCGCCCCTTGCTTCGGCAATGTGTACAAGCTTGTCCAGATAGACGGAGAGCCCGTCCTCAAGCGCTCCGAAGACAAGATCAAGCTCATCAACCCCGGTTTCCAGATCACATGGCGTATTTCGGCCCAGGACAAGGAAAAGGGCAATTCCCTTGACGGATATGTGTTCAAGGCCGATGTCACATGCCTCAGGGGAGACGCCATGGACCTTGCAATCCAGCAGGGAAAGACCATCACGCTTCGCGACGAATTCGATTCCTTCAAGACCAAGACCTTCGAGGAAGGCTCCTACGATGCCCGCCCGCTTCAGCTCCAGTCCATCAAGGCAGGCGAGCGCATAGCCCCTTACTACAACCTCCAGATAAAGAAGGACTTCTACAAGGACAACCTCCAGCACTTCTCACCCGCGGAGCGCCGTCTCATCAACCCCCACTATTACAAAGTGGACATCTCGGACGCCCTCTACGATGTCAAGATGTCCATTATAGGGAAACTTGTGAAAGAGATTGAGGACTTTGAGCTTTAGTCCTCAAAACACATTTCATCGAAGAGGTAGGCTGCGTGGCCTATCTCTTTTATTATAAAGAGGATATACCGTACATCCAGGGAGATGTTGCGGCACACGTCAGGGTCGAAGTCAAGGTCGCTGAGGGTGCCTTCCCAAACGCGGTCGAAGTTGATGCCTATGAGGTTGCCGTGGGCGTTGAGGACGGGGGAGCCGGAGTTGCCGCCGGTGGTGTGGTTGGTGGCAAGGAAGCACACGGGCTGGTTCTCGAAGCCGCCGCGGGCGTAGATGTCCCTGAGGGTCTGCGGAATATTGTAGTCGAAGATGTCGGGGTTGTCTTTCTCTATTATGCCCTTGAGGGTGGAAACAGGCCTGTAGTAGATGGCATCCGCGGGGGAATAGCCTTCCACATGGCCGTAGGCTACGCGGAGGGTGAGGTTGGCGTCCGGGTAGAATGCCTTATTGGGCTCAAACTCCATCTGGGCGCGCATGTAGTCACGGTAAACAAGGTCAAGGGATTCGGAGAGTGAACGGACCTTGCTGAGGATGGGGCCGTTGAAGTAGGCCTCCAGGGCGTCTGACAGTGCCTTAGCTTCTTCGTTGGAGGCAAACACGGCATCCCTCCAGGCTTCCATGCTGCCGTACTGGGCCCGCTTCTGAAGGAAGTAATCCGGCTTGTAGGAGTCTTCAAGTCCCTTGTCAAAGGCCGTCATCATGGCTACAAACATCTCACGGTCAATGGGTTCATAATAATCCTTCATGTCGAAGGACTTTCCGGAGGCTATGCGCAGCCTTTCAATTGTAAGCACGGTTTCACGGTAGTATTCGTAGGCGCGGTAGATGGAGTTGCGCTCCTCATATATTGCCGCAAGATTGTCTGTAATGCCTTCATACTCAGTTCCTTTGGCCCAGGCCGAAAACCGTTTCTCATACTCTTTCTTAACCTCCACGGTTTTCATTTTCTTGAGGCCTTTCTCTTCTCCCTGCCACTTTTTCCAGGCGTTGGCAACCCCGGCGTACTTGGAAGAGTACTGGATGCGCACCTTCTGGCTCCCATCCATATACTTCTTCATAATGCCAAGACGGGTGGTGCGGAGTGCAATCTTTTCAGGGTCCGATACATTTGCGATGTAGTCCACCGCGGCCGAATGGACATACTCCTGGGTGCTTCCGGGACAGCCGTAAACAAATGTGAAGTCTCCTTCATTTACGCCCGCACGGGATATTTTGAGGAACTTTTTGGGAGTGTAGGGGACATTGGCCTCAGAGTAGTCGGCCGGCATGTTGTTGGAATCGGCATAGATGCGGAAGATGGAGAAGTCTCCGGTATGGCGGGGCCACATCCAGTTGTCGGTTTCTCCGCCGAATTTGCCGATTGATGACGGGGGAGCGCCCACAAGACGGACGTCGCGATACTCACGGAAAACGAAGAGGAAGTACTGGTTGCCGTAGTAGAGGGCTTCCACGCTGGCCTTGAGGCCATTACCTTCTTTTTCGGCCTCCTTTACAAGCTTCTCCGTATTCTTTTTGACTATTTTCACGCGCTGGGCTTCGTCCATTTTCCCGGGCTTGTAGCCTTTGAGGATTATGGAGGTGACGTCTTCCATCCTTTCAAGGAAGCTCACGGTGAGGCCGGGGTTGGGGAGTTCCTCTGTGCGGGAAAGTGCCCAGAAGCCGTCCTTGAGGTAGTCGTGTTCTACGGAGGAGTGCTTCTGGATGTAACTGTAGCCGCAGTGGTGGTTGGTGAAAAGAAGGCCTTCCGCGCTCACCAGTTCTCCGGTGCACCCGCCGCCAAAGAGCACTACGGCATCTTTGAGGCAGGCCTGATTGACGCTGTATATGTCTTCGGCCGAAAGCCTTAGGCCATGAGACTGCATGTGGGAAATACGCTCTGAGATGAGGGCCGGCAGCCACATGCCTTCGTCGGCCTTGAGGGGAGTGATGGCGGCAATAAGGAGAGCCGCGGAAATGAGTAATCTTTTCATACTCTGCGAAGATAATCAAAAATATGCATATCTTTGCCTTATGAAAGCACATATTCTTGTCATCGCCGCCCTTATGCTGGGGGCATCGTGCGTCCGCACAAACCTTTCATGGACCGCCCGTGAAAAAACTGTCATCTTCAAGTCTTCTCCAGTCATGTACGTTACCACCCTGCCGCAGGACAGTACAATCCTGAGGGCCAAGTGCCTGGAAGTAGTGGAGAAGGACTATGACTCAAAGGAGCTCAAAACCCTTCTTGAGAAGATGCTTAAAACGGTCACTGACCCTTCCCAGGAGGGCGTCGGGATAGCCGCACCGCAGGTGGGAGTGAACCGCCGTATTGTTCTGGTACAGCGCCTTGACAAGGAGGATGAACCCTTTGAGGCTTATGTAAACATCCAGATAGACAGCCTTTGGGGAGACATTGTGGTTTTGGAGGAAGGCTGCCTTTCCGTTCCGGCCCAAAGAGGACCGGTCCCGCGCTACAGCAACGTAAAGATTTCCTATATCCGTGACGGCAAAAAGGTCTCAGAATGTGTTGAAGGCTACACCGCCCGCATCTTCCAGCACGAATGCGACCACCTAGACGGCATCCTGTACATAGACCGCGCCCTGGAGGTGTTCACGGACACCACCTGGGCCGCCCAAAGGGAAAATTTTACGTATGAGAGGCCCGAGTGGTTTTGAAAAGTCGGCCGGAATTCTTATTTTTGTCCTTTACAACCGCATTTAGTATGAGAATACCAGAATCAGAACTTATAATCAACTCCGACGGCTCCGTTTTCCACCTTCACCTGAAACCGGAACATCTGGCCGACAACGTCATCATGATGGGAGATCCCGGCCGCGTGGACATGCTCTCGGAGTACCTCACGGACATCGAGTGCAGGAATGCATCCCGTGAGTTCGTGTCCGTTACCGGAAAATATAACGGAAAGCGCATCACGGCTCTCTCCCACGGCATCGGCCCGGACAACATAGACATTGTCATGACTGAGCTGGACGCCCTTGCAAACGTGAATTTTGAGACCCGTGAGGTAAATCCCGTTCACCGCAGCCTCAATATCCTCAGGATTGGCACCTCTGGCGCCCTTCACGCGGATATTCCGCTTGGAAGTTACGTCCTGTCCCACATCTCCGTGGGCTTTGACGGCGTCATGAACTGGTACGGAAACCGTGAGAAGGTTACCATCCCCGCCGTTGAGGAGGCCTTCAAAAAGCACATGAACTGGGCGCCCGTCCTTCCTTCACCTTACTTTGTGAAGGCATCTCCCAAGATCATAGACATCATGAAGGACGTTACCGTCAAGGGCGTTACAATTTCGGCCTGCGGTTTCTACGGCCCTCAGGGTAGGGTTGTCCGCGTACCCCTTGCAATGCCCCATATGCTTGAGGACATTGAGAGCTTCCGCTTCACAGAGGCCGGTGAAGACTACCGCATTACCAACTTCGAGATGGAGAGCTCACCTCTTGCAGGCCTTGCCGCCCACCTTGGCCACAATGCCAGCACCGTTTGCTGCATCATAGCCAACCGCTATCTCCAGAGCTCCAACCCGGACTACAAACCCGCAATCCGGGGTCTTGTGGAACTCAGCCTTGACCGCATGTCAAGACTCTAAATCGCCAACATAATATCGTTTAGCAGGCCGCCGGCAGTTTGTCTTGTTCCGGCGCCTGCTCCTTGTATAAGCATGGGTGAAGGGTAGTCGCCGGTTGTAATCATGATGGCATTGTCCGTGCCCCTGAGGCCATACAGGGGGCTTTCCGGGCCCACTTCCTGGAGGCCCACGGCCGCGTGGCCTTCGGCATCGACGGATGCTACGTACCTCAACTTGAAGCCCTTGGCGGCGGCAGCGGCATAGCGTTTTTCCATATCTTGGGGAATGGGCTCCAGGGTTACCTGGGACTCTTCCAGCGGAATG
>DGXO01000036.1 GCA_002395605.1 Bacteroidales bacterium UBA4230
GCCAAGGCCGAAGTAACCCTTTATCCGCTTGCAAAATGAATAAGAAAATACAACTGATACCGGTGATGCTGTGCTTCTTCGCCATGGGGTTCGTAGACCTTGTGGGCATCGCCTCCAACTATGTCCAGGCCGACCTAAACCTCACGGATTCGGCTGCAAACATCTTCCCTTCACTGGTGTTTTTCTGGTTCCTCATCTTCTCCGTTCCCACGGGAATCCTGATGAACCGTATCGGCCGGAAGAACACCGTGCTTCTGAGCCTTGCGGTTACGGTGGTATCCCTCATCCTTCCCATCTTTGGAGAAAGCTACGGCCTAATGCTGGCAGCATTCTCCCTGCTGGGAATAGGTAACGCCCTCATGCAGACCTCCCTCAACCCCCTTATCACCAATATCATCAAGGGTGACAAACTGGCCAGCACAATGACCTTCGGCCAGTTTGTGAAGGCTATCGCATCTTTCATGGCTCCTTACATCGCCATGTGGGGCGCAACCGCAGCCATGCCTTCATTCGGCCTTGGCTGGAGGGTACTCTTCCCCGTTTACGGAATCATCGGCATCCTTGCCGCCCTTCTCCTTCTGCTTTCAAACATAGAGAGGGAGCAGGTGGCCGACAAAGCCTCCGGTTTTGCCGAATGCTTCAAGCTCCTTGGGAAACCCATTGTCCTGCTCAGTTTCCTTGGCATCATGTGCCACGTAGGAATTGACGTAGGCACCAACACCACCGCACCCAAGCTCCTCATGGAAAGGGTTGGAATGACCCTCACCGAGGCCGGATTCGCAACCAGCCTGTACTTTATCTTCCGTACCATCGGCTGCCTCTCCGGTTCATTCATCCTCTCCAAGTTCAGCCACCGCAACTTCTTCCTCGTGAGCGTAATCATGATGGCGCTCTCAATGTGCGGAATGTTCTTCGGAACAACCAAAGCCATCCTCTACATCGCTATCGCCCTGGTAGGTTTTGGCAACTCCAACATCTTCTCCATCGTGTTCTCACAGGCTCTCCTTGCCGTTCCCGAGAAACAAAACGAGGTGAGCGGCCTCATGATCATGGGCCTTTTCGGCGGTACCGTGTTCCCGCTTCTTATGGGCTTTGCCTCCGATGCAGTGGGCCAGGCCGGTGCCGTTGCCGTAATGGCCATTGGTGTAATCTATCTTTTCACTTATCTCTCAAAGGTTAGCAAATAATTATGGATAAATACGTTATAGGCATTGGCGAGGCTCTTTGGGACATGCTCCCTGATGGCAAGAAACTTGGCGGAGCCCCCGCAAACTTTGCATATCATGCAAGTCAGTTCGGCCTTGAGGGCATGGCGGTAAGCGCCATCGGCCAGGATGAACTTGGAGAGGAGATTGTGGAGGCCCTGGAAGAGCACCGTCTCCCCTACCATCTGGACCGCGTGGAATATCCTACCGGCACAGTTCAGGTAACCTTGGACGCTCAGGGCGTTCCCCAGTACGAGATCAAGACCGGTGTGGCATGGGACAACATCCCCTACACCAAGGAACTGGCCGATATCGCCGCCCACACCGTAGCCGTCTGCTTTGGCTCCCTGGCACAGCGCAACGCCGTTTCAAGGGAGAGCATCGGCCTTTTCCTGGAGGCCGTCCCTAAGGACTGCCTGAAGGTATTTGACATAAACCTGAGGCAGGATTTCTACAACAAGGAGATTCTGGAAGAGTCTTTCCGCCGCTGCGACATCCTCAAGATCAACGACGAGGAACTGGTGGTGATTGCACGTATGTTCCAGCTTCCCGGCCTTGCACTGGAGGAAAAGTGCCGCCATCTTATCAAGACCTATGGCCTTAAGATGCTCATCCTCACCTGCGGAGTAAACGGCAGCTATGTCTTCTACGACGACGGGATGTCCTTCCTGGACACTCCCAAGGTCACAGTGGCAGACACCGTGGGAGCAGGCGATTCCTTCACAGGCGCTTTCGTAGGCTCACTCCTTGGCGGGAAGAGCGTACCGGAGGCCCACAAGACCGCCGTTAAGGTATCGGCCTATGTATGCACCCAGAGCGGGGCGATGCCGATAATCCCGGAAAACCTTAAATAGTAAAATGAAAAGAAACCTCCTCCCCGTAATATTCTCAGTGCTTCTTCTCACCGCTTGCGGCGGCGGGAAGAAGTCACTGGTTATAGGCGTGTCCCAGTGCAGCGACGACATCTGGCGCTCCAAGCTGAACGAGGAACTCTCCCTTGCCGGGCGCATCAACGACGTTGAACTCCGTTTTTCTTCGGCCGATGACGACAGCCGGAAGCAGATGGAGCAGATACGTCACTTTGTGAGGGATGGCGTTGACCTCCTTATCGTTTCGCCAAACCAGGCACACACCATCACGCCGGCAGTGGAGGAGGCATATGACGCCGGCATCCCCGTCATTCTCTTTGACCGCAAGATCGATTCCCGCAAATACACCGCGTTCATAGGCGCGGACAATGTGGAAGTAGGCCGCATCATGGGCCGTTTCATTGCCGATTTCCTGGGCGGGAAGGGGAAGGTTGTGGAAATCCAGGGGTTGGAGGGTTCTTCCCCGGCTTATGACCGCCACAGGGGCTTCAAAGAGGCCCTGGACGGTTATCCCGGCATCTCCCTGCTGGCATCTCCTTATGGCGGATGGCTGGAAGAGGGAGGCCGGGAAGCCATGAAAACCCTGATGGCGGAGGGTGTGCGCCCCGATGCCGTCTTTGGCCAGAATGACCGCATGGCAGTCGGAGCGCGCGAAGCCCTCGGGTGTCCATCTGACATTCCCTTCTTTGGGGTTGACGCCCTCCCGGATGCCGGTCTTCAGGACGTCATTGACGGAGTCCTGACGGCATCCTATCTTTACCCTACCCGCGGAGACCTGGTGATAGAGCTTGCGATGAACATCCTCACAGGAAAGCCCTTCCAGAGGGAAACTCTTCTGGAAAGCGCCCTTGTAAACAGCCACAACGCCGGAATGCTCAAGATGCAGGAGGCCGAAATCGACAAGCAGAGGGCAATGGTGGAAGACGTGAACGGCAAGCTGGACACTTTCCTCATGCAGTACAATACGCAAAGGCTTATAATGTGGATGGTGATTTTCTTCGCCATCCTCCTTATAATTGTTGCGGGCCAGGCTTACTGGGGCTACACCAATTCCAAACGCCTCAATGCAGAACTCATGGACCTCAGCCGCCAGCTGGAAGAGAACACACAGGCAAAACTGGATTTCTTCACCAACGTAAGCCATGACCTCCGCACCCCCCTCTCCCTGGTAGCAGGCCCGCTTGAGCATGTAATGGAGGGCCCCCTGCGGGAGGATCAGAGGCAAACCCTCACGCTTGCCCGCCGCAACGTGGACATCCTGCGCCAACTTGTCAACAACATCCTGGATTTCAGAAAGATAGAGAGCGGAAATATGCCCCTGACTTTATCCCGTTTCAACCTTCCGGCGGCCATAAAGGAATGGATGAGCGGTTTTGACGGAACTTCCAGGACCCTTCTCTTCGACGGACCGGAAAGCCTTGAAGCGGAAGCCGACATGAGGCTCCTGGAGCGAGTCCTCTTCAATCTCCTTGGCAATGCCATCAAGCATACCAAGGCCGATGGAATAATCACAGTTTCCGTAAAGCAGGAAGGCTCTGACGCTGTTTTAGGCGTGAAAGACAACGGCGAAGGCATACCTCCTGAGAAACTCCCGTACATATTTGACCGGTTTTACCAGGCCGGGGACCATACTTCGGGCACAGGAATCGGCCTCGCGCTGGTGAAGAGTGTTTCGGAGCTTCACGGAGGTTCCGTTTCCGCCCACAGCACTCCCGGCCAAGGCACGGCTTTCTTTGTCCGCATTCCCCTCCACCATGAAGGCGCAAAGATAGATGAAAACCTTGACGCATCGGAGTTTACCGAGTCATTCCGGGAAGTTTACAGGGCATCGGACACCTCCCTTCAGGAAGCCGCAAGCAGCATCACGGAAAGCGACCGCCCCACCATCCTTGTAGTGGACGACAACGCAGACCTGAGGGAGTTTATCGGCACCCTTCTTCAGGGAGAATACCGCATCCTGACGGCCAGCGACGGCAAGGAAGCCCTTGAAAAGGCCGCCAGGGAGCTCCCGGACCTTGTAGTGAGCGACGTAATGATGCCCGTAATGGACGGCCTGGAGCTTTGCAAGACCCTCAAAGGACAGTTCTCCACCAGCCACATTCCCGTTATCCTTCTCACCGCCAAATCCCTGGAGGAGCAGCGCGCAGAGGGCTATGATTCCGGGGCCGATGCCTACATCTCAAAGCCTTTCAGCGAGAAAGTGCTGCTTTCCCGTATCGGCAACCTCCTCAAAAGCCGCATACTCCTGAAGGAGCACTATCTGGAAACCGGAGAAAGCGCCTCCAGGCCCCAGGAAAACGATTTTCTGTCCCGCTTCCGCGCCAAAGTACAGGAGAATATCTCCAACGAAGACCTGAGCGTAGAACAGATCGGCTCCGAGCTTGGCCTTTCAAGGGTTCAGCTTTACCGCAAAATAAAAGCCCTGACAGGTTATTCACCTGTAGAGCTTGTAAGGATTACCCGTTTGAAGGCCGCCGAACAGCTTCTGAAGACCTCCGACCTTACGGTTTCGGAGATTGCCTACAAAGTTGGATTCGGCACTCCCTCCTACTTCTCAAAGTGCTTCAAGGAACTCTTCGGGCACCAGCCGGGAGAAGTGCGCTAGTCTATCCTGTCAAAACCGGTGAAAGGACGGAGGCACTGAGGAATCTCAATGTATCCGTCTTTTTGGTTGTCTTCCAGGAGGGCTGCAACTACGCGGGGCAGTGCAAGGGAACTGCCGTTGAGGGTGTGTGCAAGCTGCATCTTGCCGTTTTCGTCCTTGTAACGGAGGTGCAGGCGGTTGGCCTGGTAGCTCTCGAAGTTGGAAACGGAAGAAATCTCAAGCCAGCGGCCCTGGGCGGCGCTCCACAGCTCAAAGTCATAGGTGATGGCCGAAGTGAAGCTCATGTCTCCGCCGCACAGACGGAGGATGCGGTACTTCAGGCCAAGTTCCTTGACCAGGGACTCCACATGTGCAATCATGTCGTCCAGGGCGGCATAGCTGTTCTCTGGCTTCTCCACGCGCACGATTTCCACCTTGTCAAACTGATGGAGGCGGTTGAGGCCGCGGACATCCTTACCGTAGGAACCGGCTTCACGGCGGAAGCAGGGAGTGTAGGCGGTAAGCTTCTGGGGGAACTGGTCTGCGCCAAGGATGACGTCACGGAAGATGTTGGTTACGGGAACCTCTGCGGTAGGAACCATGTAGAAGTTGTCCACGGTGGCGTGGTACATCTGGCCTTCCTTGTCCGGAAGCTGGCCTGTGCCGAAACCGGAAGCGGCGTTAACCATCACGGGAGGCTCTACCTCAGTGTAGCCTGCGGCGGTATTCCTTTCAAGGAAATAGTTGATGAGAGCCCTCTGGAGCTTTGCACCCTTACCCTTGTATACGGGGAAACCGGCGCCGGTAATCTTAACGCCAAGGTCAAAGTCAATGATGTCGTACTTCTTTGCAAGTTCCCAGTGGGGGAGGGCATTTTCCGGAAGCTGGACCTCCGGGCCGCCCATCTTCACAACCAGGTTGTCGGCTGCACCTGCACCTTCCGGTACAAGGTCACAGGGGAGGTTGGGGAGAAGGACAAGTTTGTCCTGAAGGGCGGCGGCGTTGTCGTCGGCCTCTTTCAGGAGTTCCTGTGAACGGGCCTTGATGGCGGCAACCTCTGCCTTGGCGGCTTCGGCCTCTTCCTTCTTGCCTTCCTTCATGAGCTGGCCGATTGCTGCCGCGGCCTTCTTCTGCTGGCCGAGGAGGGCGTCGGACTCCTGCTGGAGAGCCTTGCGTTTATCGTCCATGGCAATGACGTCCATCACGATTTCACGGGCGTCGAAATGCTTTTTTGCGAGTTTACGGATAACAAGTTCCGGGTTGTCGCGGAGAGTTTTGAGTGTAAGCATATCTTTCAATAATAAAGGAGGACCTGTGCGCACACATATCCTCCTTGATTTTACAGTAACCTTCCGGAATTAGTTCTCAAAGGGAACTACGCTCACGAAGGATTTGTCGTCACGCTTGCGGGTGAACTTGACAGTGCCGTCAATAAGGGCGTACAGGGTGTGATCCTTGCCCATACCCACGTTAAGACCAGGGTTGTGAACAGTACCGCGCTGACGCACGATGATGTTGCCTGCCTTTACGACCTCTGCGCCGAACTTCTTGATGCCAAGACGTTTGGAATGACTCTCACGGCCGTTCTTTGAACTGGATTGACCTTTCTTGTGTGCCATAATCTTTCAGTCTTTAAAAGTTAAGCGATAGCGTCGATGTGGATTTTGGTGAGCTTCTGACGGTGACCGTTCAGAGTCTGGAATCCCTTGCGACGGATTTTCTTGAATACGAGCACTTTCTTTGCTTTGGCGTCATCGTCAAGGACGGTAGCCTTCACAACTGCTCCCTCTACATACGGAGTTCCAACCTTTACGGCGCCTTCTGCATCAATGAGAAGAACCTTGTTGAACTCTACGGACTCTCCGTTCTTGGCCTGGAGCCTGTTCACGAAGATATCCATTCCAGCTTCC
This sequence comes from Bacteroidales bacterium UBA4230, assembly GCA_002395605.1. Taxonomy (GTDB): domain Bacteria; phylum Bacteroidota; class Bacteroidia; order Bacteroidales; family UBA932; genus Cryptobacteroides. The sequence continues at coordinate 6,569 of DGXO01000036.1, forward strand.
ACTTTAAACTGCTGGCTTGCAATGTCTACGATTGCGTACATTGTACTAAAAAACTTATTAAAAGTTTGAGCCTGAGGCGTCTGGACCTGCCCAGCACTTACCCTTGCCTTTCAGCCGTTAAAATTTGGGACTGCAAAGATAGCGTTTTTTTGTCAAATTCCAATAGATGAATAAGAAAAAACATGATTGAGGAAACAAACAGCGGCACCCAAATCCGCAGGCACAGTGCTAATCCTTCATTTCAAAATAGTACTTGCGCACCCAGTACTCGAAGAGCGGATCTTCCAGTACTGGGTTGTCGTTTGCATCCAGCATTATCACCTCTTTTTTCATGAGGGCTTCCTTCACGCGCTTGACGTTGGCCGAAGAATTGAGGCCGTAGTGGCGGATAACCTCCGAGGAACTGAACCGCGTGACGCCGTCAAGGACAGCCCTGAGCAGGCTCACCTGATGGGTTGTGAGGCTATTCATGATGCCACGGAAACCGGGCTCGTGGATGGCCACAAGGCCTTCCAGGGCTTCCACCAGGAGGGGCTCCATAATGTAGCCGCGGCTCATGGAATCGGCAATGGCTATAAGGTGGTTGATGTACCAGAGATGCCCTTTGAAAAGGTTGTACACGCCCTGCAGGAGGCGCTTCTCGACCACTTTTCCGCTTGAGAGGAACCCGTGGTGAAGGTGCTCCGTCACCTCTTCTTCCGGAGCGGCCGAAAGCCTTACCCTCTCCACCCTTCGGCTGAAAAGGACGCTGCCGGCGAAAATGGAGCTCATGGCATTGACGGCGCTGCCGCACAGCACAAAGGAGAACTGCCTGCCTTTCTCGGTTTTAAGTACCGCCGAAAGAGGCCGGAGGATGAAATCAGGGTCCTCAAGATTCAGGACGCACTGGAACTCATCAATTATAAGGATCATCCTTTGGGCGCGGGAATCGGCCAGCGCAAAGGGAAGGCGCAGCATTGCCTGAGCATCGTCTTTGTCAAGGGGCCACCCAAGGGCCACCACCTGCCCGGTTTGGGCATACTCTTCTTCGTCAAAGACAAAGTGAGTCCCGGAAAGATGCTGCTCCACAAGAGCCTTGAACTCCAAAGGGCTTGAAGCCACCATCTTCAGGACAGTTGTCCCAAGCCGAAGGAGAAATTCCTCCGGGGTGCGGATGTTCATGGCGCT
>DGXO01000079.1 GCA_002395605.1 Bacteroidales bacterium UBA4230
GGTTCTCCCGGCGCGAAGCCCCGGCAGTTCTATAGGATAATAGCACAGGTGCTTTCCCACGTACCCTTCCAGCACTATCCTGGTTACAGGACGGCCAAGCGCCGCCGAATCGGCCTCATTGGAGTAGCACCAGAACTCTTTTTCGGCCACAACCTTTTGCCTCCAGACATTCCCCACCCCGGTTTGGAGAAGCATCTCAGGACGAGGAAATGCCATTACTGCCGTGCTATCCAGCCAGCCCTGGTTCACAGTGGACACGGGGATTCCCGCATGCGGGCCGAAGGGCCTTGCCTCAACTCCGGCGTACTGCATATAGATAAGGCTGTTGTCAAAGCTCCATCCGGTGTACGGGGTTCCGGAAAAATCGCAGGAGACGGAGCGCAGCACTATCCTTACAAGAGACGTTCTCATCTGAAGGTCTGCAACGCGGGACACTCCTTCCTCCAGCACTTTCTCTCCGGCCAGGAGCGGCCTCTCCGGCGAATCCTCCTTCAGGGAAAAGCTGTATTTTGAAAGGTCGGCATAGGTGCGCACCCCCGCCCAGGTCATGGCGCTGCCGGAATTCACCGACAACGCGGCCACTCTCTTCACCCCCACCGAAGACAACGCATGCATGGTATCGTCGGCCCTCAGGCGCTGGTAAGAGTCCAGGTACTGGGGAGAGATGGTGTCAAAGAAGAATACGTCAATATAAGTAGCAGGGGCCGATTTTTTCAGCGGCGCCTGCAGTGGAGTGCAGGAAATAAAGGCCGGAAACTGCAAGAACGCAGTTAACAACGCCGCAGACACGCGGCCAGCAACAGTAGAAAAGACAACGGTAGAAACGAAAGACATCCGGCCTGTATTTTTGGTTTTTGACATTGTAGGCAAAATTCATGTGGTCCGGATGCAAAACTATCTGCCGCAAAGGCATAATGCAAGAATCCTGCGAAAAAAAGTGTTGTTTCACAGGAAAACTTATAAAAAATTTACGTTTCTAAGGATGAGCCCTAAAGAAAATTCATGTTTCCAAGGCAAATTTTAAGGGATTCGGTCCAGTATGGAATACGGATTCCGAAGGTTTCCTTGATTTTTGTCTTGTCCAAAACCGAATAAGGGGGCCTTGTAACCTTTGAAGGGAACTCGTCCGAGTGGCAGGGCAGGATGCTGCAGGAAGTATGCCCGGAGTACTCCGCAATTGCCTTGGCGAAGTCGTACCAGGAGCATACGCCTTCGTTGGAGTAATTGAATATGTGAGATGCCCGGTCTGGGCCGGGCATGACATCTCCACCATCATTGCCGGGCATGACATCTCCACCGTCATTGCCGGCCTGACCGGCAATCTGAACGATGGCGGAGGCAAGGTCATGGGCATAGGTGGGCGTACCAACTTGGTCGAAGACAACCTTGAGCTGAGGCCTTGACGCGGTGAGATCCAACATGGTTTTCACAAAGTTCTTCCCGTACTCGCTGTACAGCCACGCGGTGCGGATGATTACGTGGCGCACCCCGGAGCGGAGAATAGCCTCCTCTCCGTGAAGCTTGGTAAGGCCGTAAACGCCCGTGGGAGTGCCTTTCATGTCTTCGCGGCACGGAGTATTGTAGGGCTCTTTGCCGAATACATAGTCCGTGGAAATGTGGACCAGAAGCCCGCCCACCTCCTTCATTGCCACGGCAAGGTTCTCCACGGCCTTTGCATTTAGGAGCTCGGCCAGTTCAAAATTGTCCTCTGCGGCCTCCACATTAGTATATGCGGCGCAGTTGACAATGGCCTCTATGCCTTCTTCGGCCACAATCTTACGTATTGCCTGAAGGTCCGTGATATCAAGTTCCTCGATGTCTGTGTATACAAACCCCTCAGGTGACAAGTCACGGATGGATTTTCCAAGCTGACCGTTGGCTCCGGTTACAAGAACTTTCATTTGGCGTAATAGTCTATGGAATAGTCAAAAAGGTCCGTTGCCTCAGAAAGGAGCGGATGATGCTTATCCTTCTCTGAAAGGAGGATTTGGGCCTCAGGGATGCCCCAGTCAATACCCAGCGAAGGATCGTTCCAGGCTATGGCGCCTTCCTCCTGGGGAGCGTAAGGGTTGTCGCATTTGTACTGGAAGACGGCCTCAGGGCTTAGCACCGCAAAGCCGTGGGCAAAGCCCCGCGGAATGAAAAGCTGACGGTGGTTCTCTCCGGAAAGGACACATGCCACATGACGGCCGAACCACGGGGAACCGCGCCTTATGTCTACGGCTACATCAAGGACGGAGCCGCTCACAACCCGCACAAGCTTGCTTTGGGAAAACCTTCCCTTCTGGTAATGCAGGCCGCGGATAACGCCGTAGGAGCTTTTGCTTTCATTGTCCTGCACAAATTCTACGGGCTTTACGGCCGAAGAGAAATCCCTCTGGCTCCAGCTTTCCATGAAATACCCGCGGGAATCCCCGAACACACGGGGCTCCAGTATTACCACTCCGGGAATATCTGTTTCAATAACGTCTATCATTTCTGAGCGCAAATATAATCATAAAAAAGGAGCCTTCGTTCCACCATCTCATGAGGGTTGGAAAGCGCCTGCATCTTCTCGTAGGCCGACTTTGTGATAGCCTTCTGGAGCTTTTTATCGGCCGCAAGGGCCGCAATCTCAGAGGCCATTTCCGTAGGGTCGTCGGCAATTATGCAGTCTTTCCCGTTTTCAAATACCTGCCCCTCAATGCCCTTAGAGGTAATCACAACCGGCGACGACCCCATGATTGCATCCGACACCTTCATGCGCATGCCGCTGCCTATGCGAATTGGAGCAATGGAAATCTTGCCGTTTACAAAGTCCTGGATGTTGGGAACAAAGCCGCAGAATACAAGTTCCGGATTCTCCGCGGAAAGCTTCTTCTTGGCCGCTTTGTCCCACTCTCCGGTAATATATATCTTGACTCCGGGAAGTTTGGGCCGAAGCCTTGGAAGTACGTTTTCGCAGAACCAGAACATCCCGTCCATGTTGGGATAATGGGTACTGCTGCCAACAAACACAAGGTCCGTGGAGCATTCCTTGAAAGGCTTCACGGCCGACATCTTGACTATGGCGGGAGAGACATAGATCTTTGAAGGATCCAGGTACTCCGAAAGAATGGCGCGGTCTGTCTCCGTGAGGGTTATCACGTGGTCGAATCTTCTTAGCATCCCTATCTCAAGGTCCATCTCCTTGTCTACGGCCACGCGGTCGTAGAGCGTGGGATTTTCCATGAGGGAAATCTCATTGTGGTTGCGGATAAACCTGATTTCATGGTGCACGAACACCTTCTTCACATTTTCAGGGAGGAAGTACACCACGGGCAGGGACTCGTAGAATTCGGCCTGGATAAGGTCAAAATGTTCCTCTGAGGTTATCTTGGCAACATATTCATAGAAATCAAGGTCACGGAGCCTCATGGCGTCACGCCACGGGATGGTGGTGCGGCTACGGAGCATTGCGGCCATAGGATCCGACTCCGGAATGCGGCAGAAGAACCTTAGGCGCCTGTTTTTGGTGTACGGGAAGGTTATGAACCTTACCCCCGGGAGCGCCTTCCTGAGCTCTTCAAGGGGAATGCGTACGGAATCCTTACGGATATCGCCGCGGGCGATAACCGTTACCTCATGGCGCTTAGCCATGGCGCTTAGCATGGTGAAGACGGCCTGGTTGCCGCCGGAATCCAGCGGGTACGGAATATATGGCGTCAGGATAAGGATCTTCATCTAAAGGATATTGTTGACAAGGATTTCAAACGCGCGCCTGCGGTCTGTGGCGGCAAATGCCCTGGAAAGCCGCACAAGGTTTTTCCGGGAGAACTTTCCGCCGAAAGAGTACTTGAGATTAGTGCTTATGAAAATGCGGAGAGCCCGGCGGTATTCGTTGTCCGGGACTCCCTTGTATTCCTTGGAAAGCCAGGTGACAAACTGGATGAGGGCTTCCATCTTGACGTCCTCAAGGCCGGTGCTGTTGGAGATGTTCACTCCGTCTGCGTTTCTCCACAGAACCGGAGCGCCTTCCAGATTGACAATGGCCCCGGCCTTGGAGGCATAAGAGTACCAGGACGCGATGTCGGAGCACCACGCTAGCGGGAAATGCACCATGGGAACTTCCCGGAAAAGGCGCTTGGAGAAAATATACTCGCAGGCGGCCGAAGGCCTGTGGCCCGCAAGATACCCCTTGAGATAGTCTTCCGCCGTGGTTTTTGGGGCCGAAAAACTGGTATGGACAAACTGGATGTTTCCCTCACTGTCAACTGTATCCAGTGGAAAACGGAAGAACTCCCCGCCGCCGGGAAGGGCCGCATGGAAGCGCTCAACGGCATCCGTGGGCATGACGTCGTCGTCGGAGAAAAGGTATATCCAGTTTTCATTTTCCACAAGGCCCATGCACCTTTCCCACTGCCCCACAAGGTCCTTTCCGCCAAGGTTCTGCGGAAAACGGTGATACACTAGCGGGAACTGGCCTTCATAAGGGGCCAGGACACTCTTGACATCATGCGGCGAGGCGTCGTCTCCCACATACAGCACAAAATCCCGGTCTGTCTGGGCGGCGATGCTCTTGAGGGCAAGGTCCAGAAAGGCCGGTTTATATGCCGGAATGACTATTGCAAGAGTGTTTTCCATAGCTTCTGAGTAATGGAATTTAACAAAAATACCTATTATAATTGTACAAAGCAAAACTTTTGGGGCATTTTCTGATTTTTCTCACTATTTTTGTATTCTTCAAGCCTTAAACTGCTACTATGACAGTATCCGTAATAGTCCCCATATTTGGCGTCGAAGCCTGGATAGAGCGCTTCGCCCGCTCACTTCTGTCCCAGACCTGGACGGATACCGAGTTTATTTTTGTCAACGACTCCACCCCGGACCACTCCATGGAAGTCCTGGAGCGTGTCCTGACCGGTTTCCCCGGAAAAAAAGTCATAACGGTAAACCATGAAAAGAACCTGGGCCTTCCCCAGGCACGTCTGAGCGGCCTTAAACGCGCCAGCGGAGAGTATATCCTGAACGCAGACCCGGACGACTGGATGGAGCCCCAAATGGTGGAAAAGATGGCAACGGCTGCAATGGCAACAAACGCAGACGTCGTTTACTGTGACGCCATAAAGGAAACCACCTCCGGAAGCCGGGTAATGAGGGACAAGGAGTACTCCAGCTGCAAGGAGCTTTCGGCCGATATCATGCGCTTCCGCGCCCACGGATACCTCTGGAACAAGCTCATACGCCGCTCGCTCCTGAGTCCGGACCTGTTTTACCCCACAATAGGCATGCACGAAGACATGGTGCTGCTCTGCCAGGTGCTTGGACGCGGAGGCTCCTGCAAAAAGGTGAACCTCCCCCTTTACCACTACAACCGCCAGAACGTCTCTTCCATGTCCCATGAGAAAAAACACCTGAGGGACGTTGCTTCGGCCACAAACTTCCTCCAGCTTCTGGAATTCTGGGAGGGACGCAAAGAGGACATCCCCTTCAGGGACTCCCTGCCGCAGATAATCCTCAGATGCGGTTTTATTGCAATGAAATACGCTCCATCCATCCTTGAAGAGCATCCCCTCCTAAGGCGGGAGCTGCTTCTTCTTAGCCCCGGGCAGTTTGGTAGCCTAAAGGAGCGTGCAAGGCTTTACAGGGTTAAAGAATGGCTTGGAAGCCTTCCCTTTAAGTCTGGCCGCATTCTCTGCTGCATCTTCAACTACAATGAAAACCCCAAGGCCGAAGGCTGGGCAAACCGCCTTTCCCCGTATTTCCACACCGTTATCCTGGACAGCGGCAGCAATCCCCCGTGCAAACACCCCTTAGCGGTAAACCTTGACAACATCTACTACTCCGGTCTTATGAACGAGGCCTATGCCAGGGCTGTCCAGGGCGGTTATCCGTGGGTGGTAGTTCTGACATCGGACCTTGGAATTACTGAGAGGGCTGCGCGTGCCCTGTGCCACCGCATGGACAAACTCTCATACTCCACAAACGTAGGCCTGTATCAGCCAGCAAACGGCATCTTCTCAAAGTCGCACAGCAAAAGCAAGGCGTCACTCTTTGGAGGAATACGCAAGACCAATTTCCAGGAAGGATGGTTCCACATGGTAAGGACCGACCTTCTTGGAAGGATATGCCCCGTAGACCTTAGCGTCAACCGCCTTGGATGGGGACTGGACATGGGCCTTAGCTATTTCGCGAACCATGAAGGAAGGCTTATCCTGGTAGACTCCGACATCACCGTAAGCCACCCTTCCGGCACCGGTTACAACCGCAAGGAAGCCAACCGCCAGATGAATGAATGGTTCCAGACCATACCAGGTTTCGAAGACCCCTTCCACATGGAAAAGGCCCCTGGCGGCATAGAATACCAGAGCCTTTAGAAAACCGGCAGTTTCAGAAAAGGATATTCCCGGAAAAGGGAACGGTCATAGCGGACAGCCCTCCACCAGGCCTTCCAGAGGATGTCCTTCCCCACAATCTCTATCTCGGGGCCGCCGTTGGCGTAGAAATCCAGCATGTTGCGGGCGCTCTGGACGCGGCGTTTTGAACGCTTAACCCTTGTGGCCGAACCCGTATTTGTGCGGCGGTAATGGACAAGCGGTACGGACAACTGGGCTATGGAACCCGCCCTGAAGATAAGCTGCGTGGAGAACACAATGTCCTCGTGCATATTGTATTTGGGCGCAAAAATGCCGTCATACAGTTCCCTGCGGGCAAATTTGCTCCAGACATAACCATAAGCGGCGTCGTGGTAAAGCCGCCTCATCCACAAGTCCTTGTTCTTTACGGTATAAAGGCGTTCGTGGTCCAGTTTGCTCCTGTTGCCGTACTCTTTCCAAAAGTCATAGTATATCAAGTCTGCGCCGGATTCATCGGCCGCAGCCACAAGTTTTTCAACGGCCAGGGGCTCTATCCAGTCATCGGAATCCAGATGAAGGATATACTCTCCGCACGATGCCTGGATTCCGGTGAGACGCGCCTGTGGAAGGCCTGCGTTCTCCTTATTGATTATCTTAACCTGACGTGAAAGGTCAAGATTTTCAGACAGCACTTCCATGGAACGGTCCGGGGTACCGTCATTTACAAAGATGAACTCCACGTCACTGTACGACTGGGCCATCAGGGAGCGGGCACATTGGCCGATATAGGCCTCCACGCCATAGATTGGCACTATTACGGAAACTTTGGGCATCACACTATATCTTCAAAACGTGGAGGAATGGCAACAATAATCCTGAGGCCGAACATCGCCGGTTTATTCCATGCATAAGGCGGGCGCACAAGAGTCTGGCATATACGTGCAAAACGTGTCCAGGTTTCAAACTTACGGGCTTTAAGGTTTGTTACAAGCCTTATTGTCCGGGAGCGTTTTTTCATGTGACGCTTCCATCCCTGGGCCAGGCGGTCCTTATCCTTGAACCGCTCCTCTATCCGTTTTTGGTCAAAATAACCGAAATGGAAGAGGTACAGATTCTTTGCGATGTGGAAATTATGTTCCTTTATCCGGTGGAAGCCACTCCCCCATGTAAGGGGTTTTGCAATGATTGAAGCCTTGGTATAACGAGTCCCGATTTGAGCATAATGTCTCTGAGAAAGGAAAGGCTCATCCTCATTGATATCATTTTCCACGCCAAGTTTCTGCCCGAAATCCAGGCCGAGAGGAGACAACGAATCCTTGATTTTGGCCGCACTGAGATATTCGGCCAAAGACATGCCCAGTTTTGGGTCCACAATTATGAATTCGTCGGCATCTGTGCCAATCACAAGGTCATAACCGCCCGAAAACAGTTCCGCAGCCTTCCATGACATGAACTGGACACGGCCCTTGTCATTGGAAACCACGTCTTTACCAATCTTCTGGATTTTTGCAGCATTCACTCCCCTGCAGAAAGAGGGAATCTCCTGGTCCAGCCCGTCAAAAAACACAAACAAGTTTTCCTTGCCAAGTTCACGGCCGTAATACTCCACCCATTTTCTAAGGTAGAAGTCGTCGTTGCGGACCATGGTTATTGCTGCAATCTTTTTCATAGGTATTTGGCTGTAAATGTTTTACCGTATTTCTTAAGGTCTTCGGGGGTGCCTTCAAACACCACTTCCCCGCCCCTGTCGCCTGCGTCCGGACCAAGGTCGATCACCCAGTCGGCGGCGCGGATAACGTCCAGGTTATGCTCCACAACCAGCACCGTGTGTCCCTTTGAAAGGAGGGCGTCGAAAGCCTTCAGGAGCTTTTTGACGTCATGGAAATGAAGCCCGGTGGTGGGCTCGTCGAAGATAAAGAGAATCTTGTCGCGGGAGCCATCGGATATTGAAAGGAAGTACGCCAGCTTGATTCTCTGGCTTTCGCCGCCGGAGAGCGTACTGGAAGGCTGACCAAGCTTAATGTATCCAAGGCCTACGTCGGCAAGAGGCTGGAGTTTCTCGGCAATAGTCCGGGCGTCCTCGTCCTTTCTTGAGCCGAAGAAGGAGATTGCCTCGTCCACGCTCATATCAAGGATGTCGCTCACGCTGAGGCCTTCGTATTTCACCTCCAGGATTTCGGGCTTGAAGCGCTTCCCGCCGCAGGATTCGCACACCATGGTGACATCGGCCATGAACTGCATGCCTATCTTCACAAAGCCGTCTCCCTGGCACTCCGGGCACCTTCCGCCGTCTTGGTTGAAGGAGAAATAGGAAGGCGTGAAGCCGTTTATGCGGGCGTACTGCTGCTTGGAGAGGAGTTTCCGGATGTCGTCGTAGACCTTGAGGTAAGTGACGGCATTTGAGCGGGAACTCTTGCCGATGGGGTTTTGGTCTACATACTCCACCCTGGTAACCCTGTTAAGGTCTCCTTCAAGGCCCTTGAATGTACCGGGGAGGTCTCCGGTTTCGTTGATCCGGCGATGAAGCGCAGGGTAAAGGATGTCTCCGACAAGGGAACTCTTGCCGCTGCCGGACACTCCAGTAACCACCGTAAAGGCATTAAGCGGGAATCTCACGTCTATGTCTTTGAGGTTATTCTGCATTGCACCCTTCACCACAATGGAGTAGTGCCAGGGGTTCTTTTCCCTGTGGTAAGGCTCCCGGGCACCGCTAAGGTACTGAAGGGTGAGGGATTTTCCTGTCATTTCCGGCGAAGCAGAGAGTTTTCCCTCAAACACCACCTCCCCGCCGTTCACGCCGGCGCCGGGGCCAAGGTCTATCACCCAGTCGGCCGCCCTGATGATTTCAGGGTCGTGCTCCACCACAACAACGGTGTTCCCGATGTCCCTCAGGCGCCTGAGGACCTCTATGAGGCGGTCCGTATCCCTTGGATGAAGGCCGATGGAAGGTTCGTCCAGGATGTACATGGAGCCCACCAGGGAACTGCCAAGGGCCGTGACTAGGTTCACCCTCTGGCTCTCACCGCCGGAAAGGGTGTTCATGGTGCGGCTCAGGGTAAGGTACCCAAGCCCCACGTCCTCTATGCACTGTAAGCGGAACTTTATCTCCTCTATTGTCTTTCCGGCAACCTCGGACTCGTATGGGGTAAGAGACACACTGCCGAACCACTTCAGGAGGTCCTCCACGGTCATGGAAAGGATGTCGTGGATGGTTTTGCCACAGATCTTCACGTACAGTGCCTCTTTCCTTAAACGGCTTCCGCCGCATGCGTGGCAGGTGGTTCGGCCACTATAGCGGGAAAGCATGTACTTGTACTGGATCTTGTAGCGGTTGCTCTCCACCCACTGGAAGAACTGGTTTATGCCGAAGAAGGCGCCGGGATCCTGGTAATCGCCTTCGTGGGTCCAGATAATGTCCTTCTGCGCCTGCGTAAGCTTGCAGTAGGGCTCGAAGATGGGGATGCCCTCCTTTTCGGCATTGAGGATAAGCTGATCCTTGAACCAGCCCATCTTCTCCCCTCTCCAGCAGGCAATTGCGCCGTCGTAGATGCTCTTTGTCTTGTCCGGCACCACAAGGTCCTCGCTTATGCCGATAATCTTCCCCAGGCCCCCGCAAACAGGGCACGCCCCTAGCGGACTGTTGAAACTGAAAAGGTACTCGTCCGGCTGCCGGAACGTGATTCCGTCCAGCTCAAACCGGGAGCAGAAATGAGTCAGGCCGCCATCAGGCATGCCGAATGTTCCGGCCATGTTGGACCTGGTCCAACTGTTTTCTGGACGAGGTGTGATTTCATCCCTTGGACCTGGTCCAACAGATGTGCCTCTCAGGTACTCCTGGGGCATAGTAGCTGGACCTGGTCCACCATCTATAATTCCACCTCGGCCAAAATCGGCCTGGACCTGGTCCACCGCATCTATTTTCTTATCAGTATTCGGCTTTTCCCACAGATATATGTCTCCTTTCCCCATGTCAAAAGCCAATTGGGCAGAACTGCTCAGACGCATGACAGTATCCGAATCCATCGGGGGATGGATTTTGAGCCTGTCGATGAGAAGGAGAAGATTATCCGGATAATTCCCGTTCATCTGAAGGACATCCTCAATGCTCAAAATCCTATGGTCCCGAGTATCGAAAAGGCGGCTGTATCCCTCTTCTTTAAGGGATAGCAGGTACTCCACTTTGTCACTACGCGAGGCCCAACGGGACTCCGCAAGGATATAAACGGAATGCTCCAAGCCATCAGAGAGGAAATCCAGGACATCCTTCACGCTATGGGCCTTCACTTCCTGCCCGCTTACAGGGGAATATGTGCGGCCGATACGGGCAAAAAGGAGGCGGAGATAGTCGTATATTTCCGTTGTGGTGGCAACGGTGGAGCGAGGGTTCTTGATATTCACCTTCTGCTCTATGGCAATTGCCGGAGGAATGCCCTCAATTATGTCTACGTCCGGTTTTGACATTCGGCCAAGGAACTGGCGGGCATAGGAAGAGAGGCTTTCGGCAAAGCGGCGCTGGCCTTCGGCAAAAAGGGTGTCAAACGCAAGGGAACTTTTTCCGCTGCCGCTGACTCCGGTAATTACCACAAGGCGGCCGCGGGGAATCTCTACGGTAATGCCCTTGAGATTATTTTCACGGGCATTTTTGATTATGATATTGTTTTCTTTACTCAAAGCTTACAAAGATACTAAAATATTCTTTGTCTTTTGCCGGGTTTTTGTTAGTTTTGCATGTTAGTTATGAGTACAACCAGGATATACAGAGTAGCAGAACTCCCTTTCAGGGTAAGCTGCAGCGGGGAGGAGTTCCTCCCGGACAAACTCTCCAACATGCACCCCTTCATTTCAGGACTCCTTCCCAAAGAGGAGGCTCTTTTCACGCTGGAGATTGAGTACAAGGAACTTCCGGAGGCCTCCGGAGAACTTATCTATCGCACGGACGACGGCCCCCTTTTCCCGGAAATCAGCCTGTGGAAAACGCCGGAAGGCCATATTTCGGCCCGCACCAGAGCCCTTCCAGGGCGCCCTGAAGCCATGGAGCTTGACATGGCCCCGGATTTCGCTTCGGCTACTCTCACCCTTCCCGGCAAGGAAGACGCATTTGCGCTGAACAACGCCCTAATGCTTCTTTTCACCTTCGCTTCGGCCAAAATGGGAGCGCTGGAAATGCACGCCTCCGTGGTTGTGAACCGCGGCATGGGATACCTTTTCCTTGGCAAGAGCGGCACCGGAAAAAGCACCCACAGCAGCCTGTGGCTAAAGCACATACCCGGCACCTGGCTCCTCAACGACGACAATCCTGTGCTTAGGCTCATGCCATCCGGAGAAGTCCGCGTTTTCGGCTCTCCATGGAGTGGCAAAACGCCCTGCTACAAGGCCCTGAGCGCACCGGCGGGGGCTGTGGTACGCCTCCATCAGGCGCCCTACAACAAGATCGAAAGGCTCACCGGGGTAAAGGCCTATGCCTCCCTGATGGCTTCGGCATCGTCCTTCAGGCCGTTCTCCGCCCTCGCAGACCACTGGCACCACACCCTGGACGCAATGGCCCAGGCAGTGCCCTGCTATGAACTAGAGTGCCTCCCCAACGAAGAGGCCGCCCGCCTGTGCTTCAGTACCGTCAATGGATAAGAAGATAGTCCCAAATACAATTATCCTGGAAGAGGCCGGAGCGCTTCTCAATGAGGGCCGAACCGTGCGTTTCACCCCGCTTGGAAGCAGCATGTTGCCATTTATCCGCGGCGGCCGTGACAGCGTAGTCCTCCTGAAGAAAGACACCGTGGAGGTTGGAGACATAGTCCTTGTGAGGCTGCCAGGGAGGTATGTGCTGCACAGGGTAATCGGCCTTGAAGGAGAAAAAGTCACCCTCATGGGAGACGGCAACATTTCCGGAACAGAGGAATGCACTACTCTGGATGTAATGGGAACTGTAATTGAGATTGGGCGCGGAAAACGGACCGTAAAACCCGGAAAAGGGAAGCTGTGGAGGGTGCTTAAACCCTTCAGAAGATATATTTTGGCAATTTTGAGAAGGATAATATGAAAATCAAGGAAGGATTCATCTTACGCAAAATCTGCGGAGAATACGTTGTGGTTGGAGAAGGCCTTGCGCAGGTCAACTTCAATAAAATGCTTTCTCTCAACGCTTCGGCGGCATACCTCTGGGAAAAATTCCAGGGCAAGGAGTTTTCCGTACAGGATATGGCCGATGCCCTCACGGACCAATATGAGGTAGACGGCCAGCGCGCCTACGAAGACGCCGCAGCCCTTGCCGGCAAGTGGGTGGCCGAAGGCGTAGTTGCTCAATGAAGCTTGTAAGGACTCTCATTGGAATGGCCCGTCCCGTTTGGTGGCGGGTGGGAGTTTCCGTACTTGTAGGGGTTGTAAGGATTGCTGCCTCGCTGTCTTTTGTTGCCTCCAGCAAGCTTCTCATAGACATAGCAACCCGTAATTCTGATGTTCCGCTGCGCACCGGAATAGCCATTTTTGTGGGCATCCTGGCGGTGCAGCTCCTTTCCACCCTCTTTGCAAACTGGTGGGACAGCTATACTCATGTGAAGTCCCAGAACATAATGCGGCGCGCCCTCTTTGAGAAGGTGATGAAAAGCCGCTGGGACGGCCGCGAGCGCTTCCTCTCCGGAGACGCCGTAAACCGCCTGGAAGAAGATATCAGGGTGGTGTCGGAGCTGGTTGTAGAACGCGTTCCTTCAATAGTGCTCACGCTTGTGCAGCTTGTCGCGGCATCCGTATACCTCATGCTCATGGCTCCCGGGCTTCTCTGGGTTATCCTCATCCTCACCTTCTCCATGGTTTTCGGCTCAAAAATGTTTTTCCGGAAACTGAGGGAACTAATGGGGAAAATCAGGGCCCGCGAAAGCGAAATCCAGCAGCTTATGCAGGAGAGCCTCCAGAACAGGGTGCTCATGCTCACCCTCACAACGGTTGAAAGGGTTGTGGACAAGATGGGATGGCTCCAGGCCGATGTCGAGGACAACACCCGCCGCCGCCTCAACTACAACGCCGTAGCCCGCGGGCTCATGTTCTTCGGCTTCCAGGCCGGGCATGCCGCCACGCTCATCTGGGGCGTCGTGGGCATATTCAACGGCACCGTAACCTACGGCATGATGACCGCCTTCATGCAGCTTGTAGGGCAGGTCCAGCGTCCCGTGGCCGAACTCGGCCGCCAGATTCCCGCCATCATCCAGGCCATCACTTCCGTAGACCGCGTGATGGAACTGATGGAGCTGGAACAGGAACCGGCGTTGGAGCCTGTAGTGCTTACTGATGCTCCCGCCATTGAGGTTTCAGGAGTCACATACACATATCCCGGAGTCCCGGAGCCCGTTCTTTCCAATTTCTCCTGCAAGTTCCCCGCCGGGCAGCTTTCCGTCATAGCCGGTCCCACGGGTATCGGAAAAAGTACGCTCATTCGGCTGGTACTGGGGCTCCTCAAGCCTTCGGCCGGCTCCGTAACTGTGGGCGGTTTTCCGGCATCGGCAGCAATGCGCGGCAATTTCCAGTACATTCCGCAGGGGAATTCCCTCCTTAGCGGCACCATACGCTCTAACCTCCTTCTGGCATGCCCGGATGCCACGGAGGCCCAAATGCGTCAGGCCCTTGACACCGCCATGGCGCAGTTCGTATTCAGTCTCCCTTCCGGACTTGACACCCCCTGCGGCGAAGACGGAAGCGGACTCAGTGAAGGCCAGTGCCAGCGTATAGCCATTGCACGCGCACTCCTCCATCCTGGCGGCATCCTCCTGCTGGACGAATCCACTTCGGCCCTGGATTCAGACACTGAGGCCAAGCTACTGGACCGCATTACAGGCACTTACAAAGGCCGAAAGACCATCCTGTTTGTATCCCACCGTGAGCGCGTTCTGAGCCACGCAGACAACATTGTGAAAATTTCTTAAAAAATTTCGCAATAACGCTTGCAGGTTCAAAAAAAGTTTGTACCTTTGCAATCCCGAAAGGGAAATGATCACTGACAAATTGGTGCGGTAGTTCAGTCGGTTTAGAATACCGGCCTGTCACGCCGGGGGTCGCGAGTTCGAGCCTCGTCCGCACCGCTTAAAAAGGCCTCACAGGTATCTGTGGGGCCTTTTCTTTTTCAAATTGGGGCTACATTGGGGCTACTTACCTATTCGATGTCTTCTTTTGCCTCAATGCAGAATACGGCATAAAGGGGGACAGACTTGATTTCATTGGCGAAGCCGAAGTTCTTTCCGGAAATGCGGTAAGCGAAAGGACACTTGTAGGTCTTTTTGAAATTGTTCATGCTGATTGCATTCACCTTCTTGCCTTTCTTGACCTCTACAGGAATCACGTTCATTCCATCCTGCAGTATGTATTCCACTTCTTGGGTGTTGCCGTTTTTCCAATAGCGGAGTGTAATACCGTTGGCAGAAAGGGCCTGGGCCACATAGTTCTCGGCTACCGAACCAAGGAAAGTGTTCTCAGTCTCTATGGAATTGAGTAGCATCTGGGCCGGCATCTGAGCCTTTGTGTTCAGCAGGCCAATATCGGACATATAAATCTTGAAGTCGCTGTCATCTTCCTGGGCGGAGATGGGAATAAAGCCATGTGATATCAGTTTGCATTTATGTACTATCCCGGCCAGAATGAGCCACTCGATAGCTTCACCGAAAATCTTAGCGGTTCCGCCCTTTTGCGCCAGTTTGTACTGGAACTTGCGATTCTCTTTAGCCAGCTGTGCCGGAATAGAATTGAAGCAGGCTCTGATCTTGACAGTGGTTGCCGGCTTGGCATATTTGGCCATATCGGCATTGTAACCAACCAGGATGGACTGCTGAACGGTTCTGCACTCTAGGAAGCTGTGGGTCTCTACATATTTGCCAACACTCTCGGGCATGCCGCCGACTATCAGATAGCGCTGGTACAGGTCAAGTGCCAACAGGTGAACGGAAGCCGGCATTGCCTCATTAGAGTTGAAGTGGGTACGGATATCCTGCGCCAGAACATCCATATTGATGGCCCAGAGGAATTCTTCAAAGTCCATAGGGTACAGGCGCAATTCATCCACTTTACCAACCGGATAGGAGAATTCCTCTTCTTCCTGCTGCTGTTGGGCCTTTCCTGCTTCATCTTCTTCGTCGGGCTTGTTTCCCTGATTCACAGCCACCCCCAGAAGGCTACCTGCGGCCACAATATCATACTGAGGATAATCTTCCTGGAAGTATTTGAGAGCAAGCAGCGCCCGCTTGCAGTCCTGAATCTCATCCAGGATGACCAGCGTCTCATGCGGGACAATTCGCTCATTATATAGAGTTTCCAGATAAGCGATGATTTCCAAAGGATTGATGTTATCCTTCAGGAAATTGCGCACATCAGGGACCAGGTCAAGGCTTACCTTGATATAATTCTTATAGTGCTCGCGCCCGAATTCTTCCAGAATGTATGTTTTTCCAACCTGACGGGCTCCCTGGAGGATGAGAGGCTTATGATCCGGCCTGTTCTTCCAGTCTATGAGTTGCTGAGTGATTTTTCTTTTCATAGCAATTACAGCCATTAATTCCAAGGCAAATATAATCAAAAACTATGAAAAAGTCACAGCAATTTTGATTTTTTCATAGTTTCTGATTGGATTAGCGGAAATACTCGTATTTGTCGGTGAGTTTCTCCACCACTTCCAGCGTGTCAGCTTTGATGTACTTCTTGAGCATCTTAGGCGAGGCATTTCATTTTGAATTAGCGATTCAGGGCCCTGCCTACAATATAAAGAAGGGCGGCCACAACCATGCCGTTGATTGCTGGGAATCCCCAGTGAAGGAGATTTGCCACCACGGCGCCGGCAACAACTCCGGCTACGGCCCACCAGTTCACATTTACGGCCGAAGCTGACAGGAACTTCTTCCCGTCCATGAAATAACTGATTATTAGGATGATGCCAACTGGCGGCAAGGTGCAGTTAAGGACATTGAGCCAGCCGCAGAAATTCCAGTACAGCCACACCGCGGCGATGGTCCCGATGATACCGGAAACAATTACCATGCTCTTCTTGGAGTATCCCGTGATGTTGGAAAGGCCAAGGCCGGCGCTGTAAAGGGCGTTGTCGTTGGTGGTCCAGATATTGAGGCCCAGCACTAAAACGGCCATGTAGAAGAGGTTGAGATTGAGCATCACCTCAAAAATGTCGTTGCCGCCTGCATAGATGCTGGAAACTGCGCCGAAAAGGAACATGAGGCTGTTGCCAAGGAAGAAAGCGATTATGGTTGTGACAAGCCCCACCTTTCCGCTCTTTGCAAAGCGCGTGAAGTTTGGCGTGGCCGTTCCGCCGGAAACGAAACTACCCACCACAAGGCCCGCACCGGCAATTATTCCAAGGTCCTTAGTGCCCTGGTTAAACTGCTCAATGAGCCCCAGATCTCCCCTTTTCACGGCAAGGATCATTGCCACGGTGCCAAGGATTGCCACGGCGGGAACCGCAATATAACTAACTATGGTAAGGCTCTTTATGCCGAAGTAAGCGCTTGCTGTCATTAGGATGCCGGCAATGCCCACAAGAAGATATCCCTGCCACGGCATGGAGTCCGGAGTAACTTCCAGTCCAAGGATTTCCTTGGCCACGGGGATTGCGAACATGGCAAGTCCCACCCCGAACCATCCTATCTGCGTGAAGCTAATCATGGCGCTGGGAAGCCAGCTTCCCTTTATGCCGAAACTACGCCTGGCCAGCATATCCAGGGACAGCCCGGTTTTGGCGCCGATATAACCCAGCGCTCCGGTGTAGGCTGCCAGGATGAGGCCGCCAAGGATAAGCGCCCATACAAAGCCGGAGAAATTGAGCCCTGCGGCAAGTTGCTGGCCCACCCACATGCTGGCCGAAAAGAAGGTGAAGCCAAGCATGAGCATGAACATGCTGAGGGTAGATTTACGTCCGGCGGCGTCTACAGGCCTTGATGAGTAATCCAAATCCGTAGTTTTCATGATACCTATACTTTATTTATACATTTTTCTCAATGAATCCATGCTGGAAAGCCTTCTGCGGGCAATTTCCGCAAGGTCCAGCCGCGCCGCGCCGGAAATGAACTCCTGCTCCTTTTTCCACAGCCCTTCCCATGCATCCGGAATGCCGGTCACAATCTTCCACTCTTCATAGGACAAAGGAGAGGGATACCCCAGCTTTTCACCTGCAAGGGCCTTAGGGTCAATAATATGAGCCCTTTCCAAAATGCCTTCCCAGTACTCCGAGACTTCATCTATATGAAGTGGAATCTCATAACGGCGGGCGCCGCCGTCGTAGATTATGCATTTTTCAAACAGGGAATCCGGGTGCTCCATAACGTGGCTGCGGAACTCCGGAGCCACCACTCCCCCATTCCAGCCGAAATCTATGTCCTTCACGTTGATGCCGCTTGCCCCGGGGCCTCCATATACCGTGAACATACCCTCAAAGAAGAAGCAGTCAAACCCCTCAAAACCGGGGAACAGTTCGCTTAGCCTGGGTGTCATCTCTTCCATAAGTTCCACGGCCCTGGTGCCTCCTATTGTGAAAAACACCATCCGCTTTATACTGCCTCCCCTTCTTTTGAATTCACCCACAACATAGTCAAGGCACCTCTCAAGCGTGGCGCCGGATGCAATTATGTCGCCAATAGCCAGTGTTCGGCCCGGGGTGGGACGAAGTTTCTCATACTTAATCTCAAGCCCGGTGATGACACTATTCTCTATGATTCGCTCGCAGGAGACAAAATGCATGTCCCGCACCCTTATGCCTGCCTCTGCGCAGGCTTCTTCCAGCGGATAGTTAAGCCCGCCCCTAAGGATGGTCAGGATATCAAAATCGCCACCCAGGCCAACTGAAAGAAGGTAACGAAGGGCGGCGACGGTTTCACGGAGAAGGGCGGTGTAGCAAGGGAAACCAACAACTTCCGGGGAAGAGAGGAGTTCCCGCGTGCCAGGACCGGACAAGACGAAATAGCGATTGCTTAGCTGGGGAGATACCAGTTTGTAGATATTTGTATCCTCAAAAAGGCCGAGTTGGCGTAGGTACATAAAAAATCCCGATTATAATATAACCGGGATGCAAATATAATGGAAAATCAGGAAGAACGCAAGAAAATGTGTATCTTTGCACTCCCTCGGAAGGGAAGGCAAAAAAGAAAATGAACTGGATTATTCTTATTGTTGCCGGGCTGTGTGAATGCGGATTCACTTTCTGCCTTGGCAAGGCAAAACTGGCCGCCGGCTGGGAAGCATTTTGGTGGTATGCAGGCTTTGTGGTGGTTTCGGCCCTCAGCATGATTCTCCTTGCAAAAGCCACAAAAACGATACCCATAGGCACCGCCTACCCCGTATGGACGGGAATAGGAGCCGTTGGAACGGTGCTTATAGGTATTCTGGTGTTCAAGGAGCCAGCCACCTTCTGGCGCCTGTTTTTCATTGTAACCCTCATCAGTTCGGTGGTAGGGCTGAAGATGGTTTAAGACTCGATTGGTGGAAATTGCGTAAATTTGAATCGGCTATGATTGAAACCCTTAGAAACACCCGTGACCTGCCGGACCACGCCCTTGCAGAGCTTCTGGAAACCCCGGACCTGTCACTTGCCCGGAGGCTTGAGGCCTCTGCGCGGGAGGTGTGCCTTCAGGTGAAAGGCCCCAGGGTGCTTGTGAGGGCTCTCATAGAGCACAGCAATATGTGCCGGAACAACTGCCTGTACTGCGGTATTCGTAGGGGCAGGGCCTCCGTGAAGCGTTACTCCCTTTCCCCGGAAGAGATCCTTGGGTGCTGCGCCCGGGCATGGCGGGACGGAGTCCACACTTTTGTGATCCAGGGCGGGGAGAATCCGGTACAGGCGCGGGCCCTTCTTCCGGTTGTGAAGGAAATCCGGGGCCGATACCCCCACGCCGCAATCACCCTGTCCCTTGGGGAGCTGCCCTTTGAACTGTATTCGGCCTTCAAGGAAGCGGGCGCCACAAGGTATCTCCTGAGGCACGAAACCGCAAATCCGGAGCACTACGCCAGCCTTCATCCCGCCGGAATGACGCTGGAGAGCCGGATTGGGTGCATAAAGGAGCTCAAGCGCCTTGGCTATGAGACCGGCATGGGCATGATGGTTGGAAGCCCCGGCCAGACAACCAGAAACCTTATAGAGGACCTTCGGCTCATGCAGGAAATCCGGCCTCACATGATAGGGATAGGCCCTTTCATTCCCCAGGACGGCACCCCGTTTGAGAACTGTCCTCCCGGAAGCGCGCAAACCACCCTCCGGCTCATTTCAATACTAAGGCTCATGTTCCCTTCGGCCAATATTCCCGCCACAACGGCCCTGGCGGTGCTTTTACCGGGCGGCAAAGAGGCCGGAATACGCGCCGGTGCAAATGTAATAATGAATGTATATACTCCGGAAACGGAGCGGCTTAAATACGACCTTTACAAAGGAAAAACCTCAAGAAATGTATAATCCGTCATCACAATACGCAGATGAGTTCATCTGCCATGAAGAGATACTGGAAACCCTTGAAGAGGCTTCCGTGGAAAGCCGGAATCCCTTAAGGGTCAAGGAAATACTGGAAAAGGCTGCCCGTCTTAAAGGTCTCACGCACCGTGAGGCGGCCATCCTCATGGACTGCACGGACCCCGGCCTTGAAGAAAAGATATATGCCCTGGCCGAAGACATCAAGCACCGTTTTTACGGAAACCGCATAGTGCTCTTTGCACCGCTGTACCTTTCCAACTACTGCGTAAACGGCTGTGTATACTGCCCTTACCACGCCAAGAACCGCACTATTCCGCGCCGTAAGCTCTCCCAGGAGGAGATTGAGGCGGAGGTCCGGGCGCTTATTCGCACCGGGCACAAGCGCCTTGCCGTGGAAGCCGGCGAAGACCCCGTCCACAACCCGCTGGAGTACATCCTGGAGTCCATCAAAACCATCTACTCCGTAAACGAAGGCGGGAATTCTATCCGAAGGGTAAACGTAAACATCGCCGCCACGGACGTTGAGAGTTACCGGAAGCTAAAGGCTGCGGGTATCGGCACGTATATCCTTTTCCAGGAAACCTATAACAAGGAGCAGTACCAAAGGCTCCACCCCACCGGCCCCAAAAGCAACTACAATTGGCACACGGAGGCCATGGACAGGGCCCAGGAAGGCGGCTGCGACGATGTAGGGATAGGCGTACTCTTCGGCCTTTCCGGGTACCGCTACGAACTTGCGGGGCTTCTCATGCATGCCGAACACCTTGAGGCGCGCTTTGGCGTCGGGCCTCACACAATAAGCGTTCCCAGGATCTGCCCGGCAGACGACATTTCCGTGGACGATTTCAAGGATGCGCTCCCGGATGCCATTTTCCGGAAACTGGTGGCTGTCCTTAGGATTGCAGTTCCCTACACCGGAATGATTGTCTCTACCCGCGAAAGCGCGCGCATGAGGGAGCAGCTTCTCCACTGCGGCATCTCCCAGATAAGCGGCGGCTCACGCACAAGCGTTGGCGGTTACACCACCGTAGAGCGCCACGACGAAACCGCCCAGTTTGACATTGCGGATACCAGGCCCCTTGACAGCGTAGTGCGCTGGCTGCTGGAGCAGGACCACATTCCAAGTTTCTGCACGGCCTGCTACCGCGAAGGCCGCACCGGAGACCGCTTCATGAGCCTTTGCAAGAGCGGTAAAATAAGCCTCTGCTGCACTCCAAACGCACTTATGACCCTTAAGGAGTACCTTATGGACTACGCCTCGGAGGAAACCCGCGCCGCCGGGGAGGCGATGATTCAGCGCAGCCTTAGTGACATCCCGTCAGAGAAAGTCCGCGGCATCTGCGAGCGCCATCTTAAGGAAATTGAGGACGGGGCCAGGGATTTCAGGTTTTAAGGGAGAGATACCCGGTCCAGGATTCCATGCATATAAGCCAAAGCTAAGCCGTAATTGGTTATTGGCACCCCAGAAAGGAGAGCCTTCCTTATACGGCTTCTGACGAGTTTGGAATTGACAGTGCACCCTCCGCAATGGATAATAAGGCTATAGACCGACAAATCATCCGGAAAATCGTTACCAGCGGATACATCAACCACTATATTTGCCTTTTTCCTTAGCATTGCGGGAATCTTGACACGGCCGATGTCTTCTGTATTGGGCACGTGCGTGCAAGCTTCGGCAATAAGCACTCTGGAACCGTCTTTAAGGCCGCCTATTGCCCTGGCACCTTCAGTCATTACACCAATATCACCTTTTTCAGCGGAAAGAAGGATAGAGAATGATGTGAGAGGCATTTCTGGCGGGATAGCAGCATTAACCAACCCAAAAACCTGAGAGTCAGTTATGACAAGGTCCGGACTGGTTTTCAGGGCATCCTGGAGTTTGTCCGGAGTACAGCAAACAGGTATGCAGCGGCGGTCCAGGAGCTCCCGGAGCACTCTCACCTGGGGAAGGATAATGCGCCCCTTGGGAGCTTCGCTGTCCTGGGGCATTACCAAAACTACAACACTGCCGTGGTGAACCAATCGGCCGGTAAGAAAGCGCTCTTCCACTTTGGGAAGCACTGCAGCAATACGTTTGATAAGGGCTCCGAACTCAACATTTCTGTCTTCAACGGCCACTACAGGGACATCTCGTTCATCCAACTCTTTCTGCCACTTTGCGTCCTCCGGATTACCGGAAAGCAGCAGAACAGCCACATCCGTACTATCAATCACTTGCCTGGTCATGCGCTCACGCTCAGAGCCAAGTTCACCACCATCGCCATATCCGGCAGTGTCCACCAGGACACAGGGGCCGATTTCAGGCAACTCAATGCGTTTTCGCACCGGATCAGTTGTTGTCCCGGGTCTGTCACTTACCAAAGACACCTTCTGTCCGGCAATGGCATTGACCAGCGTGGACTTACCGCTGTTGGTAGCCCCGAAAAAGGATATTTGGTACGGTTCCGTCATATTTTATGATTGTGTCATATCTCTATTCCCCTGGTGTGGACCTGGTCCAGGGGGGTTGTGGACTTGGTCCAAGGGTAATTTGGACGAGGTGTCACCAGTTTTTGGACGAGGTACAAAAATAAGTGCTGGACCTGGTCCACCGACTACGCCTCTGAGGTACCTGTAGTGCATAGTGCCTGGACCAGGTCCACCGGATAAAATGCCACCTCGTCCAAAAAAGTGCTGGACCAGGTCCACCACAGCTTCAATCTTCCTGCACTGAGTCTTCTATTCCCCAAATTCGGCCACAATCTTTTTGATGTCGGAGGGGTTGAGACGGCCGTAGACCTTCTCTCCGATGGTGGCAACGGGGGCAAGGCCGCAGGCGCCTACGCAGCGGAGGCAGTCAAGGGAGAACTTGCCGTCCGGGGTGGTTTCACCTACCTCTATGCCAAGCACCCTCTTGAACTCTTCCAGCACCTTGTCCGAGCCTCTTACATAACAGGCCGTTCCAAGGCACACTGAAACGGGGTATTTGCCCTTCGGCACCATTGAGAAGAAAGAGTAGAACGTCACCACCCCGTACACCTTTGATGCGGGAATGCCAAGTTCACGGGCAATCACCCTTTGGACTTCCTCAGGGAGGTATCCAAGGGTATTCTGGCACTCGTGAAGGATGCTGATGAGTTCACCGGGATCATTATTGAATTTCCGGCAGATGGCCTCCACCTGACGGAGCGCTTCACACGATACTTTCATAACTACTTGATGCTTTTGTCAAAATAACGGGTATGGAGGAGTTTCTCCGAAAGCTCGCCAAGGGGCTCTCCAAGATAAACCTCGTAGAGCTGCTTGATGTCCGGGTTCTCGTGGCTCTTGCGGATGGGCTTGCCTTCGTCTTCGCGGTAAATGGCAGCCGCGCGGGCCTTCAGGACCTCTATGTTGCCGTGGTGGTAGGGCTGACCGGCGCCGCCTATGCAGCCTCCGGGGCAGGCCATAACCTCAACAACGTGGTAATTGAGCTCTCCCTTGCGGAGCTTGTCCATGAGATAGCGGGCGTTTCCAAGGGTATGCGCCACGCAAACCTTCAAGGGGAAGCCGTCTATGTCAATGGTGGCTTCCTTTATGCCGTCCAGGCCGCGTACGGCGGTAAACTCCAGACGGGGCAGGGTTTTGCCGGTAAACACCTCATATACAGTGCGGAGGGCGGCCTCCATTACGCCGCCGGTTGCGCCGAATATGGCACCTGCACCGGAGGATTCTCCCATGGGAGTGTCGAAGTCGGAGTCCGGAAGGCTCTCAAAGTCTATGTTGGAGCGCTTTATGAGGCGGGCCAGTTCACGGGTGGAGATTGAGTAGTCTACGTCCGGGTTTCCGTTTACGGAGAATTCCTCGCGCTCGCACTCGTACTTCTTGGCAAGGCAGGGCATTATGGACACCACCACCAGTTTCTCGCGGGGGATTCCCATTTTTTCGGCCCAATAGTTCTTGGCGATGGCCCCGAACATCTGTGCCGGGGATTTGGCCGATGAAGGATACTCCAGAAGATCCGGGTAGTTGTGCTCATAGAAATTCACCCAGGCCGGGCAGCAGGATGTCATGATGGGGAGCTTCACGCTCTTGTCACCGCCAAGGAAGGCCCTCAGGCGGTGGAGGATTTCGGCACCCTCTTCCATAATGGTGAGGTCTGCGGCGAAGTCCGTGTCAAACACATAGTCGAAGCCAAGGTAACGGAGGGAGGTTGCAAGCTTGCCGGTGACAATGGTGCCGGGCTTCATGCCGAATTCCTCTCCAAGTGCCACGCGAACCGCCGGGGCGGGCTGGGCTATCACTATCTTTTCAGGGTTGCAGAGGTCGTCCAGGAGGCGGTCTGTGTTGTCACGCTCAGTGAGTGCTCCGGTGGGGCAGACGGCCACGCACTGACCGCAGTAGGTGCAGTCGGTGTCCTTGAACATGCGGTCAAAGGTAGGGGCGATGGTGGTCTCAAAGCCGCGACGTACGGCGCCAAGAACGCCCACCGTCTGGACCTGGTTGCAAACGGACTCGCAGCGGCGGCAAAGGATGCACTTGTCCATGTTGCGGGTAATGGCGACGGTCTCCTCTTTCTTCCTCACGCTCTGCTCTCCCTTGTAGGTCATGCGGCGGATGTTGAAGCGGGTCACCAGTTTCTGGAGCTCGCAGTCCGAGCACTTGGGACAGGTAAGGCAGTCGTTGGGGTGGTCGGAGAGGATAAGTTCGGCCACGGTTTTGCGGGCGCGCACCACACGGGCCGAATTTGTGCGCACAACCATGCCTTCCATGACCTGGGTGGCGCAGGAAGGGGCCAGGTTGCGCCTTCCCTCAACTTCCACAACGCAAATTCGGCACGAAGCCGGGGTATTCTTCACGCAAGTGCCCTTGAGGTCCATGTGGCACAGCGCGGGTATCTTTATGCCGATGGTGGCGGCGGCGTCAAGGATGCTTGTTCCCTTGGGCACGCTAACGGCCCTGCCATCTATTGTAAGGGTAATTATAGTAGTATTTTCCATAGCGTGCTCCTTTTAGATAACTTTAATGGCTCCGAACTTGCATCGTGACAGGCACATGCCGCAGCGGATACATTTTTCCGGATTTATCACGAACGGTTTTCTCACTTCTCCGGCAATGGCTTCGGCGGGGCACCCGCGGGCGCAGGCGCTGCAGCCCTTGCACAGGGCCGGATCTATGGAATAGGTAAGGAGGCTCTTGCACTTGTGGGCGCGGCACTTGTGGTCACGCACGTGTTCCTCGTACTCTTCCCTGAAGTTTGCGAGGGTGGAGAGGACGGGGTTGGGAGAAGTCTGGCCAAGGCCGCAAAGGGCGGTGTCCTTGATCACTTTTGCAAGGTTTTCAAGGGTTTCTATGTCTTCTTCGGTGCCACGGCCGTCCGTTATGCGGGTAAGGATTTCCAGCATACGGCGGTTTCCGATTCGGCACGGGGTGCACTTTCCGCAGGACTCGTCCACGGTGAATTCCAGGAAGAACTTTGCAACGGACACCATGCAGTCGTCTTCGTCCATGACTATCATGCCGCCGGAGCCCATCATTGAGCCTGCAGCAGCAAGTGACTCATAGTCAATGGGAATGTCCAGGTGCTTTTCCGTGAGGCAGCCACCGGAGGGACCGCCGGTCTGGACGGCCTTGAACTTCTTGCCGCCCTTTACGCCGCCGCCGATGTCGTAGATGATCTCACGGAGGGTTGTGCCCATGGGAACCTCTATGAGGCCCACGTTATTGATCTTTCCGGCAAGGGCGAACACCTTTGTGCCCTTGGATTTTTCCGTGCCGATGGACGCGAACCACTGGGGACCCTTTGTAAGGATTACGGGGACGTTTGCCAGGGTTTCAACGTTGTTCACGTTTGTGGGATTGCCGAAGTAGCCGGCTTCGGCCGGGAACGGCGGCTTGAGGGTGGGCTCTCCCCTCTTTCCTTCCATGGAGTGGATGAGGGCGGTCTCTTCACCGCACACGAACGCGCCGGCGCCGTAACGGATTTCTATGTCAAAGTCAAAGCCGGTTCCAAGGATGTTCTTTCCAAGGAGGCCGTATTCACGGGCCTGGCCGATTGCAACCTTCAGGCGGTGCACCGCCAGGGGGTATTCAGCCCTTATATATATAAGGCCGTGATGGGCGTTTATGCAGTAGCCGCATATCATCATCGCCTCGATGACGGAGTTGGGGTCTCCCTCCATTATGGAACGGTCCATGAATGCGCCGGGGTCTCCTTCATCCGCGTTGCAGACAACATATTTGTCCGGGGCGTCGAACTTCCGGGCGATTTCCCACTTTACGCCGGTGGGGAAACCGGCGCCGCCGCGGCCCCTGAGGCCGGACGCCTTGATGTCTGCGAGAACGTCTTCAGAGGGTCTCTGGAGGCTTTGGGCCAAGGCTTTGTAGCCGTCACGGGCTATGTATTCACGGATGTCTTCCGGGTTAATGAAGCCGCAGTTGCGGAGGGCTATCCTCATCTGCTTGCGGTAGAAGTTCATGTGCTTGGAGTCACTGATGTGCTGCCCGGTGGAAGGGTCTACGTACAGGAGGCGCTCCACCCTGTTCCCGGCAAGGATATGCGAGGTGACTATTTCCTCAACATCCTCCGGACGCACGGAGGTATAGAAGGTGTTGTCCGGGACTATCTTCACGATAGGGCCTTTCTCGCAGAAGCCGAAGCAGCCGGGGACAACTACATCCACTTTATCCTCAATTGAGTGAGCCTTCAGGGACTCTTGGAAATTCTGGGCAATCTTTGCGCTTTCGGAGGCTTTGCAACCGGTACCGCCACAGCAAAGGATTTGCATGTGCGGGGTGCCTTTCTCAAGGCCGGCGGCCTGCGCCGACGTAGCCTTGTTGCTCTCCTCCCTTTGAGACAGGGCTTTCAGGGCTTCCTGTCTGATGCCTTCAAGGACATCCGGTGAGTTTATGGTCATTGTTTTGGGGTTAAGTAATTATAGGTCGCTAATTTAGGAATTATTTTCCATCCTGCCAAACTTTGCGCCCCGCCCGGACACGGAAATGCCCGTTTTCGTGGCCGAAGCCTGCGATTTGGCCCGCCCGAGCACGGGAACACCCTCCAAACGTGCTCGAAACCTGCATTTTGCCCCGCCCGAGCACGAAAACACCCCCCAAAACGTGCTCGAAGCCTGCGATTTGCCCCGCTCGAGCACAAAAACGCCCCCCAAACGTGCTCGAAGCCTGCGTTTTGGCCCGCCCGAGCACAAAAACACATATTTTGCAACAAAACCAGCTGAGAGCAAGCACAAATACGGAAGTTTTCATAACTTTGCCGCTATGAGAAAACTACTTTCATGGCTAATCATTTCGCTTTGCCTTTCGGCCTGCACGGCGGATGTTGTTCCCCGCCCGCAGGAAGCGGCGTTTCCACAGGACTTCTTCGACTTCCGCGTCAAGGTCGAAGGCCGTGAATACAAGCCGGTTAGTGTATACGACGGCGGCTGCATTGTGTTTGTGCCGGGCGGGACGGACCTCACCGAAGTGGTGGCATCATTCGAAAGCAGCGGCATTACCGCCGTCACCGTAAACGGCGTAGCCCAGGAGAGCGGGGTTTCGGCCAACAATTTCAAAAACTATAAAAAGGGCGTGGATTTCCGCCTGGAGTTTGAAGACGGGAAAACGCAGGACTATAACGTGAAGGTTATAGATACGGATCTGCCGGTTGTCACCATCGACACCGACAAACCCGGGAAAATCACCAGCAAGACAACCTGGAGAGGCTCTTCCATGAAAATCATGGGGGAAAACCACAAGATGACGGATATCGGCCCGGCCGAAATAAGGGGCCGCGGCAACTGGACCTGGGACAAGTACCCCAAGAAACCGTATGCGCTGAAACTTGGGAACGCCCGGAAAGTTCTGGGAATGCCGGCGCATAAAAGATGGGTGCTACTGGCCGAATACCGTGGTTTTATTGGGAATCCGCTTGCATTTGAGGCTTCCCGGCGGGCTCCGTCCATAGACTGGGCTCCCCGCGGGCGGTTTGTGGAACTTGTCCTCAACGGGCAGTTCCAGGGGCTGTACTACCTCTGCGAGCAAATAAAGATTGACCCTGACAGGGTGAACATTTCAAAGGAAGGAGGCTATCTGCTTGAGTACGACGAACTTTACGACGAACGGCACAAGTTCAAGTCGTCCGGTTTCGGCCTCCCCGTCCAGATAAAGTACCCGGACGAAGACCTCACTGACGCCCAGATGGACTACATCCGGAACTTCATCAACGAGATGGAGGCCGAAATAAAGAAAATAGGGTTGCCAGGTGGCAGCCGCTATACGGAGTATCTGGACATGGACAGTTTTGCCGATTACTGGATGGTGCTTGAAACCGTTTCCAACTATGAGGCCTATAAGCCGAGGAGCGTGAAGATGTTCAAGGGCCTGGACGGCGTGGACAGTCCGGAAGGCACGGTGTGCAAACTCAAGGCCGGGCCTCTTTGGGACCAGGAACTGTTCCTTGTAGACAAGAAGTTCAACTCCAAGGACATGTACTACTACAAGTACCTGTTCAAGGATCCCGCGTTTGTCCAGACAGTGAAAAAGCGATGGGAGGTTTACAAGGGTAATATTTTGGGAAACAACCAGTACGAGCCATTCCTGGATTACATGGAAGACATTGTTTCCACCATCAAGGTGAGCGCCAACCGCGACATTGCGCTATGGGGGAACAAATACTTCACCCTTTCGGGGGAAGCGTCGGCCGTACGGGGCGGTTTTGTCTCAAAGATAGAGTGGATGGACCGTGAGATTCAGAAGTTGTAAGCAGTAATACCCTGTAGTCGCAGAACCTACAGCGCCAAAGCCAGCCTCTGGCAAATTGTTTTAATTCCTTTACTGATACGGCTTTGCATCTGCGGGCGAGGATGTCGGAGTCCGTTGGCGTAATGGCTTAACTGTTGTTCGGCAATGCCGGTTTCTTTGGACAATGCTTTGCGAGTTATATAGTTATCAGTGTATTTCAGTTGCGCTCGTGTGGAAAGGTGAAACGATGGGGTCCATTCTCCCTGTAGTTCCATAGGTACGGGGGCCCCGTCCTCTACAAGGCAAGAAACATGAAAGGCAAGAGCATCGACAATGTTCTTTTCCACTTCTTCCAGAGTATGTCCTGTTGCTACACAGGCTATTCCCTCATTGGCGGGTGCTGCTGCAAAATTATTGGGCACCCAATCAATATTAATATGTACTGTTCCCATAATCTATTTCCATCCGGCCTGTTTCCAGATGCTGTTCAGTATTTCCTGGCTCAAAGTATCACTGTTCTTACCACTGACCGTGACTGTCCCGGATTTGCCGTTGCTCTAAGAATTCTCCACTCAATATTTCGTTGGGCAATTGAAATAAAATATATATATTTGCATCGTCATCCGGCGGTGACAGCCCTGCCGCCTTAATGGATACCAGGGGGAGCTGAGGTGGTATCAGATGACTCTTTTGCATAAGCCGTGAGTACCCAGATTTTGGGCTCCGGCTTTTTTCCGTTTGTTCGAAAGTTTTTTCGTATTATGGCAAGGTAGCCGTCATGTTTAAGAACAACTTTATCGGAATCTTCAAAATACAGCGTTCCTTCTTGAATCATTGAAGTGATTCTATCAATCATTTGATTGACAGTGGGAAAATCTTTCTGATTAATATGCTTGACTAAAATATGTCTTACACCAAAATTATCATCTCCCCAAACAAGGTCTATTTGACCAATATCCTCTCTGCTGAATACGGCTCTTAAATCTCCCTCCTGATGGTCTATTAAGAACCAGAATGCTTCTTTGGGCTTCCCCTCAAAGCCGGTATATATATTTCCAAATGGGCCGAAAGCATGGGGGATGTCTTCTTCATTGGGAATAATCGTAGGAAGAAGCTCTGGCTCAGATGTATAGCCAATAAGCATCTCAAATGGCACGCCTATTATTTGAGCTGCTTTCTGAATAGTGTAGAGGTTCTTTGTCTTGAAAAGGATGTTGACATTCTGTCGTTGTACGCCCATACGGCGGGCAAACTCGGCTTTACTTATACCTTTTCTTTCCAAAAGAGCCGGCCCCTTTTCTTCAAAAAATGTTTTTGCCATGTTACCTGTGTATGCTCTCAATCTGGATACTTAATGTATCAATGAATTGATTATGAGTTCTTTTTAAAATATGCTTTAGAGGATTTAGCATTATTCCCAGTTCGCCTTCAAATTCCGCATCAAAATCAGGTGCAGACGAATAAATCTGAATTCCAGATTGAGTCACATCCAAATATGAGGTATATGTCCTGTCATCTATGTTAATTGGTAAAGATGTATTATAACTCTTCCAGCGAAAACAATCATAAAATACATTATAAAGATAAAAACAGTGCTGGCTTTCGCTGACAAGAACATCTACATTGGCATTTTTCAGTGCGGACTCCAACTCTTCATCTTTTTCCCGCTGATAAAAATCTTGTTCAATATTCAAAAAAATAAGAGCCAACGTTCGCAAATCCATAAATGGCTTTGCCGGAAGCGATTTCTTAATTGAATATATTATTGAATCCAACGTTTCCGTTTTGTCGTAAATAGAATTTGGGAAACGGTCATCGAGTTCTCTCATGACACTGTTCCGGATACTATGGTCTGTGTCAATAACGCCAAGAGCAAGATCCGTTTTACGAATATGCGTTTCCATATTCATAATTACAAAATATCTTTTACTAGCCATCGATAAAAACTTTTACTGTGTCAACTATTGGCTCATTTATAGCTAAATAAATAAGACTCTGGGTCTTATCTGTAATTTCATGGAAACTGTACCCTTCTTCAGGCAAGAATTTACACGAAGAACAATAAATCATAAAATAGTGGTACTCTGCTCTGACATCCTTGCCATTAAGAGTAAGTATTATAGGACGCTCATGATAGCTAAAAGAGCAATGCCCCGGTTCCTGAGCTATATTCTCCAGTTCCATAATAGAGGCCGCATTATGTAGTCTACCATTCAATTCAACTTCCTTTTTATCAAACGGGAGATTGCATAGAGAGAGCACTTTTACCCTAATATCTGCAATACTAGAAGGAGATATGTCATCCTTAAGGGAGAGACAATGTTTCTCTGACAAGGATTCATAGTCAAACAATTCTTCTGGAAACCTCTTCTTCAAATCAGAGATCATTTTATCATCTAATTGGACTTGTAGTTGTGCTTTATAGCGGATTCCTATTGCGATGTATCTTCCCATTTTTATATGGCGTTATTATGCCAGCACAAATGTAATAATTTTATATTACAAACGCAAATAGTTCATATTGTTTCATAAGTCTTGTTTTAGTGTCGCCCAACGTTGGACGGCACTCACAAACTTATGAGACTGGTTTTCGAAAACCAACCATCCTCAAGAAAAAAGAGTTGTTTCACGTGATAAATGCGAAAGTTTTTACGTTTCAAGGGAATAATCACAAAAAAAGTTCACAAATCACGTGACAATTTTGCAATCGCAGTGCATTACCTCCTGTCATTCTGAGCGAAGCGAAGAATCTCTTTTCTTTGTGTTTTTAACCTTGTTATTATGGAAGAAAACACAAACTTTAAAAGCGTGGCCCTAGCCTGGCTGAGCCACAAGAAACAGTATGTCAAGAAATCCACTTTTGCCGTTTACAGCATCCTGGTGCAGAGTCACCTCATTCCGGTTTTTGGAGAGCGGGAGGATATCGGCGATGAGGATGTCCAGGATTTTGTAAACAGTGAACTGGAAAGGGGGCTGAGCCTCAAGACGGTGAAGGACATCCTTGTGGTGCTGAAAATGATTCTCCGCTTTGGGGCAAAGAACTCTCTTTTTCCTGACCGGAGGATTGACGTGGTGTTCCCTACTCAGAGGGAGAAGGCGGATATAGAGGTGATGTCGGTTTCCAACCAGAGAAGGCTTATGTGCTATGTCAGGGAGCATTTTTCCTTCCGGAACCTGGGGATTCTGATCTGCCTGTCGTCCGGGATCCGGATTGGGGAAATCTGCGCTCTCCGCTGGGCCGATATCGACCTTGAATGCGGCGTGATCCGTGTCAGTAAGACTATCCAGAGAATCTACATTGACGGCCACACGGAACTTATTGAGGATGCTCCCAAGACGGTGAATTCAAACCGGGAGATTCCGCTCACGAGGGAACTCGCGGCGTATATCCGTCCTATCAGGAAAATTGTGAAGGCCGATTTTTATCTTCTTTCCAACTCCCCCACTCCCGTTGAGCCCCGGACGTACCGGGATTATTTCCGGCGGCTGACGGAAAAACTGGGGCTTCCGCCTATCCGCTTTCACGGGCTTCGTCACAGTTTTGCAACGCGGTGCATTGAGAGTAAGTGTGATTATAAGACAGTTAGCGCTCTGCTGGGGCATTCCAACATAAGCACTACGCTAAACCTCTACGTGCACCCCGGCCTTGAGCAAAAACGCCGCTGTATTGACGCTGTGGCAAGGTTGCTGAAATAAGATGAATTTCTCCTTGCTTTTACTAAAGTAAATTGCTAACTTCGCGGCTTGGAAAGTCAGAGATGCGTCACTTAGTTTCTTTTTTTATGCCGTCCCGTTCCCTTAGCCACATACTAAGGGATGG
>DGXO01000062.1 GCA_002395605.1 Bacteroidales bacterium UBA4230
GCTGCCGCCGAAGGGGCCGCCGGGATTGATGTTCAGGAGAAGAACCCATTTTTCCTTGCCTTCGAAGGGAAGGCGGACAAGGTCCGGGCATTCCCATACGCCGTTGTGGTTGCCGTAAGAAAGGCCGAAGCTGCTGTCATAAGTCCAGTCCTTCAGATTGTCAGAGCTGTAGAACTGTACTTCCTGACCCGCTGCAAGCACAACCTTCCACTGCTTTGTCCGCTCATCCCAGAACATCTTGGGATCACGGAAATCGGGGGTGTCCTCCGCCACAATCACCGGATTTCCGGGGTACTTTGTGAAAGTGCGTCCGTTGTCGTTACTCCAGGCAATGCTCTGGGTCTGGTTGTCTCCGTCAGAGGTGTACATTGCAATGATGGCATCTTTGCCAAAACCCGCGGTGTTGTCTTTGTCTACAACGGCGCTTCCGCTGAAAATGGCGCCAAGCGCATCCGGAGCTATGGCTATTCCAAGATTCTCCCAGTTTACAAGATCTTTGGATACGGCATGTCCCCAATGCATGTTACCCCAGAAACTGCCGTACGGGTTGAACTGGTAGAAAAGGTGCCACTCACCATCCTTATAGACCATTCCGTTAGGGTCGTTCATCCATCCCCAGTCAGGAGAAAAATGATATGTGGGGCGGTATTTCTTTTCCTTGTTGGTAAGATCCGGCGCCGGTACGGTTGTCATCTCGGTCCAGCATACGTCGTCGGAAGGGTCGCGGCGGAGAGAACGGCCCTGGTTCATCTTGATGTCAAGAATTATTGAACTGCCTCCCCACTGACCAAGGTCCAGGGGGACCAGATAGTCTGTCTTGTCAATGGCCAGGCACACATTTGCACCCAGGACTTCGGTACCATTGGACAGCACTTTAACGCGTGCTTCAGGGGCATTTTCCTGCACAGGAAGCATTACGTAGCGGTCTTTCCCGCTCACCTTCACCATGGTATGGGTTTCTGAGAGATGGGAAATGACAAGGCTCTGAGCCCCGGCGAATACCGGGAGCAACAGAGCCAAAAGAGAGAGCAATCTTTTCATGATTCAAAGATAGCAAAAAATCAGTACTGTGTCACCTTTACATCTTCAACGGTGACGTTTCCACCATAATCGTTGATGCTCCAGCAGTTCTTCTGGATACCATAGATGCGGTTTGTGTAGGCGCATACATCGTTGATGTACATCACAACAACTGAGTTGTCCGTGTAGATGTCCACTTTGTACTTTTTGTCGGCAGGGCTGGCGAATTTGTAGCCGTCCACACCTTCGATGAAGCCTTTACCTTCCTCGCCTTCCTGCTCGAAATTGATTTTGCGGTTTGCGCCGCCGTCTTCAGGATTGACTACCATGGTGTAGTACTTCTTGGAGTCGGAACCACGGACCAGGGACACGCCAAACTTGTCATCGGTTGTGGCAGTGAAGGAGATGTGGTTGTGGGCACCCAGACGGCTGTAAAGGGTGAAACCTTCGCCGTTTTCCATAACCTTGGCATTTGCCGCCTGGCTGTATTTTCCGTCAAGTGCGGGAACTGCTCCAACAGTGAGAGTGCCGTCTGCATGCTGGATTATTTTATGGCATACGAGTGCTCCGGACCATGCCGGCTCTGAATCGGCTCCAACGTTGATGTTCCTCTCATGGATGTCTGAACCGATGCGGTAAGGGCACCAGCCCCAGATGTAACGGTCGGTGCCGTCAGAGGCCGTTTTTGCAGCGTAGAAAGCGCGGCTGTCAAGGATGCCCTCCTTGCCGTCTGCCGGCCAGTGGGCACCGGGGTCTCCAAAGCAGGCCTTGAGATCATTCCAGGATTTTGCCATCATGTACTTGACCTTGCGGCTCCAAGGGGCGCGGTAGCCTTCGCTGTACACGAAATACCACCAGTCACCCATCTTGAACACGTCGGGGCATTCGCACATGCGGTCCCATACCATGTTGAAGGAACCCACGTGGGTCCAGTCCTTGAGGTTGTCGGACACGTAATCGGCAAACTTGAGGTTACTGGAAATCACCATGTGCCACTTGCCGTCATCGGCCTTGAAAATCTGGGGGTCACGGAAATCGGTCTTCGAATAGCCGTCGGTGTCACCCTTGAGTGACCAAAGGAGGTCCTTGGTCCAGGTCTTGAAGTCCGGGGAGGTGGCCCTGAGGACCACTTCCCGGTTTGTGCAATTCCCGTTGTGACCAGTATAATAGATGTAGTACAGTCCTTCATCCTCATTGTACACGCAGCAGCCGGTGCCGATGGCGGCATCCTGCTCATAGATGGATGTGCCGGTAGGAAGAACCTCTCCAAGGGAAACATAGTTGGCGCCGTCCTTGGTGCTTACTCCCCAGATGGGGTGGAAGTTGTAGGTGCTGTTGATTTCATATTCCTGGAGGTAGAGCACTTTGAACTCTCCTGCCTTGCTGTCATAGAAAGGCATGGGGTCTCCACAACGGCCGATAGCCGGTGTATAGAAGGTGCTGAAGCCTTTTTCGTCGGCCGAAGCAAAGTATTCACTGGTGCCTTCCCAGTTCTTGGGGGCGTCGCCGTAGCTCTCCTTGGTGCAGGAAGAAAGGCATGCCGTGCCGATAAGGCTTGCGAACAGAAGTATATTGGAAATAGTTTTCATAACTCTACTTGGTCAGGTAGTTAATTGCGTTTTTGGTCATTGTGGCTATGTTCTTGTGGTAGTTCTCTTCATAACCGGCTTCAAAGGTATAGGAATACCAGTCATAGCAGCCGGAACCTATGCCGATTATGCCACCCTTGCCGTCCTTGGCGGGATACTCCCAGGCTACGATGGCTCCGTCGCCGCCTACGCCAAGGATAGTGCCGCCGGTGCGGTTTGTCCATGCCGCGTGGTCGGGATAGTCACCCCAGTCTGTGCCTATATGGTACTGTGCGGTGGAGTTGGTGATATGGTAACCGGCATCAGTGCAGAGAACCTTGTTGGGATCGTCGCCCATAATGATGTCTGCGTACAGTGCATGGCCGTTCTGGCCGTCGAAGATACGGAAGTCCCAAGGTCCGCCGCAGAGTTCTGCGCTGTCCTCGTTCTGACCCCAGCAGTTGTTGGGGGTTGTCCACTCGTCATCTCCGGTGGCGCCGATAAACGATGCCAGGTTGGTGGCATAGCGGGTCAGGAGGAGTGCTCCGCCGGCTTCGTAGAATTCGCGGATCTGATTCTTGGCATCAATTGCCTCCGGGGCTTTTGCTACAAATGCGTCGTGTCCGTCTACGCCTCCGTCCACGTGGAAATGCCACCACATTATCTTGCACTCGTCAAGATTGATGCTCTTGGTCTTGATCTGCTCAAAGCTGGCATACTGTGCTCCGGGAACGTTGGAAAGCATCCACATGCATGCTTCCTTGGCTTCGGGATCAAGTTCGTCCATTGTTCCGGGGATACCCAGGAACAGGGCCTTGGGCTTATTGAGAACGGTGACGGTCACCGTGTACTCGCTGTGTGCGGAATTGTTGTCAACGGTGTATACAACCGGATCCGTGAAATCCTGGGCCGCACCTGAGGCAGGTGTGACAACGGCATTCTTGCTCACGGTGATAACGGGGGCAAGGGATGTCACATCAACGCTTCCGGGAACAAATACGTCAATTGTAAATGCCTCCTGGTTGATGATGCCCTGATAGATGTCGGCAACAACAAAGTGGGTGATGCGGGCCTCATCGTGGAGTACGCTGAGAGTCCAGTCGATAGTAGCGTCACCGTTTGTAACGTGAAGAACCTTGGCGGCGTCCATATTGAGTTTCTGCCCAACCTGGACGTTGCAGGTTGCACCCTCTGAAACCTTGAGGGCAGTGATTTCCATTGCGGAAGTTTCATAAACCTCGGGAAGGCGAACCACGATGCTGCGCTCTGCGAGGTTTATCTGGCCCTCATAACTGTCCAGAGCGACTGATTCAATTATGCAGTCGCCTCCAAGATGAAGGTCGCTGGTCTGCTTTTTTGTGCATGCTGCAAGGCAAAGCACGGCAGCTGCAAAATATAA
>DGXO01000021.1:0-5503 GCA_002395605.1 Bacteroidales bacterium UBA4230
TGAGTTTGTGGAGCGCACAGCCACCGGAGCCCTTGTTGCCGCTCCCACATATATGGTAGACGTTACCCGTGAATGCGACGTAGTTGAAGAAATCCTCCGCATCTACGGCTACAACAACATTGAGCTTCCGCAGAATCTCCGCATGAGCGTGCAGCCTAGCGCCCAGCCGGAGCCCGAGGCCATCCGTAACAATATCTCCAACTTCCTTGCAGCCAACGGTTTCACTGAAACCATGAACAATTCCCTCACTAAGGAAGACTACTACACCAAGCTGGAGACTTTCCCCGCAGAGCGCTGCGTGCATATTGTGAATCCCCTGAGCGCGGATCTCAATGTAATGCGCCAGACCCTTCTCCTCAGCGGCCTGGAGGTTGTGGCATACAACCTCAACCGTCAGGCTTCGGCCCTCAAATTCTTTGAATATGGCTCTGTATATCAGAGGCTTCCGGAGAAAGACGGCACCACCCTGGAGGGCTACGAGGAACACCGCTGCTTCTCCCTCATCATTACCGGCACCCCGGACAAAGTATGGAGAAGCCCCGTCCAGAAATCCAATTTCTTTGAGCTTAAAGGCTATGTTGAGGCCCTCATGGCCCGCTACCGCATAGATGTGTCAAGCCTTGTCATGGGCTCCGCTCCCGCGGATATCTTCTCAGAAGGCATCACCTACAGCGTTCCAGGCCGTGAGCCCATGCTCCTTGCAACCCTTGGTACCATTAACCCTATACTCGCAAGGCGCTTCGGCATAAAGCAGCCCGTCTTTGCCGCAGAAATCAACTGGGAGGTCTTCTTTGCGCTTGTGAGGAGAGATAAGTTCTCCTTCAAGGAACTTCCTAAGTTCCCGGAGGTCAGAAGGGACCTCGCAATCCTTCTGGACGAATCCGTCCCTTACGCCGAAGTCCGCAAGTCGGCCCTCCGTGCCGGCAAGAAGCTCATCAAGAGCATCACCCTCTTTGACGTTTACCGCGGAGAGAAAATCCCCGCCGGCAAGAAGCAGTATGCCCTTGGATTCGTGCTCCAGGACCTTGAGCGCACCCTCACGGACGTTGAGGTTGAGAAGACCATGGAAAGGGTCCTTGGTTCCCTTAAGGCCGATTTCGGCGCAGTCCTCAGATAAATGCCCGGAAGGTGGAAGCATATCGCCGTGGCGCTGCTGGCCTTAGTGCTGGCGGTGGCCTCATGCGGTCCCCGGAAAATCTCCAAAGGGGACATGGAGGATATCTTCTACCTCATGTTCCTCCAGGACCAGAAGATACGCCAGGACCGTTCCCTGAGGAGTATTGCCGACACCTCCCTTGTGTACGCCGGCATCCTTGAGTCCAAAGGCTACGACACCGACGACTACCTTTACAGCCTGAAGGAGTACCTTGAGGAGCCCGCCAAAATGGAAAAGGTGATGGGAAACGTGGCAGAGCGCATAGAGAAGGAGCTGAAGGTGGTGAACTCCGAGATTGAACTGGAAAGGTGGCGCAGCAAGATGCTCTCCATTTACCAGAAGCAGATAGACACCACAAAGTTCCCTAAGCCCCGCGTAAGGCCCGTAGATACCCTCAAGGTGCGTTTTGAGGGTGATTCGGCCTATATGCACAAGGAAATAGATTCCCTGAAACTTATCCCCAGGGATTCCCTCATTTTCCTTAGGGATACCGTCATTGCCGTGACGGATTCCCTGCATGTGGCAGATTCGCTGCAAGTAGCGGATTCCCTTCATAAGGCCCATGCCGGGCGTGTGGCGGGTTCCCTGGCCATTCAGAAAGATTCAATATGAGATATACCGCAGAGCTAGTTTACACCCTTTCTGGAGACCCCATCCATAACGGATACGTGGAGGTGGCCCCAGACGGCGCCATCCTGTCCGTAGGGCAGGCCGAAGGCCCTGTAGATGAGGGGATTATATGCCCCGGCTTTGTGAACGCCCACTGTCACGTGGAGCTTTCCTACATGAAGGGCCTCTTCAAGAAGGGAACGGGAATGGCCGGCTTCATAGACCAGATAAACGCCCTCCGGGACACTTCCTCCATGGAAGACAAGGTTGCCGCCCTCAAGGAGGCAATGGACTCCATGTGGGATTCCGGCGTGCAGGCCATGGCCGATATCTCCAACTGCTCAGACTCCTTTGAGGTAAAGGCCTCCCACCCCATGTACACCCGTACCTTCCTGGAGGTATTCGGGGCCAATCCCGGGGAGTGCAGCGCCGTCATGGAAGGCGTCCTTAGGCTTCAGAAAGAGGCCGAAGCCTTCGGCCTGGATGCAGCCCCCACGCCACATTCCTGCTATACCATGAGCCCGCAGCTTGTGACGGCTTCTTCGGCCGAAGGGCTCAAGAGCGGCTTCTTGTCGTTCCACTCTGAAGAGTCCGATGAAGAGGAGGAGATGATGCGTTACGGCCGCGGCCCCATGTGGGACAACCGCGTTAGAAACGGCATCCCCACGCCTCCCGTTACAGGAACAAGTTCCCTTGAGTACTTCCTCCAAAGGGTTACGGAGGCTGTTCCCGCCCCGGTTCCCGGAAACGTGCTCCTGGTCCACGAGTGCTGCCTTACCCCGGAAGGTGCAGCCCGCGCCCGTGAGGTCCTTGAGCACCCTTACATTGCCGTGTGCCCGCTTTCGAACCTATTCATACACAATATGCTGCCGCCCATTCCGGTCATGCGTGAAAGCGGCATCCCCATCTGTATCGGCACGGATTCACTGTCGTCCAACGACACTCTTTCAATGATAGATGAGATAAACTGCCTCAGGAAGGCGTTCGACCTCCCGCTGCAGGAAGTTCTCACCTGGGCCTGCCTTAACGGCGCCCGTTTCCTTGGCCTTGAGAGCCGCCTTGGCACCCTTGAGCCCGGCAAGCGCCCCGGCCTGGTACGCCTGTCGTCATACCCGGCTTCTTCTGTCATCCCGAGCGAAGTCGAGGGATCTCATTTTAAATCCACACGCCTATGCTAAGAGAAGATACTGTTTTCGGCCCCATCTTCAGCCGCAGGCTGGGAAGTTCCCTGGGGATAAACCTTCTGCCCAAAAACGGCAAGGTGTGCAACTTCGACTGCATTTACTGCGAATGCGGATGGAATAAAGACGGCCTTCAGGACAGGAGCATCCCTTCGGCAAAAGATGTTGAGGAGGCCCTTGAAGAGAAACTGAAAGCCTGTCAGGCGGCCGGAACTCCCATAGATTCAATCACTTTCTCCGGAGACGGAGAGCCTACCCTGAATCCGGAATTCCCCGCAATAATAGACGTTACCATAAGGCTCAGGGACAGGTATTACCCCTCTGCAAAGGTGTCGGTCCTTACAAATGCCACCCGCTGCGGGCAGCCCGGCATTTTTGAGGCCCTGAGGAAGGTGGACAATCCCATCCTCAAACTGGACGCCCCCACAGACAAAGAAGTGGCCCTAATCAACAGGCCGGTAGGGGAGTACCATGTGAAAGATGTGGTGGAGGCCATGAAGAAGTTTGACGGAGATTTCGTGCTCCAGACCATGTTCCTGCGTGGTCCGGGCTGGGCCTGCCAGGACTGGGTGGAAAGATGGATGGACATTGTAAGGCAAATTCGGCCAAGGGAAATTCAGGTCTATACCATAGACCGCGAAACTCCCATGAAAGGCCTTGGAAAATACACTCCGGAGGAAATGCGCGCCATGGTGCAGCCTCTTCAAAATGAAGGATTCAAAATACAAATTAAAGGATAACATACTATGTCACTTTCAAGCAAATACGGTTATACCCCGGACAAAGAGGCCATTGACCGCCAGTTGGAACTAATCGCAGAAGGACTGGAGAATATTGCTTCCCCGGAACTTTACAAGGCATGCTTCGGCATCATGGACCAAACCACCCTTTCCTCCGACGACACTCCGGCTTCCGTGAAAAAGCTGGTGGAAAAGGTGAACAATCTTCCCGCAGCCTTCCCCGGCTGGCCGCTTCCCGCATCTATCTGCGTATACCCCAACCTTGGGTATGTTGTGGCCCAGAACCGCCAGGATCCCGCCCTCCACGTTACAACCGTAGCGGGCTGCTTCCCCACATCCCAGAGCTGGATAGAGGTAAAGCTTCATGAGATAGAGCTTGCCGTACGCGGCGGCGCAGATGAAATTGACATTGTGCTGGCACTGAACAGTTTCCTTGCAGGAGACTATGAAACCGCAGGCAAGGAAATAAAGGCTTCCCGTGAGTGCATAGACCGCGTTGCCGCAGAGCTTGGCCGCAAGGTATGCCTCAAGGTCATCATCGAAACCGGCCTCCTTGTAACCCCGGAAAACATTGCCGACGCCTCTTTCCTTGCTATGGAAAATGGTGCCGATTTCATCAAGACGTCTACCGGAAAGGTGAAGGTAAACGCCACGCCCCTTGCCGCTTACGTAATGTGCGAATGCATCAAGGCATACTATGAGAAGACCGGCGTCAAGGTTGGCTTCAAGGCCGCCGGCGGCATTGCTTCGGCCCAGGATGCAGTTTGCTACTGGACCATCGGCCGAACCATCCTTGGAGACTCCTGGATGAACAAGGACCTCTTCCGCTTTGGCGTTTCCTCCCTCGCCAACAAGCTTCTCAGCGCCGCCAGCGGCAGCACCGTCACTTATTTCTAGGAGTTATGAAACGTTTAGTCAGCCTTTTCCTACTATTTGTGGCTGTGGTAGCATCGGCTGCAAAGCCTGTTACGGTTTCTTCCCCGGACGGCCGCCTCAAGGCTACCATAGAAACCGGTTCCAGGCTCACCTGGTCCCTGGAGTATGACGGAGAAATCCTTGTTCAGCCCTCGGAGATAGGTCTCAAATTGGAAGATGGCACAGTTTGGGGCGCAGGCTCCCGTTTCCGTTCGGCCAAAAAACGCAGCGTAAACGCGGAGTTCGACGCCCGGCTTTTCAAGCGCAGCAAGGTTCAGGACTGCTACAATGAGCTGACGCTCCCCGCAAAGGGCTTCAGCGTAGTTTTCCGCCTGTACAACGACGGCCTGGCGTACCGCTTTGTGTCGGTCGGTCCCGTTACCGTAAAGACCGAAACCGCGGAATTCTCGTTTGCAAAGGATTACAAGGCATATATCCCTTATGTAAGCCAGCATACGGAAACGCTTCAGAGCCAGTTCATGTCTTCCTTCGAGTCCCAGTACACGGTTTCGGCCATAAGCAAATGGGACGCAAAAAGGCTGGCCTTCTCTCCGGTAACGCTTGACGCCGGAAGTGTAAAACTTTGTGTCACGGAGGCCGATTTACGGAACTATCCCGGCCTGTTCCTCTACAACGGGAACGCTTCCTGCACCTTGAAGGGCGTGTTTGCACCGGTGCCCAAAGAGGAGGTGAAAGGTGGCCACAACATGCTCCAGAGCATAGTGACGGCCGCAGAGCCTTATATTGCGAAGGATGCCACTGAATTCCCCTGGCGCGTTGTGATTGTGGCAAAGGAAGACAAGGAGCTTGCACAGAGTGACATGATATACCGCCTTGCAAAGGCCGCCGATCCCATAGACTGGAGCTGGGTGAAACCCGGCAAGGTGGCCTGGGACTGGTGG
>DGXO01000021.1:5624-10611 GCA_002395605.1 Bacteroidales bacterium UBA4230
TACTACATAGACTTTGCTTCGGCAAAAGGCATAGAGTACGTAATCCTTGACGAAGGCTGGTCCGTTACTGGGCAGTCCGACCTCATGCAGGTGGTGCCGGAGATAGACATTCCTATGCTCTCTTCCTACGCCCGGTCAAAAGGCGTGAACCTTATCCTTTGGGCCGGCTACAATGCCTTCAAAAAGGACATGGATGCCGTGTGCGCCCATTACTCCAAGCTTGGCATAAAGGGCTGGAAGATAGACTTCATGGACCGCAACGACCAAGATATCGTGCGCTTCTATGAGCAGGCGGCAGCCACTGCCGCGAAACACCATATGACCGTGGACTTCCACGGAGCATATCCTCCCACCGGCCTCAACCGTACATACCCCAACATAATCAACTATGAGGGTGTATACGGCCTTGAGAACATGAAATGGGCCGCTCCGGAGGTGGACCAGGTCACCTACGATGTCACCATACCTTTTGTGCGTCTTGTTGCCGGTCCCACGGACTACACGCAAGGCGCCATGAGAAATGCTGCCGCAGGGAATTATCGGCCCGTGAATTCAGAGCCCATGTCCCAGGGAACGCGCTGCCACCAGCTGGCCGAATACGTGATTTTCGACGCCCCGCTCACCATGCTCTGCGACTCTCCCAGCAACTACCTCCGGGAGCCCGAATGCACGGATTTCATAGCGGGTATCCCCACGGTTTGGGACGAGACTATCGCCCTTGACGGAAAGATTGGTGAGTATGTTGTCATGGCCCGCAGGAAGGGATCAAAATGGTATGTGGGGGCACTCAACGGCCTTCAGGAGAGGAATCTCACCCTGGATCTCAGTTTCATCGGCCCCGGTGAGGCCGTCA
Source organism: Bacteroidales bacterium UBA4230 (assembly GCA_002395605.1). Taxonomy (GTDB): domain Bacteria; phylum Bacteroidota; class Bacteroidia; order Bacteroidales; family UBA932; genus Cryptobacteroides. The sequence goes on from DGXO01000021.1 coordinate 6,478, forward strand.
TCTTTGCCGATGGCGCCAATGCCCACAGGGCCGGCCGGGACTACACCCGCACCTCCACTGCCGTCCCCGCTCACATCACCATCCACCTTGCCCCCGGCGGCGGCTGGGTGCTTGAGACGCTATTTTAAAGAAAAAGGATGGCTTCAAAAGCCATCCTTTGTGCGCGTTGCTTATTTTCAACTTATTAATAAGTCTTAGTACTGAATTGGTGTAAAATAGGTGTAAAATAACGACTGTTTTACTCAATTTTTATCTTGATACGTTCGATCAAGTCTCTTGTCTTTTCTATGAGCGGAGACATTTCCGCTTCGTCGGACTGGTACACCAGGTTGTAGTCGCTTTTTTCACGTAAATCTTGTAGCTTGGCGTAAAGACGCCCATCATCGGCGGAGAATAAACCGGGAATGACATACTTCTGACCGAACATCAGCCCCGCACCCTTATGGCTACGGACTTCGATGTGGTCGTTTATCAGCAGGGCCGACACGGCATGGAATGCAGCATAAAAGATTCGGTTGGCGACAACATCCCAGATTCCGAGCGCTGCAACGGCCTCGGCCTGTGCTAGGAATTTGTCGGCTTTTTCCAATTCAAGGCCGACAACAATGGCTCTTTCTTCTTGTGACAGACTCATACGAGGGCAATGGCATCTTGTTCAACATTACGGCGGAAAAGAAGCGAGGAAGGATGGTTCCATTCGTCGCGGGAGTATATTACGGGAACAATAACCTCACCATGTTCCCAGCCGAGTTCCGTGAGCGGATAAGCAAGAGTGTCATATAGGCCGATATCCGCGCTGGGGGTATTTATGAGGATGAGGATGTCCCAGTCTGAGTCCGAGCGGGCTTCTCCGCGTGCCCGGGAGCCATACAGATACGCTTTGATACCGGAAGGCATTACTTCCCGGACCTTGCTCTTAATGAGCTCAAGCATTGTCTGTTCCTTCTGGCTCATAGCGCAAATTTACGTGCAAACCGAGAGAAAAACAAATTTATTGCAGATATATCTTAATAGGCCAAGATGAACTCTGATTGACTATTTGCGCTCTATCTCAAACATTTACAGTACTCTATCGAACTCTAATAAACACTAAAAAAGGACTTCCCAGCACCACTTGAACCCGCTCAGACCGAGCGGGTTTCTTTTTTCCCCACACATTTCTACTTCAAACGCCTTTGGCTCATCGTCGCCTGTTTCCATTATGCGTAGGTTCGATGGTAATCTTATAGTGACGACGAAGGTTCGAACTGATTCATCCCTCTGAGCAATTGACTCAGGAGACCGGTCAATTGCTCAAACTCCTGCAGGACGTGCACCGTCAGTAATAGCGTGTCCAGATTGATTCCGGCCTCCTGCGCGCTTTCCTGGGCGACCCGGCAGTCGTCCGAGATATTGTCTCCGAGTTCCGTGCATTCTTTTCTCAAGCGGCCCATATCGTCAAAGTCGCCTTCTCGGAGATCTTTCAACGCTTTCAGATAGAGCGCGATGACGCTGTCCCTTCTGGAGATGAACGGCTTCTGGAATTCTTTCGGAATCGGCGAGAAACTGTTCCCGACGTGCTCCATAACCGAATCGTTGATTCGCTTCATGCAGTAGAGCATCTGCTTGCAGGAATTGATGCTCAGGAAGTACCAGGTATTCAGCGGCAGGACGCGCTTCGGATCGAGCCGACGCATGCAGACGACTTCCCGTTTGCGTTGGCGCTTAAGGGCTTTCTTTTGATTGTCGATTTGCCCGTCCAGTTTCCTTAAGAGACCGTAATCCTCATCCAGAAATCCTTCCGTCGTTGTTTTCAGGGCGTCGGCCACGAATTCGATGTGGCCGGCATTGCCGTACCGGATGTGCTCCCAGAGCAGTTTCCAGAGTTCCTCGTCATCATTGCTGCGGAGCATTTTGCCGTACAGTTCATCCTCCTCCTGTTTATTTTTTTCGGCGAAACGTTTCTGGCTGCTCCAGAGCAGATAGATGGAAAGGGCGATGAAAAGAAGCATCACAATGTACCTGCCGAAAAACATTGCGTTCGTCATGCAGAAACAGATGAGGAACGCTACTCCCGCCGTGATGAACCATCCGCCGATCACGGAGAGTACGCCGGTGATTCTGAAGACCGCGCTGTCCCGGGTCCAGGCCCTGTCGGCCAGGGAGGCACCCATCGCTACCATAAAGGTGACATAAGTGGTTGACAGAGGCAGCTTGTAGGAGGTCCCCAATGCGACAAGAAGACCTGCGAGGACAAGGTTGACGGAGGCACGGACCATATCGAAGGCGGCCCCGTCTTCGAGCGCGACTTTGTCCAGGTTGAAACGCTTCTCGATGGCGGACTTCACTTTTGCGGGAATCAGCCTGTCCAGGAAGGCCGACATGCGCAGGGAGGTGTGGACCAGTCTTCTGGCAACCGAGGAAGAGCCGAACATTTCGTCGCCCTCATCCTGTCGGGACAGGTCTACGCTGGTCTTGACGACGTTCTGGGCTTTCTTGGAGCGGATTAAGGTCAAAACCATAATGGCACCGGAAATCAGCAGGAAGATGACTGGGGTATGGGCGCTTTCCTGCAGGGAGGTCATCATAAAGGCTTCGGGATCGCCATTTCCATTGGCCGAGAAATCGAGAAATGCGTCAAGCCCCGTGAGCGGGACACCCACGAAATTCACCAGGTCGTTTCCCGCAAAGGCCATTGCAAGCGCGAAGGTCCCCATCAGGACGACCGTCTTGAGAATGTTGACCTTGCAAATGGCGAGAACCGCCATCAGGATGGTCATCATGGCAAAACAGGCAGCCAGGATCGTACATGTGTGCTCACTGATGAATTCTTTGACATCCGGCGTCATAAAGGCCGAACCCTTGAGCCCGTTGATGAGCAGGAACCAGATGATGACTGTGGCGCAGACACCGCCGAAAAATATCGTTTTCAGGGAACCGTTCCGGGGTTTGACAAAGGTGAAAACGAGCCGGGATATCCACATCACCAGCATTCCCGTGATGAACGCCACGGCGACGGACAGAAAGATGGCTGCAATCACGCTCAGGGCCTTGTCCGTGTTCAGGAGTTCTCCAAGGCCGGGGCCGCCTTCCCGGGCCATCTTTACCAGTGACAGGGCGAAAGCGCCTCCCAGCATTTCGAACACAAGAGAAACCGTGGTGGATGTCGGCATTCCAAGGGAGTTGAAAATATCGAGCAGGATCACGTCTGTGACCATCACGGCGAGGAAAATGCAGATGACTTCGTAGAAACTGAAATACTGCGGGGTGAATATGCCGTGGCGGGCTACGTCCATCATTCCGTTCGACATAGCGGCACCGGCGAAGACGCCGATGGCGGCGACTGCGATGATCGTCTTGAAACGCGCGGCTTTCGCACCTATGGCCGAGTTGATGAAATTGACCGCGTCGTTACTGACGCCGACCACGAGATCGAATACGGCGAGTACGCAAAGGAATACGATGATCCCGCCAAAAATAAACTGTATCATTCTTGTTTGATTGATAAAAGTTAAGACGCCCTGCTCAATCCGAAAAACAAGAGCAAGATAATGACTATCAACAGGATAAATCTTGCCCAGTTATAAATCCGCCAGATTTTCTCTGCTCTGGCCGCTCTGTTTTCTTTCTTATTCATTTCCTGTTATGTATTTAACCGCTGCAAAGAAAGACAGACGCTGTTAAATGGTTATTAAACAGCGGTTAAATTTCTGTTAAGCCGCTGGAAACGACCGTATTAATGTGTAACTTTGTGATATGGAAGAAATCTTGATTATTGAAGATGACGCCGACCTTCGGAAAATCCTTTTGTTCAATCTTGAACGGGCCGGCTATAAGACCCATGAAGCGGAGAGTGCCGAGAATGGGTTGGAAATGATGAACGACAGGATCCGGCTTATCCTGTTGGACGTAATGCTGCCAGGGATGTCCGGATATGAACTGGCCGGGGTCCTCCGGGAAAAGGGATGGATGACGCCCATTATCTTCCTGACCGCCCGGTCTTCGGAGGAAGACCTCCTTTCCGGCTTCGCTTCCGGGGGTGACGATTACGTCGCGAAACCGTTCTCGACGGCGGAACTGCTGGCGCGCATCGGTGCTGTCCTTAAGCGCTCCGCGTCAAACAGCACGGGATTGGTTCATTGCGGACCACTGTCG
>DGXO01000065.1 GCA_002395605.1 Bacteroidales bacterium UBA4230
ATGAAGTTCCGCAACTTCGGCCGCAAGTCCCTCAACGAAATCGACCTCCTTGTAGAGAAGATGAAGCTTTCCTTCGGTATGGATGTCACCAAGTACAATATTGAACCTAAGAAAAAGATCGTTTAACAATGAGACACAATAGAGCAGTCAATCATCTTGGTCGTCAGAGCGGTCACCGCAAGGCGATGCTCGCCAACATGGCATCCTCCCTCATCCTGAAGAAGAGGATCACCACCACCGAGGCTAAGGCAAAGGCTCTCAAGCCCTACCTTGAGCCCCTCGTGACCAAGTCAAAAGAAGATACAACTCACTCCCGCCGCATTGTCTTCAGCTACCTGAAAGACAAAGAGGCTACTGCCGAACTTTTCCGCACCATCGCTCCTAAGGTGGCCGACCGTCCCGGTGGATACCTCCGTATCCTCCACACCGGTTTCCGCCAGGGTGACGCTTCAGAAATGGTGCTGGTAGAATTCGTGGACTTCAACGAGGCCGCCCTTGCTTCCGGCAAGAAAGAGGCCAAGAAGACCACCCGCCGCAGCCGCGCAAAGAAGGCCGAAGAAGCCGCTCCCGCAGCTGAAGCAGAAGTTCCTGCAGCAGAGTAAGGAATACTCTCAAAAAGAAAAACCCGGTCTCACTCAAGAGGCCGGGCTTTTCTTTTATGCTTCAATCAGGGGGAAGGCCAGCACAAACCGGGCGCCGTCCGTGTGCTCCGTATCCAGCCATACATGGCCGTTGAGGTTGGCTGCGATAAGCCGGCATACGCTGAGGCCCAGCCCGGCTCCCTGCTTGTTGTTGTCCAGTTTCACAAAGCGGTCGAAGATTTCTTCGGCTTTTTCGGCGGGCACGCCGGGACCGGTATCGGCCACATAGAAGGTGATCTCTCCGGGGTTCTCCACCAGGGAACTGCCAATCACTATTTCTCCGCTGGTGGTGTGCTTGCAGGCGTTTGTGAGGAAGTTCACAAGGATCTGCTGCACGCGGAGGCCGTCAGTGATATAGCGCGCGTCCTCATCAATTCCGGGCTGGCGCACGATGGCGACGCCAAGGGGGATGTTGTGGTCTATGGATTTTATGGCCATGCGCGCAATCTCGTTGAGGTTGGTGGGGCCCATGTTTACGGCATACCGCCCGTTCTCCATGTCCGACAGGTTGAGCATGTCGTTGACCATCACCATGAGCATCTGCGCGTTGTTCATTATGTAATCCAGGTATTCGGACTTCTCTTCGTCGGAATTGTAGCCGTCCGGCATGCACAGGAGCTGGGAGAAGCCGATGATGGAGTTGAGCGGAGTGCGGATTTCATGGCTCATGTTCTGGACGAACGCCACTTTCATGTCATTGGCTTTTTCGGCCATGTTGCGGGCCTTCATGAGGGAAGACAAGCTGTGGCTCATTGTTATCACTATTATTGCGCCGATGCCAACGAGAATGAAGAACAACGCCCACATGATTGCTTTTTTGTGTGCCTGCCACAGGGTTTGGGGGCCTTCCACCACGCGGGCGTCTTCCGGAATCAGGGCGGTATTAAGGCCGAAGTGCTTCATGGCTCTGTAGTTGAGGGAAGCGATGCCGGCCTCCATGTGGGAAAGATGCATCTGGGAAGGCTGCAACCCGTGATCCAGGACATCCAGGACGCGCTGCCTGGTTATGCGCCTGTACTCCATTGGAGAGTAGGTGTAGAATCCAATCAGATGGGGGTGCGTATTCATGTCGGCCTCATAGAGCGTATATGTGGGGGCCAGGGATTCTATGAGACGCAGCGTATTGTGCCTGGTGGAAACGTTTCCAAGGTAGTCTTTCCTCACCAGCCATGAGCCGAAAAGGACAGCGGTGTCCGGGCCGGAATCCTCCCTGAGGGCGGCAAGGAGTTCGTCCGTGCTTGAGTAGAGGGAATGGATTACCCTATACGAGACATTTGGATAAGTGTCCGTGATGTACTGCTCTATTCTCCACTGGTATTCCTTGCACATGTAATTCTCCCCGGCAACAAATATGAACTTCTTGAGGCCGGGCTGCACCCTGAATATGAGGTCTATGGTGCGCCGGTACATGAACGGGACCTCAATGAGGGTATAGTTAATGCCAAAACTGTCAAAGGTGGATATTGGGTATCTTTTGGCCGAAGGGTCTCCGGGACCGTTGAGAGTGTATCCTACCGCGCAGTAGTAGTCCTGCTCTCCTATAAGGATAATAGGGACTCCCTCCCAGCGCTTGTGGACATAAAATGTGAAATTGAAGATGCTTCCGCCCACCATTATGACAAGGGATGGACGCGTCTTTTGTGCCTCCAGGGCCTCCTGCACGCTGCCGATAAGCGAGCTTACATTGGGGTGGGACAGGAGCTGGAAACGGTGAATGGTGACGGAGATATCCTCCCTTTCCCGGTCCAGTTCAAGTATTGGCTCCAGGATACCTTGTTCCCACTCACTTGACGCAGTGTGTGAAGACAGGATTAGAATATCCTTGTCTGTCTGAGCAAAAGATGCCAGCGGAGCAGCAAATAGTGCCATCAGGAGAATGCACAGGTGTAAGTGGCGCAGCATAACAGTGTGGTCTTCACCTGCAAAGATACTAAAAAAAGCGTTAACCACAAGTGATTGACGCTTTTAGAGCGGAAAACGAGACTCGAACTCGCGACCCCGACCTTGGCAAGGTCGTGCTCTACCAACTGAGCTATTTCCGCGTTGGGAATGCAAAGGTAATGCTTTTTTTTGAAAGCGCAAACATTTCTTCGATTTTTTTTCAATCTTTACTGAAGCGGGATAAAGTGAGAAAAATTTGATTATATTTGTATGACTAGAACTCAAACTAAAACAATCTTTTATATGAAAAAAGTAATCTCCATTCTTCTTTGCGGCATCATGGTACTGAGCTGCGGCATGTCAAATCTTGGCAAGGGTTCCCTCATCGGCTCCGGTGCAGGTGCTGCCCTTGGTGCAGGTATCGGCTATCTGATTGGCCGTGACGGTCAGGGTGCAGCCATCGGTGCAGCCATCGGTACTGCAGTTGGTGCCGGTTCTGGAGCTCTTATCGGCAACGCTATGGACAAGAAGGCCAAGGAGCTTGCAGAGCTTGCAAACGCCCAGGTAGAAACCGTAGAGGACGTCAACGGTCTCAAGGCCATCAAGGTCACCTTCGACAACGGTATCCTCTTCGACTTCAACAAGTCTTCCCTCAAGCCCGAAGCCAAGAAAGAACTTGACAAGTTCACCGCCGACATGGCCGACATGCCTCTTGCCAACATCAACGTTTACGGTCACACCGACAACGTAGGCTCCGAGGCCGCCAACCAGAAGGTTTCCAACCAGCGCGCAGACGCAGTTGCCTCCTACCTCCAGAAGAAGGGCATCGCCAAGGACCGCATCACCTCCGAAGGCCTTTCCTTCAACTTCCCTGTGGCCGACAACGACACCGAGGCTGGCCGTGCACAGAACCGCCGCGTTGAGATTTACATCAGCGCCTCCGAGGAAATGGTTAAAGAAGCTGAAGCCGCTGCATCAGCAAAATAATTAACCCTTGATTGATTCGTGGCTATGAGTACACTGCATGTTATAGACCATCCCATGATTCAGCATAAGCTCACAATCATGCGAATGAAGGAAACCGGTTCAAAGGATTTCCGTGAGCTTCTTAAGGAAATTGCCCTTCTCATGGGATATGAAGTTACAAGGGACCTTCCCCTGGAGGATATTCCCATTGAAACTCCCATCTGCAAGATGATGGCAAAGCGGATTGGTGGCCGAAAACTGGCCATCGTTCCCATCCTCAGGGCCGGTCTTGGCATGGTAGACGGTCTCCAGACCCTGGTTCCCGTTGCAAAGGTTGGTCACATCGGCCTGTACCGCAATGAGGAAACCCACAAGCCTGTAGTGTACTACTGCAAACTCCCCGAAGACATCCAGGACCGTCTGGTCATTGTGACGGACCCCATGCTTGCCACCGGCGGCAGCGCCTGCGACGCCATTGCGATGCTCAAGGAGCGCGGTTGCTGCAATATCCGCCTCATGTGCCTTGTAGGTGCCCCTGAGGGCATTGCACGCGTTCAGAAAGAACACCCGGACGTAGACATCTATCTTGCGGCCGTGGATGAGAAGCTCAATGGGAACGCCTACATCGTTCCGGGCCTTGGAGATGCCGGAGACCGTATATTCGGTACCAAGTAAAGCGGAGCCGTGGAGGCAAGTGACTGAAAATCAGAATTGTATGCAAAAACGTCTACCTGAATCCGGGTAGACGTTTTTGTGTAATGTATTGCTGCTGAGGCGTTTGGCTCCACGAGGGCGGGGAGGGATGCCCGGTCGGGGCCGGGCATGACGCCGGGGTCGGGGCCGGGCATGACGCCCGGGCCGCTAGCCGGCCTCGCCGGAGAGCTGGCGCTTGATGAGCTCGCGCTTTAGCTCCGGGCCGTAGGCGTAGGCGCCAACGTCTATGCTATCAAGAAGATACAAGTCTCGGCCCTGGAACAGGGTGCCTTCTGCGGCAGAGCGGATGTCACGGGCCCTGTCCATGGACTCCTTGGGTATTACCAGGTGGCAGGGAATCACAAACGCCACGGGGTTGTATGCAACCACATGTGCAACAGGACGCACTCCCTGAGGAGTTCCGGCAAGCGCGGCAATCTCTGAGTAGCTGTAGAGTTTGCGGGGGAGGTCGTAGAGGGTTTTCCAAACCTTCAGTTGGAACGGGGTGCCGAAGAGCATGAGATCCTCCCAGGTGAGGTATTTGGAAAACTCCATGAGTTCTTCCGTGGAGATTTTGCGTGTGCCTACGCTGCCAACTTCTTCAGGCGGCAGCAGTGCAACCTGCGCCCCTATGTGGGCCAGGTGACGGTAGTCCGTGGCAATGGATGCCACCTTCCCGTCAATCTCAGTAACAATCCATTCAGTGCTCATATACTAAATTTTAAGATTCTTCGACTTCGCTCAGAATGACAGGGTGTACCGGTTCTTTCGAACTCCACCAGGCGGGCCATGTCTGCAAGGCGGCCCTTCTCATTGGAGTCGTTGGGGCCGTGAAGAAGGAAGTCGTGATTGCCAAGGACGGCATACACCGGGCCCTGGAGCCCAGCCAGCACATCCCGGTACGGGTAAGCCTCCTGCGTTTCAAAGTTCACAAGGTCCCCGGTGAAAAGGACCACGTCCGGTTTTTGGGCGTTGACCGTGTTCACAATCCGCTGGATATATGGGCTTTTGCCGCCGAAAGAACCAAGGTGGAAATCCGCAATGTGACATATCCTGAGCCCGTTTGCGGATTCCGGCAGATTGTCAAACTTTAATGTGGTTTCCGTAACCGTAAGGTGCTGCGTGACGTAGAAAATGAGCGTAATGAAAAACAGGGACACCGCCGCCCCTATCCCGGCCGCCACTCCCGCAGGCAGGAAAAGCCCGCAAAGCGCAGCGAGGAATTTCGGGAACTCAAATATGAAAATGAGGTAGGAAAACGCCCTCAGGAAGGCCGTGTAGCTTTTTCCGGCGCCAATAGGGGGCAGGCAAATCCCTGCGGCCAGGGTAGGGGCAGCCATTATGGCCAGTGCCCACCACGGCGCACCCCTCAAGATTGTGAGGCCGATAACGGTGTCGGCCACAACCCCGAAAAGGAACCAAAAAAGCACGTAAGTCCTGAATTTCATGATAGTACAAATATAGTAAAAATCTATCGTTTTGCAGAATTTCCCTTTTTTGAGTATCTTCGTGACTGATATGAAACAGACCATAACAATAATAGCACTTCTTGCGGCGGCGCTGAGCGCCGCAGCGCAGCCTGCGGGCCGGGAATCCTGGAACAGCGGGTGGGATTTCACCAAGGACGGCCAGACCAGAACCGTAAACCTTCCCCACGACTGGGGCGTTGAGGGGGAATTCAATCAGGAATACCCCGGAGAAACCGGAAAACTCCCCTGGTGGGGCAGGGCCCGCTATGGCAAAACGCTGGAAGTAAGCGCGGAGGACCTTGCAAAGGACATCCGCCTGGAAGTTGACGGCGCCATGTCCAACGCCTCCGTATTTGTGAACGGCATAAAGGCCGGCGGCTGGGCATACGGCTATAGCAGCTGGGCCGTAGACATTACGGACAGGCTCCGGGAAGGCAAAAACCGCATAGAGATTGTCCTGGACAACAAGCCGGAAAGTTCCCGCTGGTATCCCGGCGGCGGCATTTACCGCAATGTCTGGATTACCAAAACGGAAAAGACGTCCGTGGCCCACTGGGGTACATTCATCACCACCCAGATGGCAGCCGGCAAGGCAATAGTTTACAATAAAGTAACCCTCAAGGCCCCCGGAACCTGCATTGCCCGCATCTCCACCCGTATCCTCTACAGGGATGGCAACACAGAATACATTGTGGCCGAAACCCGCTCCGTGGTTGAGGCCTATAACGGCCGCACGGAAGTCCAGGACTTTGAAATCCTGAATCCCCGCCTTTGGAGCCCGGAGAATCCCCAGATGTACATTGCCCGCACCGTGGTGGAAACGGAAGACACCAAGGATGTCTACGAAACTCCCTTCGGCATAAGGACAGCCGAATTCCGCCCTGGCGGCTTCTACCTTAATGGAAAGAAGACTTTCCTCAAAGGCGTATGCCTGCACCACGACGCCGGAGCCCTTGGAGCCGCATGGAATGAGGACGCCTGGCAGCGTCGCCTTGAAATGCTCAAGGAAATGGGCTGCAACGCCATCCGCATGAGCCACAACCCTCCTGCACCGGAACTCCTTGACATGTGCGACCGTATGGGTTTCTTGGTTATAGACGAGCTCACGGACACCTGGACCGTACCCAAAAAGGATAACGGCTATGCCACGCTCTTTGAGGAGTGGGCCGAAAAAGACCTCACGGCCATGATTCGCCGGGACCGCAACCATCCCAGCATTGTGCTCTGGAGCATCGGCAACGAATGCGGAGAGCAGGGCTGGCCCGAAAGATGGGACATTCCCCGCCGTCTCACGGACCTCTGCCATAGGGAAGACCCCACGCGCCTTACAACCGCCGGCAACGACAATCCCGGCGCGGCCTTCACAGGTTATGCCGAAACCATAGATGTGTACGGCTTCAACTACAAACCCCATCTCTATGAGAAGTTTGTTGAGGAGCACCCTACCCAGCCCGTGTACGGCTCCGAAACCGCATCCTGCATATCCACACGTGGGTTCTACCGCTTCCCCGTAGAGCAGGAAAAGGGAAAAGGCTGGACAATGGAAGCCCCCTTCCAGGTGAGTTCCTACGACCTCTACGCTCCCGGCTGGGCCTCCAAGCCGGACTATGAGTGGGAATACGAAGACAAGGTTCCGGAGTGCGCCGGAGAGTTTGTCTGGACCGGCTACGACTACCTTGGGGAGCCCACTCCCTTCAACATGGACCCATCCGTTTTCACAAACTTCCACACGGAGGAAGAGAAAGAGGCTTACCGTAAAATGGTTGCCGGTTGGGGCCAGCAGATCTCAGATGTCCCGCTTCCGTCACGCAGCTCCTACTTCGGCATAATGGACCTTGCGGGCTTCCCCAAAGACCGCTACTGGCTGTATCAGTCCCGCTGGCGCCCGGAAAAGCCTGTAGCCCACATACTTCCGCACTGGACTTGGCCCGGCAGGGAAGGGGAAGTAACCCCCGTCCACGTGTACACTTCCGGAGATGAGGCCGAACTTTTCCTAAACGGCAAATCCCTTGGCCGAAAGCAGAAGGACGGCTACCGCATAGTTTGGGACAATGTCCTGTACGCCCCCGGAACGCTGGAAGTGGTGTGCTACAAAAACGGCCGCGAATGGGCCCGTGACAAGGTTCAGACCGCAGGCAAGGCCGCAAAGCTCAGCGCCTATGCGGATTATGAGGGAGAAGACCTCTGCTATGTTGCCGTAGACGTGCTTGACAAGGCCGGCGTGCTGTGCCCGGGAGCATCGGCCACAATAGAATTCAAGGTTAATGGCCCGGCCGAAATTGTTGCCACGGACGCCGGAGACCCCACCTCCCATGTGCCGTTCTACAGCCATGAGCTGCCTGCATTTGCCGGCAAGGCTTCCGTCATTGTACGCCGTACCGGGAATGGCCCCATTACGGTATCGGCCTCATCAAAAGGACTCAAAAAAGCAAAGATAACATTATGAAAAGGTTAGTTCCCGCCATTTTTGCGGCCATTCTCCTTGTGAGCGCCTGCGACACCTTCAAAGTGGGCGTGTTTGAGGACGAGATGATTCTGCCCCTGGAGGGCTCCCAGGAAGACTCCCTGTTCTACAAGGTGTCCATCCAGTATGCCTCTGGCGGCACGCTCATCCCCGCCATGGAACGGATTAACAATACAATCGTGGCTCAGGCCTTCGACTTGGAGGACTCGGATGCCGCCAACCTTGAGGAAACGGCCGTGCAGTATCGTGAGAACCTCATCGACGAATACATCACGGAGAACTCCGGCATGATAGGCAAGATGCCCGTACTCTCCTGGGAAGACAATATCATAGGGGAATTCACCGGGAAGTACAAGGGCTGGAGAAACTACCAGATAAACTATTACTTCTACAGGGGCGGCGCCCATGGCTCCTCCACCTGTTCCCAGATAGTGTTCGACGCCAAAACCGGAGAACCCCTCACGGAGGACGCTCTCTTTGCCGAAGGTTATTTTGAGAACGTAGCCGCCCTCATGCAGGCCCAGGCGAAGGCCGATATGGAGGCCGAAAACCCCGATGTCCTGGACCTCCTGGAACTGGACCTTGTGGTTCCCAACGGCAATTTCTCCGTGGGCCAGAGCGGCGTCATGTGGCTCTTCCAACCGGACGACCTCCTGCCGCACGCCTTCGGCCCGCTATGCGTAACCGTGTCCTGGGACAAGCTGAAGCCCTATCTCAGGTAGTATTTATTTCTTTTTAAGGTTTTTTTAACCGGCGTTAACTGCGGGGTAAAGTGCTTTTTTAGTGCGTGAGGCTATTTTTGCTTCATGATAATAACCTTGCTAGTAACCGCCCTGATGGCCTTCGCCCCGTCAGAAGGCTTCACAAACCGTCTTGAAAAACCATGGCGGGAAGACATTTGTCTTAACGGATACTGGGACCTCCAACCCGGAGAACAATTCACGGGTGAATGGGAGCACACCAGGATAAAAATCCCTTCTCCCTGGAATGTCAACAGTTTTTCCTATGAAGGGCTTGAGGGACCGGACCACCGGAACTATCCCTCTTATCCGGAGCGCTGGGACACCCTTTCCGCCGCGTGGCTTCACAAGACCGTGGAAATCCCGCGAGACTGGGCCGGAGACCGTATTTTCCTCCATTTTGAGGCTGTTGCAGGCAAGGCCCAGGTGTTTGTGGGGCAAACCCTGGTTGCAGAAAACTTTGACATTTTCCTTCCTTTTGAGGCCGATATAACCCCACTTGTAACACCCGGCGTCCGTGCCGAAATCTTTGTGAGGGTAATCTCACAGCAGTGCTTTGAAGACCATGGCGGGGTGGGGCGCCGTGTCATCCCCGCCGGTTCCATGTGGGGAACCCATATTGCAGGAATCTGGCAGGACGTGTACCTTGTCCGCCGCCCCTCCGTGAGAGTTGAGGACGTTTATGTCCAGCCCCTTGTGGGTAAGGGCCTTCTAAGGCTGACCGTCACCCTCAGGAACCAGACATCGGATCCGGTCCGCGTAAGGCCGGAAGCCGCAGTGAACAAATGGGTTAACCTTGCCGGAACCACGGTCCGGGAAGCTCCTGTGCCGGCATGGGAACTTGGCGCCGAAGCCCTACGCGTGGGTTTCGGCCTGGTGACACTTGCCCCCGGCGCCACTGAAACGGTGACTTTGGAAACACCTGTAAACCTTGAAAAATGGACTCCGGAGCATCCCCGCCTCTACATCCTGCAAGTGGGGCTTTATCAGGGAAAAACCCAGACAGACAACAAATACGAACGCTTCGGCTACAGGGAATGGACCTTGGAAGCCGACAAACTCTGCCTTAACGGGGAGCCTTATCCCTTACGTGGAGACTCCTGGCACTTCATGGGTATTCCCCAGATGACCCGCCGCTATGCCTGGGCATGGTTTACGGCCATCAAAGCCATGAACGGAAATGCCGTACGCCCGCACGCCCAGGTATATCCCCGTTTCTATCTGGATATGGCCGATGAAATGGGCATATGTGTCCTTGCCGAAACCGCCAACTGGGCCAGCGACGGCGGCCCTGCTTTGGAGAATCCCATATTCTGGGAGCATTCCAAAGACCACTTGAGGCGTATGGTGATGAGGGACCGGAACCATGCTTCTGTCTTTGGCTGGAGCATTTCCAACGAGAACAAACCGGTAATCCTGTATGTGCATAAGCGCCCGGACCTCATGCCTCTCCAGGAGCAGGCATGGCGTGACTGGGTGGAGATAGTCCGCCAGGCCGATCCTTCCCGTCCCTGGATTTCCTCAGACGGAGAGGAGGACGGGGAAGGCATCCTTCCCGTGACCATGGGCCACTACGGGGATGCCGGCAGCATGCGGGAATGGAAGGCCATCGGCAAGCCCTGGGGAGTAGGAGAGCACAGCATGGCCTATTACGGTACGCCGGAAGAGGTGAGCCGATACAACGGTAACAGGGCCTACGAAAGTGCCCTGGGCCGCATGGAAGGCCTTGCCTATGAGAGTTACGCCCTTATCAAGGCCATGCGCGAAGCCGGAGCCTCCTACACCACGGTTTTCAACATGGTGTGGTATGCGCTGAAGCCGCTTCCGCTTGGGAAAAAGGACCTCTCAAGCGCTCCTACGCTTGATGACGGCATTTTCTTTGGCCCGTATGTGGAGGGCCTGCCGGGAGTGCAGCCGGAGCGTATCGGCCCATATTCATCCACGCTCAATCCGGGCTATGACCCTTCCCTTCCGCTCTATGATCCATGGCCGATGTTCGATGCCATGAGGGCTGCCAATGCCCCCGACGGCCCGGCCTGGTGCCCGTGGGCGGAGAAATACTTAGTCCCTCAGGACAGCGAATGTCATTCTGAGCGAAGCGAAGAATCTTACGACTCAGTAGTCCTTGTGGCCGCCCCGGACAGCCGCCTTGGCCGCATTCTGGAAGCCCAGGGCGTGGCCCTTTCCACAAAACCGAAGGGCCGTACGCTATACATCGTGGATGCATCCACGGAGAACGCGCTCCCCAAAGCCGCCGCTTCCCATGACATCTGGTACTGGGGGCTGCGGCCGGAGACATCGGCCTTCTATGGGCTTGAAATAACGCTTACTCCGCTTTGCCGTTCCTCCTTCCTCCCGGAGCAGCGCTCCTGGACCCGCGGTATGTCCAATGCCGATTTCTACTTCTGCGAAGTCCAGTCACAGGATGCCGCACGCTATACCCTCTGCGGCCCATTCGTTGAGGAGGGTGAAGTCCTCTTGAATGCCTGCAAGGCCGACTGGCGCCGCTGGAACAAGCGTGCCGAGGCCCTTAAGACAGCGGCCCTCCTGCGCAGCGAAAACGAATGCACGGCCCCGCTTCCGGTCATGGTGAAAAACGGCCGCCGGTGGGTAAGTACCCTGGACGATTTCCTGTCATCGGAAAAGGGCTATGCCGCGCTTCACGCCCTTCTGGAGCACGCCGGAGTTCCCTGCCGGGAGGTGAAATCGGCCTCTTTTGCCTCCTTTGACGACGGCATCTATCAACCTGGAATCCTGACAAGACCTGTAAAGTGAATTGGTTATGAAAAAATGGTTATTATTATTGTTGTTTTCGTTGCTGGCGCCTTCTTTACAGGCGCAGACTAAAGTTGTCTTTGTGGGCGCCAGTATCACCGAAGGGGCCGGAACGTCTGACCCTGCCCGCCTTTCCTATCCAGCCCGCACTGCGGAACTGCTCGGGGAGGGTTACACAGTAGAAAACTATGGCGTGGGAGGATGTACCATGCTGAGGCATTCAGACTGCCCGTATTGGACAAGGGGACGGCTTGGAGAGGCCCTTACAAGCAATCCTGATATAGTTTTCATAGACCTTGGAGGCAATGACAGCAAGCCGTGGAATGCCACGCACCTGGACGAATTCCAGGACGATGCCGTCATTCTCACCACCATGTTTCAGAACCTCCCTTCCCGGCCGCGCGTGATACTAATGACACCCACCCTTTTCACCAGGGACTCCTACGGAATCTCCGACAAAGTGTCACAGGAGCAGGTGTGTCCGGCCCTGTATGCCGCCGCTACGGAAACCGGGGCAGAAGTCCTGGACATGTATCCCGTCCTCCAGGAAGCCCGCCACACCCTGGATGGTGACGGCATCCATCCCAGTGATGAAGGGGCCCTCCTTTTGGCTAGGAAAGTGGCCTGGTACCTAAAGGCTTATCCTGAGAAGCCGGCAGAATTCATGACCATTGACGGCATGGCCGACAACCCCTTTATCACAGAGCTCTACACGGCCGATCCATCGGCCCACGTGTGGGAAGACGGACGCCTGTACGTTTACGCATCCCACGACATCGACCCGCCCCGCGGATGCGACCTCATGGACCAGTATCATGTCTTTTCCACCGACGATATGATCCACTGGACAGACCACGGGGAAATCCTCCGCGCCTCTGACGTGCCCTGGGGCCGTAAGGAAGGCGGTTTCATGTGGGCTCCGGACTGCGCCTACCGCAACGGCAGATACTACTATTACTTTCCCCATCCCTCAGGCACCCATACCGGCAGCACCTGGAAGATAGGCATAGCCGTTTCCGACAAACCGGCCTCTGACTTCAAGGTTAAAGGCTACATCAAGGGAATGACGTCACATATAGACCCTTGCGTATTTGTGGATGACGACGGGAAAGCCTATATTTACAACGGAGGAGGCGGAGAGTGCTACGGAGCCCGCCTCAAGAAAAACATGGTGGAACTTGCCTCAAAACCGCAACGGATGGAAGGCCTGGTGGACTTCCATGAAGGCACTTGGGTGCACAAGTACAACGGAAAATACTACCTCTCATATCCGGACAATTACATAGATGGAAATGGAAAACAGTACAACCGGATGCATTATGCCATGAGCGACAGCCCTCTGGGCCCCTGGGAATACAAAGGCATCTTCCTAGATGCCACAGACTGCGACACCTCCCACGGCAGTATAGTAGAGTACAAGGGCCAGTGGTACCTGTTCTACCACGGCTGCCAGCTCTCCCAGATGGGGAACCTCCGTTCCATCTGCGTGGACAGGCTCTACTACAATGCCGACGGCACCATCCGCAAGGTATACCAGCGGCACCACAGCTACAAACTCCGTAAATAAGAACTACCAAGAATATGAAAACTGTTGTCAAACTGTTGGCGTTGGCGCTGGTGCTTGGCGCCTGTACGGCCAAGAAAGAACCGGTGGACTACGTGAATCCGTATATCGGCAACGTGAGCCACCTCTTGGTGCCCACTTTTCCCACGGTCCAGCTGCCCAATTCCATGCTGCGCGTGTATCCGGAGCGGGCCGATTACACTTCCGAGTACGTGAACGGCCTGCCGGTGATAGTGACAAACCACCGGGAAAGGTCGGCCTTTAAACTCAGCGTCACCTCCCGTGGAAAACTGGCCCCTGTGATTCCGGTAACATATGACAATGAACACATTACGCCCTACGGATTCTCCGTAGACCTGGAGGATGGGGCTATTCATGCCGATTATGCCGTGAACCACCAGAGTGCCGTTTACCGCCTCAATTTCCGGGAGGGTGAGCCGGCGGTGCTGCTGTCTTCCGGAAACGGGTCGGTGGCGCTTAGCGGCAACCTTCTCACCGGCTGGCAGACGGTATCCGGCCAAACCCGCGTGTATGTGGCCATGGAATTCCAGGAGACGCCCTCCGAAGCCGGAGCCTTGGCCCATGGACAGATAACGGAGAGGAAAAGCGACGAAGGCCGCAGCGCCTGTATCGGCCTGAGGTTCAAGGAGAAGGAGATCCATCTCCGCTACGGGGTTTCGTTCATCAGCACAGAGCAGGCACTGAAGAACCTGCGCCGTGAAACTGATACCTATGACGTTGGGATAGTTGCTGCCGCAGGCCGAAAAATCTGGAACGAAAAACTTGGCCGCATTGCAGTCAAAGGCGGCACCGAGGAGCAGAAGACGGTCTTTTACACCTCCTATTACAGGACTTTCGAGCGCCCGATCTGCATGAGCGAAGACGGTCTCTACTGGAGCGCTTTTGATGGTAAGGTGCATGAGGACGGCGGCGTTCCCTTCTACAACGACGACTGGATTTGGGACACCTACCGCGCCGCCCATCCGCTCAGGGTGGTGATGGACCGTCCCGTGGAGGAAGCCGTCCTGGCCTCTTTCCTCAGGATGGCGGACCAGAACGGCACGGGCTGGGCTCCAACCTTCCCGGAAGTTGACGGTGATACCCGCAGGATGAATTCCAACCACACCATTGCCACCTTTGCAGATGCAATAGTGAAGGGCCTGGACCTTGATGTCCAGAAAGCCCGTGACGCCTCCTATGGTGCCCTGCAGCACAAGACGCTGGCTCCATGGTGCGGAAATCCCGCCGGCGCCATAGACCGCTTCTTCTGGGCCAACGGCTATATGCCGGCTCTTGCCGAAGGGGAGACGGAGACCGATCCCAACGTCCATCCCTTCGAGAAACGCCAGCCTGTGGCAGTTACCCTTGGCACATCCTACGACTGCTGGTGCATGGCCCGCATAGCCGAGGCCGCAGGAGACGCCGTGCTGGTTTCCCTTGCCACAAAGGCGGCGTCCTTCTACAAAAACCTCTACAACCCGGCCACGGGCTTTTTCCATCCCAAGGACGCGCGCGGGAACTTTATCGAACCCTTCGACTACAGTTTCCCCGGCGGCATGGGCGCCCGTGAGTATTACGGTGAGAACAACGGCTGGGTGTACCGCTGGGACGTACAGCACGACATCGAGGGTCTTGTGAGCCTCATGGGCGGTCCTGAGGCCTTTGTGCGTAAGTTGGACGAAACCTTCGCCACCCCGCTGGGCCGCAGCAAGTACGAGTTCTTTGCCAAGCTCCCGGACCATACTGGCAACGTGGGACAGTTCTCCATGGCCAATGAGCCTTCCCTCCACGTGCCTTACCTGTACAATTACGCCGGCGCCGCCTGGAAGACTCAGAAGCGTATCCGCCAGCTCCTGGACACCTGGTTCAGGGCCGACCTCATGGGCGTTCCCGGCGACGAAGACGGCGGCGGCATGACATCCTTCGTGGTGTGGTCGTCCGTAGGCCTGTACCCCGTTACTCCGGGCAAGGCCGAATACGCCATAGGCAGCCCCCTCTTTACGGAAGCCAGCCTGCATCTCTCTAACGGAAAGACGTTTACGGTGAAGGCCGATGGCGCCTCCCGCGACAATAAATACATCCAGGGCGCCAGACTCAACGGAAAGGAGTGGAACAGAGCCTTCCTCAGCCACGAAGACCTGATGGCCGGTGGCGTACTGGAACTCACTATGGGGAATGAACCTAATAAAGCATGGGGAAAATGAAAAGAGGATTAGGAATACTGTTGGCCCTTATGGCCGTGGCTTGCGGCCCCAGAGGGCCATGGCACAAGACCGCCCATGGCCTTTCGGCCGATGGAAGTAAGGCCCGGGTGGAAGTCATTTGCTACACCCCTGAGATTATCCGGGTGGTGAAATCTCCGCTGTATGCGCCGGAGGATTTATCAGCCTCAGGGTCGGTTGTGCTTAAGCCCGGCAAGGTGAGCTTCCGGGTGCGGGAGACGGCGCCCGGAACAGTGGAACTCACTACGTCGGCCCTGAAGGTGAAACTGGACATGGGGAGCTGCACGGTGGCATTCTATACCACTGAAGGGAAGCTTCTTACCGGAGAACTCTCCGATGCCATGCATTTAGGGTCTTCGTCGGAGCACTTCCGCGTGTGCCAGTCCTTCTCCCTGGAGGCCGATGAAGCTGTCTTCGGGCTGGGCCAGCACAAAGGGAGCGGTCTCAACCAGCATGGAAAGCACTGGCATCTGGAGAACGTGAATACGGAGATCGGCATACCCCTGCTGCATTCGGTCAAGGGCTATGCCCTTTTCTGGGACAACGCTTCGCCAACGGAGTTCCACTGCAACCAGACGGATTATTACTTCGATTCCCAGGCGGGCGAGCACTGCGATTATTACCTGCTGTATGGCGGAGATGCCGACGGCGTGGTGCGGCAGATCCGTACCCTCACCGGCGCGGCTCCCATGAACCCGCTCTGGGCTTTTGGTTTCCACCAGTCAAGGGAGCGCTATGTCTCGCAGGATGAGCTTGTTTCCGTGGTTAAGCGTTACCGTGAACTTGAGGTGCCGCTTGACGGCATAATCCAGGACTGGCAGTACTGGGGAGACCATGACCACTGGAACGCCGTGCAGTTCCTGAATCCGCAGTTCCCGGATCCTTCCGGCATGATGGACGAGGTTCACTCCCTGGGGGCGCACGCACTTATATCCGTGTGGCCTTCCTTCGGCCCTCAAACGCAGATTTTCAAAGACTTGGAGGCGGAGAACCTGCTTCTTCCCCAGAGCACTTTCCCGCAGGGATACGGCGTAAGAGTGTATGACCCCTGGAACGCGCGCGCCCGCGATATATATTGGTCATATATGGAGAAATACCTCTGGAACGCCGGACTGGACGGCTGGTGGCTGGATGCCACGGAACCGGAACACCAGCCCGTAGAGCCAGGGGATTATGACTATAAGAGCCCTCTGGGAACTTACCGGGCCCTCCGCAACAGTTTCCCTCTGTACAGCGTGGGCGGAGTGTACGACCACCAACGTGCCCTTACACGCAGCCGCCGTGTGATGATTCTCACGCGCAGCGCTACCGCAGGTCTTCAGCGTTACGGCGCCCATGTGTGGTCCGGAGACCTGGTTTCCAGCTGGGAAAGCCTTCGGGACCAGATAACATCGGCCCTTAACCTGTCCCTTTGCGGCATCCCTTACCATAATTCCGACATCGGAGGTTTCTTCTGTGCCGAAACTTACCCTGGCGGGAATCAGAATCCGGGTTTCCGGAAACTTTACGGCCGATGGATGCAGCTGGCGGTGTTTACCGGCATGATGCGAAGCCACGGAACCCACACGCCCCGGGAGATTTTCCAGTTTGGAGAGCGTGGAAATGCCGATTTTGATATCCAGGAAAGCGCCATCCGGTTGCGTTACAGGCTGCTTCCCTATATATACAGCCAGGCCTGGAAGGTCACTTCCCAGGGGGCTTCTCTCATGCGTCCGCTCTTTGCGGAATACCCCGGAACAGAAGGCATCGAGGATGAATTCCTGTTCGGCGACCGCCTTCTGGTCGCACCGGTCCTTCGTGAGGACGACATTCTGGAGTCTTATCTGCCCGAAGGAGACTGGGTGGGATTCTGGAACGGAATGCGTTTTAACGGCGGCGTCTCCTTCACCCGCAGCGTGGACCCTGACATAGTCCCGGTTTTTGTAAAATGCGGAACCGTGCTTCCAATCGGCCCGGATGTGCAGTATGCGGCCGAGAAGCCCTGGGACAGCCTTCAGATAAGGGTTTATACAGGGGCCGACGGCGACTTTACCCTCTATGAAGACGAGGGTGACGGCTATGCCTACGAGAAGGGAGCCTTCAGCACCATCGGCTTCCACTGGGACGACGCGTCGGGGAATCTCACCATAGGCTCTCGCAAGGGGACTTTCCCCGGGATGCTGCGGAAACGGGAATTCCGCGTTGTGCTGGTGCGTCCTGACGCCGGTGCAGGTCTGGACAACGAATCCTGTGACACCATCATCCAATATACCGGCAATTCGGTTACCCTGTCATTCTGAGCGAAGCGAAGAATCTAAAACCACACCCATGAATAAGTATCTCATTATCAGTTTCCTCCTTTTCATTCCGGCCCTTCTGGGCGCTCAGGAACTTCCCAAGGACGTTCTCCGGAATCTTCAGGTCTACAACGTGGTCTATGACCATATGGCCCGTAACGGGTCGGCCGATTCCATGCCGCTTGGCAACGGAGACGTCACCGTGAACGCCTGGGTGGAGGAATCCCGGGACCTGATGCTGTACATTGGGAAGCAGGACAGCTGGTCCGAGGCCGGCCGGCTTCTGAAGGTTGGCCGCGTGCGCCTTCGTCTGGCCCCGAACCCCTTCACCGAGGATACCCGTTTTTCGCAGACCCTCAATCTTGCCGACGGCTGCATTGACATTGCGGCAAAATCGGCCGTAGGGAATGTTACGGTGAAGGTTTGGGTGGATGCCAACGCCCCGGTAATCCGGCTGGATGTGAAGGCGGACAGGAAAATGTCCCTTTTCGTGAGCAATGACGGCATGAGGGAGCGGAAGGTGTTCATGGACCGGAAGGTATTTGAGCGCGGAGACACGTTCCGCGGGCTTGCCGGGGCACCATTTGAGGTATCTGAGGATGCCGATATCGTCCTTGAAGACCCTTCGGCCGTGGTATGGGCCCATCACAACGGCCGTTCCTTTTATGAGGAGGTGCTTTCCCGCCAGCATGCGGGCTCTCTTGTCGGCCTGTATGAAGACCCGTACCTTGGCCGCACTTTCGGGGCCGCCATCTCCGGAAAAGGGCTTGTGAAGGCCGATGACCGCACGATGAGGTCGGCCCTGCCCGGAAAGACTTTCTCCGTGGAGGTGGCCGTCCTTACTGAAAAGGCCCCTGTAGATACTTGGAAGGCCGATGTCCTGGCTCTTCTTGGCCGGAAGGCGGACTACAAGGCCCATGTGGGCTGGTGGCACTCCTTCTGGAACCGAAGCTGGATTTTCATTTCAGGAGACCCCGAGGCCGAAAACCTCACCCGAGGATGGCTGTTGCAGCGTTTCATGATGGCCTGTCAGGGCCGCGGAGCCTGGCCGGTGAAGTTCAACGGCGGATCCCTCACTTTCGACTACGGCAGCTACGATGCCGACTACCGCCGCTGGGGACCGGGCTTCTGGCATCAGAACCAGCGCCTGCTGTACTGGCCCCTCCTTGCAAGCGGAGACGATGATCTCCTGAGGCCGTGGTTCGACTATTATATGCGTCTGCTGCCTTTCCAGAGGGATGTGACAAGGCTACAGTTCGGCCATGACGGCGCGTATTTCCCGGAGACCATGAATCCCTTCGGCCTGTATATACAGGACGACTGGGGCTGGGACAACCCCGGGCAGGCCTCCGACACACGCTGGATACGATACCACTGGTCCGGCGGCCTGGAGATGCTGGCAATGATGATAGATGCTTACCATTATTCTCAGGATGAGGCGTTTGCGCGTGACTATGTGATTCCGTTCGCTACGGAAGTGTTGCGCTTTTTTGCCTGCCACTGGCCAAGGATAAACCACACCATCCGCTTTATACCGGCCAACAGCATAGAGCAGTACTGGGACTGCCTGAATCCTACGGACTACATAGCCGGAATCATGTATGACATTGCACAGCTTCGTGGGATTCCTGGTGTTCCTGCCGGTCTTCAGGCCGAATGGGACGCCCTTGAAGCCGCCCTGCCGCCGCTTCCTGTCCGGGACGGTAAGATTCTTCCCGCCGAGGAATACGGCAAGGGCCGGAATGCGGAGAATCCTGAGCTTTACGCCGTGTTCCCGTTCCGTCTTTTTGGCAAGGGCAGCGAGCTGGCCATCCGTACATATAAATCCCGCGTTTTCCACGAATCAAATGCGTGCTGGAGCCAGGACAATATCCAGGCGGCCCTGCTGGGGCTCACTGACGACGCTGCGCGGTTCTGCGTTAAAAAGGCCCATACGCTGGAGCCTTACGGTGTTTCCTTCCCGGGCTTCTGGAAAGCCGGCGGAGACTGGATTCCGGATTTTGACAACGGAGGTTCCCTTGCAATGGGGCTTCAGTACATGCTGCTCTCCCCGGACGGGGAGGTGAAACCGGCCTGCCCCGGAAACTGGAAGGTTTACTTCAAGCTGAGGGCTAGGGGCGGAAAAACCGTTGTGCATAAGGATTAAAAAAACCTTAAAACGTGAAATTAAGCGCTTTGTTAAGGGCGCTTTCGTGAAGTTTTTAACAATGCCCGGCTTACTTTGTAAGCAAACACGGCACTTTGAACGCCATTTATAAACCAACACATAATTAATCCATTATTTATGAAAAAACAACTAGTCAGCGTGCTCCTTGCCGGAGCCATGGTTGCTCCCGTGTTCTTTTCCTGCGAGAGCAGTAAACTCACTGAACTGGACAAGCGTGTCACCGCACTTGAGGGTGCCTGGCACGAGACCGAAGTAATTGTCAAGGAAGCTGTTGTCGCAGGTTCCACAATTCTTTCGGCAACCCAGGAGAATGGTGTATGGACCCTTAAGCTCAGCGACGGTAAAGAGATTGTCATCGCCCCCGCTACCGGCGGCGGCGCCGACGTTACCGTTGAAGAGAAGGCCGACTGCTTTGTGATTACAATCAACGGAACGGCTTACGCCATTCCCAAGGCTTCACCTATCGGTTCCCTGGTATTCGTCCCCGAATATGGCACCGACCTTGTGACCGTGGGCAACGACGGCGAAACCGTCAAGTTCCTTGCCACTCCCGCCTTCACTTCCCTTGACGGCATCACCTTCGGCATCGCCGATGCCCGTGAGGTTGCAACCAAGGCCGGTGAGAACCTTTTCAGCGTAAACAGCCCCGCTCTTGTGGACGGCCTTCTTGCCGTTAACCTGAGAGGAACCGGCGCCGAGGCCGGGAAGGTGTACATCGTAGCCCTCAAGGCTACCGTGCAGGGTGCCTCCATCAGCTCCAACTATTTCCGCGTACAGGTGGGCGACGACTTCAGCTTTGATCCCGAAGCCCTTGAAGATCCCGTATTCGCCGACGGCATTTCCGCCGAAAAGGTTGGTGACAGCTATCGTGCCGCCCTTCCCGCTACAGCGGACTTCCTTGGTGAGTTCGACCTCAAGTCCCTGTTCAAGGAACTGCCCGCAGGTGACGTAACTTTCGAGCTTGCTCCCGCAGAAGACCAGAACGGTCAGGTTGCTTCCCGCTACGACTTCTTCAAGAGCTGCATCGTAGACGGCCACAACTGGAAGATGCAGGGCCGTCCCGGCACCAGCTGCTACGATCCCGAAAAAGACGGTATCTATATTTATGCAAAGGTGAACGACCAGATCAAGAGCAAGATCTTCTGGACCGTCACTGATCCCGTCCGCACCGGCCTTGCTTCCTTCAGCCGTGACGATGATCCTACCTACGGTGACATCCACTACAGCCCTGACTTCCCCGAGGCACAGCACATGGAATACCGCACAATGGTTCCTGCCGGTGAAAACCACATCAACCTTGTGGAGCTGTTCATGAAGTCCAAGGTTGGTGAGGAGAACGACTACCTCTGGTTCCAGCACGGCGATGCCCCCAAGGCTATCGAATGGATCCAGAATCTTTCCATCTCCATTGCAGAACCCGGAGACCTGGTTTATTCCGACGGTACCACCCTTGCCCTCGGCGACCTTGGCACATCCCTCGCACGCCACTCAAGGGGTCTGTGGTGGCAGAGCACCCAGCCTTCCATCGTATCTTCCCAGCGTGACAACCTTACCGAAGAGCAGAAGCAGGCCGTGAAGGACGAGTTCGGCACCGAGTGCAACGGTGAAATCATCGGCGGTTGGGACGGCAACGCATGGGATGTTCACGAGCAGCTTGGCTTTGACCTGACCAATACGGAATTCGTCACCACTTCCGTGTACACCGGTACTGCATTCCGCTTCGGCCTTGGCCTCCGCTTTGAGTACGACTATGGTCAGATCCGTATCGGCGGATGGCACACTTGCTACATGTTCTTCAACCGCCGTCTGGCCCCCGAAGGAGCAAAGGATATCCAGCCTAAGTAATTGTCCTCCGTATGAAATTCAAACTTTCACATATTATTGTGTCTGTACTGATGGTGCTGCTCCCGCTCACCCTGGCCGCCCAGACCCGTACCGTCCGCGGTACGGTGAAGGACCAGGGCGGGGAGCCGCTCGTCGGTGCCAGCGTCATCGTTGAGGGGACTTCCCGCGGAACGATGACGGGGGCCGACGGAAGCTTCCAGATCCAGGCCTCCGAAAAGGAGAACCTGGTGGTGAGCTTCATCGGCTTCGAGGACGTGGTGGTGTCCGCCGCCAAGTCCCCTCTCAGCGTTGTCCTTTCGGACGACAGCAACTTCCTGGAAGAGACGGTTGTGGTGGGTTACGGCGTCCAGAAGAAGGCCACGCTCACCGGTGCTGTTTCGGCCGTCACCAACAAGGATATGGTCGTGACCAAGAACGAGAACGTGGTGAACATGCTCTCCGGTAAAGTTCCCGGCGTGCGTATTTCCCAGCGCTCCTCGCAGCCTGGTGAATTTGACAATGCCATCGATATCCGTGGTATGGGTACCCCGCTCTTCGTGGTGGACGGTATTCCCCGTGACCAGGCATACTTCTCCCGCATGGATGCCAACGAAATTGAGTCGGTTTCCGTGCTTAAGGATGCTTCGGCCGCCATTTACGGTGTCCGTGCAGCAAACGGTGTAATCCTTGTGACCACCCGCCACGGCAGCGGCGACGAAGGCAAGTTTGACATTGACCTGTCCATGAACTATGGCTGGCAGAGCTTCCTCTATGTGCCCAACACGGTGGATGCCGCCTCGCACATGATGATGATCAATGAGAAGTCCTACAACGGCTTGGATGGCAACTATCCCAACCGCGGCCTTGGAATCTACTCCTGGGAAAACATAATGGCCTATAGCAACGGAACCAAGAAGAGCACCATCTGGAGCGACGAACTGTTCAAGAACAACGTACCTCAGAGCCAGTACAACCTGTCCGTGAACGGCGGTTCCAAGAAGATCAAGTACTTCTTCAACTTAGGCTATATGAATATGATGGGCTCGTACCGCAGCGGTTCCCTGAACTATCACAGGTTCAACCTCCGCTCCAACGTAGATGCCCAGATAACGGACCGTCTGCGTGCCAATGTCCAGCTGTCCGGTTACATGGACGAGAAGAATCAGCCGTTTACCACAATCTGGGCTGTGTACAAGAAGGCCTGGACTTACAGGCCCACTTCCGAGGCTTGGATAGACGGAGACCATTCCCTTCCCGGCTGGGACGACCAGATGCTTGAGTCCGAGAACCCTGTGGCAGCCACCGATTCCAACTTCTCCGGCTTCCGTCAGGAAAAACGCTACAACCTCAATACCGCCTTCACCCTTACCTATGACATTCCCTATGTTGAGGGTCTTAACGTGCGTGCTTTCTACAGCTACGACTACTATACCACCAACAATACGGAGTATCAGAAGACTTATTACCTCTATGACAAGGACGGTGAAGGGAATCTGAGGAAATTTATCAGAAACAGTGGTGACGATTCTTACGTCCAGCGCTCCACGGATCCCAATTCCGGCCAGCTGATGCAGATTTCCGTCAACTACGACCACACTTTTGCCGGCGCCCATCACGTGGCGGCCATGGGAATGTACGAGCAGTCCTACAACCAGTGGGACAACTTCTACGCCCGCCGCACCATGATGCTTGACAAGCCTTACCTGTTCTCCGGCGAAGAGGAAAACCAGGTGGGTAAGTCCAATGGCCTTGGAGACCTTTCCCGCCGTGCATGGATCGGCCATCTGAATTATGACTTCAAGAGCAGGTACCTGCTGGATTTCGCTATACGTCACGATGCCTCTTCCCGCTTCCCCAAGGCAAGCCGCTGGGGCTGGTTCCCCTCCGTTTCCGTGGGCTGGCGCATCAGCGAAGAAGGCTTTGTGAAGAACAACGCTCCCTGGATCACCAACCTGAAGCTGCGTGCATCCTGGGGTAAGCTGGGTGACGACGGTTCTGCCGGAACCTATCCTTCCATCTACACAGGATACAACCTGCAGGGCAACAAGGCCTGGATCTATGACGGTACGGTTGTCACCGGCGTAGATGCTGCGGCCATTCCCAATCCCAACCTCACCTGGTACACCGCCACCACCATGAACCTGGGTCTGGACTTCAACCTCTGGAACCAGAAGCTGGGCGGTACCTTCGAGATTTTCCGCCGCAACCGCAGCGGCCTGCTGGCAACTTCTTCCGTGGTGCTCCCCGGCACCGTGGGGGCTTCCATGCCGCAGGAGAACATAGAGAGTGACATCACCTTCGGCTATGAGTTCCAGCTGAGCCACCGCAACCGTATTGGCGAAGTGAGCTACAATGTGTCAGGTTACATGAGTGCAGCCAAGAACCGTTGGAACTACCATCTGGATTCCCCTGCCGGCAACTCCATGGAAAACTGGTACAGGGACGCTGTCTCCGGCCGAAACAAGGACATCTGGTTCTCCGTTGAGGAGGCTGGCCGCTTTACAAACTATGCCGACATCCAGAACCATCCCACAACAGGTTGGAACTATGGTAGCGGCACTCTCCCCGGAGACTACTACTACGAAGACTGGAACGGCGACGGCGTAGTGAACGACGCCGACCGCCACCCTGTTGCTTCTTACAATCTGCCCGTTTTCAACTACGGTATTACTATGGGTGCCGAATGGAAAGGAATAGATTTTACCATGAACTGGGCCGGCAGCGCCGGTGTTTACAGCGAGTACGGTGAAGTGTTTGGCGAGGTGGGTCCGTTCAACGGAGGCGCAGTCCTTGACATGTACCTTGACCGCTGGCACACCGTAAACCAGTGGGACGACCCCTGGAACCCCAATACACAGTGGGTTTCCGGTTATTATCCCGCCACCGGACACAGCTTCACAACCGGAACAACCGGCATCAAGAACATGTCCTATATCAGGCTCAAATCCCTGGAGATTGGCTACACTCTGCCTGCCAAACTCACCCGTCGTGTTCGCATCAAGTCACTCCGTGTATATGTGAGTGGATATAACCTCCTAACATTCAGCGGCAACAAGTACATGGATCCGGAGCGTCCGGGTACCAAGGGCGGCGCCGCCCCCGCCGACGGCAATGTGGTCCTGAACTATAACTATCCTGTGAACCGCACCATCAATGTGGGCGGCTCCATCAAATTCTAATGTAATACCGAATCATGAAAGCATACAAATACATTTTGGTTGCAGCTGCGCTCGTGGTGGGTGCATCGGCCTGCAACAACCTGGACCTGGAGCCCAAGGGAATGCTGGATGACGGAACCCTTTTCAGTTCCGAATTCGGTGTTCGCAAGTACCTCGCAGGCCTGTACAACGACCTCCCCATCGAGGACTTCTGCTACAAATACGCCAGTGACGAAAAAGGCTACGGTACCATGAATGCCGCCGGTTACCATGTCGGTAACGTGTGGCAGGCCCTGAAGGGTTATGGCCCCACCATCGCCTGTGAGACTACCGGCCGCGGAAACGAAGACACCGCCGGCCAGTGGGGTTACTGGAACTATGACCGCATCCGTGAAATAAACGTGATGATAGAGAAGCTCCCCCTGTACAAGGACGCATGGGACGAGGGCCGTTACAATGAGATTATGGCCGAGGCCCGTTTCATCCGCGCCTACTACTACTTTGCCATGGCAAAGCGTTATGGCGGCGTTCCTATCATAGACAAGGTGCAGGATCCAACCCTCCCGCTGGAGGAACTGCAGGTTGAGCGTGCCACTGAGTACGATACCTGGAAGTTCATCTATGCCGACCTCAAGTTTGCCATGGAGAACGGAGTGTCTGACAAGACCGCCGTCACCAGGGCCAACCGCTACAGCGCCGCGGCCCTCATGGCCAAGGCAATGCTGTGGGCAGGTTCCGTGGCCAAGTACAACCAGTACACGGGCATTACCGGCCCCGCCACTGACGCCGGCCTCATGGGCATGGACCCCTCCGACGCCAAGGAATTCTTCCAGTACGCATATGATGCCTGCAAGATGATAGGCGACGCCGGATTCAGCCTTCACAAGGGAGCCGACAAGGAAAAGGCCTACACGGAGATTTTCATCGAGAATCTTGCCGGTGAGGAAGATATCTTCGTAAAGACCTTCGGCACACATACTACTACAGTGCCTTGGAACTCCACGCTGTACAGCAGCTATGACGACATGGTTCTGCCGAAGGGTACAAACATGGCCCAGAACGTAGGCGCGGCCATCCACGCCACCTGGGACCTGGTGAGCCTGTACGAGACTCCGGCCATAGTTGACGCCGCCGGTTATCCCGTGCGCTTCAATTCCTATGACGACTTCTGGAACACGGACGAGATGGAGCCGCGCTGCCGCGCCAACTTCTTCTTCTCCGGCATGACGGAGCCCGTCTCAGGAACCAAGCTGGATATCCAGCAGGGCGTATTCACAACGCTTTCGGCCAAGGCCGAAGACCTTACTCCCGAAGACAACAACTTCATTGCAGAGAATTGCATCAAGGAGCAGGACCCTGGCAAGACCCAGACTGTGGGAGCCTACGGTGAGGTGAAGATTACCGGAGCCAACGGCATCAAGCGCAACGGCGACGAAGGATACAGCACCACCGGAATTTTTGTACGCAAGTACATGAACTACAATGCCGATCCCGCCACCCGCGTACTTCACGGTTCCACCCAGAACTGGAAGGTGTTCCGCTATGGAGAAATCCTCATGGACCGCGCCGAGGCAGCCTATGAACTGTATCTGGAGACGGGCAACACGGCTCTCCGTGACGACGCCTTCGACTGCGTGGCCCAGATCCGTGACCGTGCAGGCGCACACGCCCACACCTTCGCAGCTTCCCCGGCCGATATCGGCACTGCAAAATACGGCTTCCCTCTGGATGAGAACCTCCAGTACATCCGCGACGAACGCAAGCGTGAGCTGTGTATCGAGAACCAGGGAGAATGGGACCAGCGCCGCTGGAGGATCGCCCACATCCTTCTGGAAGCCAATTACTGGCCCCGCACCCTGATGCCCTACAAAGTGCTGAGCGAGGACAAGTACATCTTCCTCAATGAAGTTGAGGTGTACGGCCGCCGCCTTACCTTTGACAAGCGCAACTACTACGAGGCCATCCCCGGCGACCAGATTAACAAGAACCCCAAACTGGTCCGCAACGACGGTTATTGATTTAACATCCATCGAATATGAAAAAGATTATATATACGATTTTGGGTGCCGCCCTTCTCATTGGGGCTGCCTCCTGTATGAAAATCGATAACTTCGCCGGTCCTGAGGCTCAGGTTTCGGGCAAGATTATTGACAAGACCACAGGGGAGCCCATGCTGCTGGACCACGGCGTGAATCACATCCGCATCTGGGAGGTGAGCTACTCGTTGGATCCTACCCCTCAGGACCTTGCAATCAAGGAAGACGGAACCTATCAGAACACCAAGCTCTTCTCCGGCACATACAACATGCTGCCCCGTGACGGCGCCTGGTGGCCCTGCGACACCACTTACAACGTTGCCATCGGCAAGAAGGGAACTGTCCAGGACTTTGAGGTTACCCCTTATCTGCACGTGATTGATTTCAGTGCCGACCTTTCCGGTACGGACCTGACGATGACCTGCAAGCTGCAGGCTCCCGTAACGGATAACCTCCCCCAGATTACCCAGGTGAGGGCTTTTGTGAACAACAACATGCACTGCGGCCCCGGAAACCAGATGAACTACTACAATACGGATGCGTACCGCGTGAATGTCCGCAAGATGTGGAATGCTATAGGTGACGCCGACGGCAACCAGACCGTGGATCCGTACGTGGTAACGGTTCCCGTGAAGCCGGGCTACACTTATTGGGTAAGGATGGGGGTACAGCTGAACGACACCTTCAACAGCTGGAACCTTTCCAAGGTCATTAAAGTAGAAGTACCTTCAGAATAATGAAACTTCATTGTCAGTTATTTCTAACTATGGTAGCCGTGATTGCCTTCTCCTGTGAAAAGGAGGAGGTAATCCCCGGCGCCATCCAGAAACCGGAAAACGAGAAACCCGCCGCTTCTGAATATGCCGATCCCGGAGTTCCCGCCCATAATGACGGAGACCCCTATGACACCTACCGTGGCCTTATTATGGCAGGGTATCAGGGTTGGTTTGGAACCCCCGGCGACGGTTCTCCCATGACGGCCGTTCCCAACCAGGGATGGTACCACTACCGTGAAAGCGAGCAGTTTCGTCCCGGTGTGCTCAGGAATTCCATAGATTTCTGGCCCGACATGAGCGAATATGAGAAGAAGTATGTGGTAGGTGACGGAGACGCCACCGGCTACAGCTCTCCCTTCATCATGCCGGACGGCTCCCATGCTACAGTGTTCAGCTCCTACGACGAGTCCACCGTGCTCACGCACTTCAAGTGGATGAAGGACTACGGCCTGGACGGCGTGTTCATGCAGCGCTTTGTGGGAGAGATCCAGGATGCCAAGCACAAGGACCACTTTGACAAGGTGCTTGCCCATGCCATGAAGGGCTCCAACGAGTACGGAAGGGCCATCGCCGTCATGTACGACATGGGCGGCGTGGTGCCGGAAAATCCCTCCATGGCTACTTCCATGGTGGCCGATGCCCAGCGCCTCATGGACGAGTACCAGCTGAAGGACCGTTCCAAGCAGAAGTACTACCTCTACGAGAACGGAAAGCCGCTCCTGGCCCTCTGGGGCATCGCTTTCAACGATAACGGCCACCCGAAGCCGGTATACCTGGAACCGTTCATTGACCAGCTCATAGCCCAGGGTTGGGCCATCATGCTAGGCTGCCCTGCCTACTGGCGGGCCGGTGGAAACGACTGCGTTACCGGCAATGAGCACAAGAAACTCATTGAGCTCATCAAGAAGTGTGACGCTTTCATTCCCTGGTATGTTGGCCGATACGGCTACGACAACTTTGAGAACTCCGACTGGCAGAGCCGCATCAAGGACGACATCGCCACGGCCAAAACCTATTCCACGGACGACCACGTGGTGGTTTATGCCCCCCATGTGTTCCCCGGCGGAAGCGACCGCAACATGCATCCAAACAACGGTTATCCCAGCGGAGACGCCTCTCAGACCGGCTTCCGCTTTGGCGGCAAGTTCTACTGGAAACAGTTCTACCGTGACCTCCAGAACGGCGCCCAGGCCATCTACGTGGGCATGTTCGATGAAATTGACGAAGGCACTGCAATCTTCAAGCAGCTCTGCGTAGGGGATGTCCCCTCCAATGTGGCTTACAAGAAGTCCTCCGTCCCTTCATCCTTCGACTACACCACTGACGACGACTACTGGGTAACGTATTACAAGAATGGCAATTA
Organism: Bacteroidales bacterium UBA4230; assembly: GCA_002395605.1. Taxonomy (GTDB): domain Bacteria; phylum Bacteroidota; class Bacteroidia; order Bacteroidales; family UBA932; genus Cryptobacteroides. The sequence continues at coordinate 29,016 of DGXO01000065.1, forward strand.
CCGGATGAACGGGAGTGAGCAGACTTCTTCCGATGTCCAGTGGAGCCAGTTGGCCTCCACGTTGGCCATCCAGTTTCAGGGCATTGACAGAGGAAAGGGCACTGACTACTATCTCTGGCTAACCGGACAGGCCCGCAAGATGATGAGGGCCGAGATTAAACTCACCGGGGAGATTCCTTCCCGCTAACAAACGAAGACTATGACTGTGAAAAAGACGATAACGCTTCTGGCCGTTCTGGCGGCGGCATCCATGGCCTTGTCCTGTGCCTGCAATAAGACGCAGGACAAAGAAGAGGTGGTGGAGCTCCAGATGCCCGGCAATCCCTTCATTACCAGCCTGTACCTGGCCGATCCATCGGCCCATGTATGGCAGGACGGCCGCCTGTACGTATATCCGTCCCATGACAACGAGCCGCCCCGCGGCTGTGACCTCATGGACGGCTACCATGTCTTCTCTACGGACGACATGGTCCACTGGACCGACCACGGCGAGTTCCTCCACTCCAGGGATGTGACCTGGGGAAGGGAGGAAGGAGGCTTCATGTGGGCTCCCGACGCCGCCTTCAAGGACGGAAAGTACTACTACTATTTTCCCCATCCCAGCGGCTCCGACTGGAACAGCACCTGGAAGGTTGGAGTGGGCGTTTCCGATACCCCCACCATGGAGAATCTCAGGCAGCTTGGCTATATTGAGGGTCTTGGAGACGCTTTCTCCATGATAGACCCCTGCGTCTTTGTGGACGATGACGGCCAGGCCTACTTCTACTATGGCGGCGGCGGCCGCATGATAGGCGCGAAGCTCAAGGACAACATGCATGAGATTGACGGCGAAGTCAAGACCATGACCGGCATGAAAGACTACCACGAGGGCCCCTGGGTGTTCAAGAACGGAAATAAGTACTACCTCATGTATGCCGACAACCACGTGGAACCCGGCAACCGCGGCGCCAACCAGCTCCGCTACTGCTGGAGCGACTCCCCTCTGGGACCGTGGGAGTACAAGGGAATAATCCTGAAGCCCACGGACTGCGACACTTCCCACGGCAGCATTGTTAAGTACAAGGGACAGTGGTACCTTTTCTATCACAACTGTTCCATTTCCCATCAGGGAGTCCTTCGTTCCCTCTGTGTGGACAAGCTCTACTTCAATGAAGACGGAACCATCCGTGAGGTTCAGCAAACCATGGCTAAATGAGAAAACTAGTTTCATTGCTTTTTTGGGGTTGGTTGGCAGGTTCCGCCGCTTTTGCGGTGGAACCTGTTAAATCAACAATCAGCTACGATTCATATGACGGCCTTGTAATGGCCGGCTACCAGGGCTGGTTCAACACACCCGGAGACGGTGCCGGACGAGGATGGCACCACTATGAACGGGGAGGCCGTTTTGAGCCCGGGTGGTGTACAATAGACCTTTGGCCTGAGGTCTCCGAGTACCCGGACCTCTATGATACCGCCTTCACTTTCGAAGACGGCACCGTGGCCAGGGTCCCGTCGTCACACGACTACTCCACCGTAGACACCCACTTCCGCTGGATGCAAGAGTACGGCCTTGACGGCGTTTTCATGCAGCGTTTCCTTGCCGAAATAGCCAATCCTTCCGGCATGGAGCATTTCTCTACGGTACTTTCAAACGCAATGGAATGTGCCAACCGTTACAGCCGCGCCATTGCCGTCATGTACGACCTAAGCGGCATGCCGGCAGACGGTCCGGAACTACTCCTTTCAGACATAGATGCCATTGCGGCCCGCCACCATCTCTTTGACCATGAGGCCAATCCGTCGTATCTCTACCACAATGGAAAGCCGCTTGTGGCGGTTTGGGGCGTAGGATTCAACGACAACCGGCGCTATGGTTACGACGAAGCCTCCAGGATAATCGAAGGCCTTAGGGAAAGGGGCTACAGCATTCTCATAGGCGTTCCCACCCACTGGAGGGAACTGAGGGCCGACACCCTCCCCGACAAACGCCTTCACGCCCTCATCGGCCGCTGTGACATTGTAATGCCCTGGTTTGTGGGCCGATATACTGAGTTCACATACCCGCAGTACCATAACCTTATCAAGGCCGACATTCGCTGGTGCAAAAAGCACAAGGTGGATTATGCGCCGCTTTGCTTCCCCGGTTTCTCCTGGGCCAACATGATGCGTCACGGGAAAGGGCTTCAGATTCCGCGTCAGGGTGGCGCTTTCTTCCAGGCGCAGCTGGATTTCTGCGTTTCGGCCGGGGCCAGGATGCTGTACATAGCCATGTTTGACGAGATAGATGAAGGGACGGCCATCTTCAAAATTGCCCGGAAAGTACCGGTCCCTGCCCCAAGAAGCGAGTTTGTTCCCTTGGATGAAGGCGTTCCGTCGGACCGCTATCTTCGGCAGGTCGGAGAAGTTTCCCGGCGACTCAAGCTTTCGAAGTGATTATTCTCTCATTGTCAAGGTACAAGATTCTTTTTTAATTTGTATTTTTGTACCATGTCCTTGAAAAAAGCGATACTTGCCTTGCAGGCAATTCTTCTTTCTGCAGTCCTTGTGGCCCAGCCCCTGGACTACGGACTTTCCGTGGTGGCATATCCTTCGCCAGAGGAACTGCATACGGGCATGGCCCTGGAAGGCGGTCGCCCCATTCCCCTGAAGGGTAAAACCCTGGAGATGTCCTTCGACGTATACAACCGCCGTGACAATGTGTTCGGCTGCGTGTTCCGCATCCTCACGGACAAGGGGGAGAATGTAGACCTTATGTACACCGCGGATTTAAAGGACGTCCGCCAGCCTATCCTGGTTACGGGAACGGAGGTTCATACGCTTGTGAATCCCATCCGTACGGATGAATGGATTCACGTTTCAATTTCCCTCAACCCCCGGGACGGCCAGCTGGAACTGGATTACGGAGGAGAACTCATGAAGGTGAGGGACGCAGGCACCAAAGGGGCCCAGTCGTTCCGCATAGCCTTCGGCCTGTGCCCGTTTGCCGGTTATGTCCTCTCGGACGTCGCTTCCGTAGACCTTCGGGACATCCGGATCTCAAGGGGCGGAAAACCACTGAGGCACTGGGCGCTTGCCCGGCATGCCGGAAACAGCTGTTATGACGAACTCGCAGGAGCGCCGGCGTCGGTGAGCAATCCGGTCTGGATAATAGACAATTACGCCTCTTTTCGGCCTGTCTTTTCACACAGTTTCACGTCCACGCCGTCTGTTACCTTCGACGACGACGCCACCTTCTATATGTCTGCGCCCGGGGAGCCTATCCACGTGTTCCACACAGACGGGAGGTCTCCCGAAGAGATTCAGATAAAAGGCGGCCAGAATCCGGCCAACTACCCCAACCAGCTGTTCTATGTTGCCGGCGGGCACAACTGGCTCACCGCATACAACCTGGACGAAGACCTTTTTTCGACCTTCGATTTTTCGACGGGCCGATGGGACAACGACGTAGTTCCCACGCGTGACCACTACTACTGGAACAACACCAACGCCTGGGAGCCGCGCATCCACGCCCTCTATTCTTTCGGCGGATACGGGCATTATCATTACAGGAACGAACTTGTGGTGAGCTACCTTGAAGACAAGGAGAAAAACACCCGGGTGACAATAGATGACATCACTCCGCGCTATGCGGTCACTTCATACATTGTGGACAGCCTCCTGTATGTTTTCGGCGGCCGCGGAAACCCTTCCGGAAAGCAGGAACTCTCTCCCAAGAATTACTACGACCTTTACACCATCAACACCCGAACCTTCGAGGTTAAAAAGCTCTGGGACCTCGGCAGTTCTCCCTTTGGCGACTTCATCTCAGGGGAGAATTTCGTGTACAACTGGTCAAACGGAGACTTCTACATGCTGTCCAACCTTGACGGTTTCACGCTCCTGAAGCTTCGGCCGGAGTCTCCGGGAATCGAGAAGATGTCCCTTCCCATCCCGCCAAAGCGCAATGCCCAGTATACTTACGTGAATATCTGGCACAGCTACAGCAAGGAGAAGATTTACGCCCTCATCCTTCAGTCTCAGGTAGACCAGCGCACGGATGTGGATGTGTACGAGATTAACTATCCGCCCGTTCCCGTAAGTGAAGTCCTGCAGGAGGAAAAGCCTCAGGCAGCAAGCCGCCTTCCCCGGAATTTCTGGTGGTACATGGCCCTGGCACTGCTTCTCCTTGCCCTTGTGGGCGGGAACGTGTATTTCCTTATGAAACTCCGTGGCCGAAAGTCCCTTTCCTCCCATGAGGCCGACCACCCTGAAGAAGATGAGCCGCGCTACTATGACTTCTCCCGCTCCAGCGTCAATTTCTTTGGCGGGTTCCACGTGACAGACCGCAGCGGCACGGATATTACCGCCCAGTTCACTCCCACCCTGAAGTCGCTTCTTGCCCTGCTGGTGCTTTATACGGAACGCTCCGGCGGCATTGCGTCCCATAAGATCAACAGCCTGCTGTGGTCTTACAAGATGGACGACACCGCCAACAACAACCGCAACGTGTACATGTCCAAACTCCGTGCACTGCTGGACGAGGTTGGCGATATCCGCATCCAGAACTCCAACAAACTTTGGAGCATAGAGTTCGGCCCGGGTTCCCAGTGTGATTATCTGGAAGCCGCACGGCTTTTCAAGGAAGGAACCGGAGAAGAAGATGTGGACCGCCTTCTGGAACTGTTCCTGAAGGGCCCTGTACTGCCCAATACGGAGCAGGACTGGATAGATGATTTCAAGAGCTCCTTCTCTTCTTCGGCCATTGATTTCCTCAGCCGTCAGCTTTCAAGGACAGACCTTTCGGACCGCACTCTCCTGAAAGCGGCCGATACCATCCTCCAGCACGACTTCCTCAGCGAGGATGCCCTGAAGGCCAAAGTGAGGATTCTTGTGCGCCAGTCAAAACCCGGCCTTGCCAAAACCATCTACGACAATTTCTGCAAGGAATACCGCAAGTCTCTGGGAATAGACTACGGCGTCTCCTTCAAGGAACTTATCAGTTAAAATCTTCCTGGTTGATTTTGTGGTCCAGCCAGTCCAGACGCTCCAGGTAGAAGCGTTTCAGAAAGTCGTATTCTTCCTGGTAGGTCGGGAAGAAGTAATAGTTCGGCCACACCTTTACGCCAAGGATGGGCCAGCGCTCGAAGTTTCGGTTTTCGGCTCCGTCCATGAGGACATGCTGACGGTCCAGGAAATCCGGGACTTTACGTAATTCCGGAAGTAGCTGATTCCAGCGGTCTTTCACTGCTTCCTTGAAGTCCGGGTCATGGAAAAGCTGGTTGTACCACTTCACGTAACGCATCTGCCAGCCGTCCGGCTTTTCGAAATTGGTGTAGTCGCAGTTCCCCAGGGTGATGTCAAAGTCCCATACATGGTACATTTCCAGGGGCTTTCCCTTTTCCTTGGTGAGGTAGGTGCTCTTGCGCACATTTCCGTCGGGGTTCTTGGTGATTTCCTGGATAATGTAGTAGTTGATGAAGGAAGGGATGTCTATGTAGGCGCGGTAGTCCCTGTTGTCCGACCCCTGCACCTTTTCCAGGGCCTTTTCAAAGCCGTCAAACCAGTCTTTCACGTACTTTTGCTGGAGTTCTGTGGGATGCTCCGGCTCATGGAACATGACAGGCGTACCCCAGACGGTATTGAAGCAGACAGGTTCGTCCATGGCTTCCTCTATCTCAAGGTAATATCCTCCTTCAAGTGAGTGTTCATCGGCCACTTCTATGTCCACGCGGTGGCCGGCCACTTCCTTGTGGTCAGAGAAAGTGTAGACACCAAGGTATTGCTCGTTGAGGTACACTTCCACGCTGAGCATGTTGGGGGTCCAGGACATTTCGCAGATGCGTGACACCTCCATGGCCATGATGTTCCTGAGGAGGGTTTTGTCCGAGTAGTTGGCAAGAAGGATCCAGTCTTTATTGCTCCACCGGCCGAAAACAGCGACGTCGTCGTCAAGCTTTATCCGGTAAGGTTTCTTGGGCATGCCCCAGGTGGTGTTTCCACGTCCCCTTATGCGCCCGGAGATTGCAAGTGAGGACTGCTCTGAGTAAAAGGCCGAAGGGTCCGAGAACGTGAATTTTGCCTTTACCCATTCCTGCTTGCTCTCAATAGGGCCTTCCGCTTCAATGTACACGGTTGGAATCCTGTAATCCCCGGGGATTTCCTTTTGGTGGAGAGGGTCTATCCACTTTGGCGGCTCGGGCTCAGGTTCAGGTTCGGGTTCCGGTGTGGGCTTTTCAGTGCCCTCCGGCGGCGTTTCCCTCTGGATTGCCGGAGGGATTACTTCGTCTTTTTCGCAGGAGAGGACTGCAAGAAATGCGGCCAGTATGAAGGATGCTTTTTTCATCTCCATCGCAAAAATAACATTGTTCCCTTAATAAACGCTTAATATGGGAGTGGCAAATGATATTAATCTTGAAATTAAGGAGTTTTTAAGCAGATGTTGCTATATTTGCATTATATGAAAAAACAGATTCTGCTCCTTCTTTTGCTGGCCTCATGTACCGTACGGCCGGCCGCCGTGGTCCCTTCACTGGAATACCACAATCCAATCATCCCCGGTTTTCACCCGGATCCTTCCGTGTGCCGTGCGGGGGATGATTATTACATAGTGAATTCCTCCTTCCAGTATTTCCCTGGCGTTCCGGTGTACCATAGCCGTGACCTTGCCAATTGGGAGCTCATAGGAAACGCCCTGGACCGTGAGTCCCAGCTGCCTCTGGAGCAGTCCGGGTCCTGGTCCGGCATATACGCCACCACCATACGGTATCATGAAGGGCTGTTTTATATGATAACCACCAACACCACAATCGGCAAGAATTTCTACGTGACGGCTGAAAATCCAGCCGGGCCGTGGTCCGAGCCAATTTATCTGGAGCAGGCCGGGATAGACCCATCCTTTCTCTTTGAAGACGGAAAATGCTACTTTGTGAGTAACCCTGGCGGGCAGATTACCCTCTGCGAGATAGACCCTGCCACCGGAGAGCAGCTTACCCCTTCCCGTCCCATCTGGAACGGCATGGGAGGCCGTTTCCCGGAGGGCCCGCACATCTACAAGATAGGGAAGTGGTACTACCTCCTTATCTCCGAAGGCGGCACGGAACTGGCCCATTCGCTCACCGTGGCCCGTAGCCGAAGCCCTTACGGCCCTTATGAGGCGTGCCCCAATAACCCTATCCTTACCCATTGCAGCCATGCCGCAGAGAATAACCAGATTCAGGGAACAGGGCATGGGGACTTTGTCCAGGCTCCCGACGGCTCATGGTGGGTGGTTTTCCTTGCATACCGGAATTTCGGGGGAAGCTATCACCATCTGGGCCGGGAAACATTCCTTGCCCCGGTCACTTGGGAGAAAGGCTGGCCCGTGGTAAATGGGGGCAAGCCCATTACAAGCGGTACGGTTCCGTTCCCGGAGGTCGAAAGGGAATACGCCTTTGACGCGCCTCTCGGCCCGGAATGGATCTACATCCAGAATCCGGACTCTACCCGTTATTCCGTCGGGGACGGCTGTCTTCGGCTTGAAGGAGGCTCGTCTCTTTCGGCCAACGACCATCCCACGTTTGTCGGCGTAAGGCAGGAGGGCGAGAAACTGGAGGCTTCGGCCAATGTGAAAATAGAGTCGGACGGCATGGCGGGGATCTCCCTGTACCAGATAAGTGACGGTCATGCCGAACTTTCCCTTGTCCGAAGCGGCGGCCGCGTGCGTGCTGCGGTGCGGTATACCATCAAGAGCATAGACCATGAGGCGGCGTCGTTGACGCTTACGGGGGCGTCGGCCTGGCTTAAAATAACTTCCGACGGCAACCTTTACAAGTTCTATGTTTCCGCAAACGGAAAGGATTGGCAGTATCTGGACGCCATCAGCTGCCAGCTCCTGAGCACGGAGGTTGTGGGAGGCTTTACGGGCGTCGTGGTGGGGCTTTATGCCCAGAAGGCTTCGGCCGAAGTATCTTCATTCAGCATCAAGTCATGAAAAGACTCATAACTGTCATATTCATTGCCCTGGCGCTGGTTCCCGCCTTTGCGCAGTACGTTCCCTCCCCGGAAAACCTGGAGGCCCGCAAGGCATTCAAGGAGCGCCGGCTTGGCATTTTCCTCCACTGGGGTATTTACAGCGCCTATGCGCAAGGGGAGTGGTATCTCTCGGAGCACAAACTGGATTCCACGGCCTACATGGCTGCCGCTGGCGGCTTCTGTCCCTCAAAGTTTGACGCCGATGCCTGGGCGCAGGCCTTTGCCGATGCCGGGGCCGGGTACGTAACCCTGACGTCCCGTCACCATGACGGTTTTTCCATGTACGGAACGCGTGAGAGCGCTTTCAACATAGTGGACGGCACGCCTTTCGGCCGGGATCCCCTTGCCGAACTTACCGCCGCCGTGAAGGCCCGCGGGATGCGCATGCAGTACTACTACTCCCTCATAGACTGGATTCGTCCGGACTATCCAAAGGGCAGCAGCGGCATCCAAAAAGACTCCCTGAAGGCATCCTACGGCCATTATCTGGAGTTTGAGAAGGCCCAGATCCGGGAGCTCATGGCCTTGAAGCCCGGTGCTATATGGTTTGACGGCATGTGGGACCAGCCGGATGGGTTTGACTGGCGCGTCACGGAGCTTTATGAGCTCATACATTCCTTAGACCCCGCCTGTCTCGTGGGCAACAATCACCATCACGCCCCGATTGACGGAGAGGACTTCCAGATGTTCGAGAAAGACCTCCCCGGAGAGAACCAGGGCGGTTTCAGCGCCGGTGCTCCAATATCGGCCCTGCCCCTGGAAACCTGCGAAACCATGAACTACGCCTGGGGCTACAGGGTTGAGGACCAGTGGTACAAGCCC
>DGXO01000035.1 GCA_002395605.1 Bacteroidales bacterium UBA4230
GTCCTTGCCCTCTACCGTGTAAAGATAATCCAGCAGGCTGGCGTAGTGTTCCTCAACCTTGCCGCGGACTATCTTCATGGTGGAGTTCATCATCTTGTTGGCAATGGTGAATTCTTCGTCGCAGATACCAATGGCCGAAGGCAGCCAGCGCTCAGGGAACATGCCCTCATGCTTGCCACCCTTCTTGTAACCATCGACATCGGCCTGGATGAGATCCAGCATATAACGCTTGCCTTCCTCTGAAGCGGGGTCCAGGCCGTGCTTTTTGGCGGCTTCGGAGAGTGCGGTCTTGTCCGGAACCACAAGGGCCACGCAGAAAGGCTTTTGGTCATTGTGGAGCACGCAGGCGCTGACCCACTTGGATGTTTCCGTGAAGTTGTCCTCGAAGCCTTCCGGGGAGTACTTTTCACCGTCTGAAGATATGAGGAGGCTCTTGAAGCGGCCAACCACATAAAGGAAGTCGGGGTCTTCGGGGCAGATGTAGCCCATGTCTCCGGTGTGCAGCCAGCCGTCGATGATGGTGTCGGCCGTGGCCTTGGGGTTCTTCCAGTAACCGGCCATCACGTTTTCTCCGCGAATCACAATCTCTCCCTTGGTACCGTTGGGGACCTGGTTGCCTTCGGCGTCAAGGATGACGCAGTCCATGGGCTTCACTATACGGCCGGAAGAGCCGAAGCGCGCATGACCTTCGGAGTTGGCGCAGATGATAGGAGTTGCCTCCGTAAGGCCGTAACCCTGGAACATGGGCATGCCAACGGCGCAGAAGAACTTCTGGAGCTCTATGTCCAGAAGGGCGCCGCCGCCCACGAAGAACTTCATGCGGCCGCCGAAGCTTTCGCGGACCTTGGAGAACACCAGTTTGTCGAAGAGGGCCACAAGGGGCTTGCGCCAGGCGGTGCCGCCGGTGCCGCGGTTGTAGTATTCGCGGTTGTACTTGATGGCGTTGTCAAGGGCGAAGTAGAAGAGCTTTTCCGTGAAACCGCCCTTTTTCTTGATGGCGCCCTCTATGTTCTTCTTGAAGTTACGGGCAAGCGCCGGAACGGAAAGCATTACGTGAGGACGGACCTCGGAGATGGCCACAGGCACGTTACGCAGCGTTGCAAGGGCGTTTTTGCCGATGGGAACAAACGCAATTGAACCGCCGTAAATCATCATTGTGTACATGCCCGCAACATGTGCGAAGCAGTGGTCCAGCGGAAGGATGATGAGCATCACGGAACCTTCATCGATGGAGATGACGGAGTTTCCCTGCTCTACGTTTGCGGTATAGTTGCGGTGGGTAAGGAGAATACCCTTAGGGTCTGCGGTGGTGCCGGAAGTGTAGGAGATGTTGGCGTAGTCGTCCGGGCCGATTGAACGGAACCGGGCTTCGAATTCGGCCCTATGGGCCTTGAGGAATTCGTCTCCCATCTTCTGGATTTCGGAGATGCGGATTTCCTTGGGTTCCAGCTTATCGTAGTCAAATGCGGTGTCGTCGAAGACTATGACTTTTTCCACGGCGGGGCATTCCGGAAGGACGGCCCTGATGCGCGGAAGATGGTTGCCGGACACCAGGATCCATTTGGACTCGGAGTGGTTGATGCGGAAAACGAGGTCCTTGCCCTCTCCAAGGTTTACGGACAGCGGAACGTCCGTGGCGCCGGCATACAGGGCGCCGAGCTCCGAGAGTATCCACATTGCGCGGCTTTCGGACAGAAGGGCAATCTTGTCCCCTTTCTTGAGGCCGAGTGACATAAGGCCCGCACCAATGCGGTATGCTTCTTCGCGTGTTTGTTCCTGGGTTATTTCTTTCCAAACGCCATCTACTTTTTCACGCAGATAGACGTTTTTGGCGAACTTGCGGGAGTATTTCTCCACGAAGTCGATGATGGTCATTCTTTCTGCCATATGGGTTTAGGTTGGGTTTATTCTGAAGGGAAAAGGCCGAAGAGCTCTGCGTCTATCTTGTCTGTGATATACTGGAAATCCTCCGGCGAATTTTCAAACTTTATGTTGTCTACGTCCACGATAAGGAGACGGGCTTTGTAGTCCTTGATCCAGTCTTCGTAGCGCTGGTTGAGACCGGTGATGTAGTCTATACGGATGGAACGCTCGTACTCACGGCCGCGTTTCTGGATTTGGGCGATGAGGTTGGGGATGCTGGAGCGAAGATAGATGAGGAGGTCCGGCGGGTTTACAAGTGACATCATGAGGTCGAAGAGGTCACTGTAGTTCTCGAAGTCGCGGGTGCTCATGAGCCCCATTGCATGGAGGTTGGGGGCAAAGATGCGGGCATCCTCATAGATGGTGCGGTCCTGGATGATAACTTCCTTGTGCTTGGATATTTCCACAACATCCTGGAAACGCTTGTTGAGGAAGTATACCTGAAGGTTGAAGGACCAACGCTCCATGTCTTCGTAGAAATCGGCGAGGTAGGGATTGAAGTCCACGGACTCGAACTTAGGAGTCCAGCCGTAATGCGCTGCAAGCATTTTGGTGAGAGTGGTTTTTCCACTGCCGATATTTCCGGCGATTGCTATATGCATATTGTGTAATAATTAAAATAATCCGTATAATTCTGCGTCTATGCGGTCTGTGATGAGGGCAAAGTCTTCTGGCCGATTTAGGAAGTCCATGTTGTCGGCCTCAATGATAATGAGCCGGCCCTTGTACTCCGAAATCCATTTCTCATAGCGCTGGTTGAGGCCTGCGAGGTATTCAATGGAAATTGACTGCTCATAGTCACGGCCACGCTTCTGGATCTGGGCCACCAGGTGCTCTATGCTGGAGCGGAGGTAAATCATGAGGTCCGGTTCCTTCACCACTTCCATCATGACGTTGTAGGTGTCCATGTAGGTGTTGTAATCGCGCTCCGAAAGGTTGCCCTGCGCATAGTTGTTGGCCACAAAGATGTGTACGCCCTCAAACAGGGTGCGGTCCTGGATAATGACATCCTTGGATTTGCGAATTTCCATGACGTCGTGGAGGCGCTGCTGCAGGAAGTACATCTCCAGGGCGAAGGACCATCGTTTGATGTCCTTGTAGTAGTCTTCCAGATAGGGATTGTAGGTAACGGACTCGAATTTTGGCGTCCAGCCGTAATGGTGGGCGAGAAGGGTTGTGAGCGTGGTTTTACCGGCGCCGATATTACCTGCAATTCCTATATGCATGCGGATGACTGCCTTTATTCATACAAAGATGCAAAATCTTTGTTAAATTTGCAATCTCAAAACAGAAAGACTGATGCTGCACACAAGAATATTCACTTTCAATCCCCTTGGCACAAACTGCATTGTAGCATGGCAGGACGGCTGCGGGGAATGCGTGGTGGTGGACCCCGGAATGTCCTCCCCGGAGGGCTGCAAGGACCTCACGGACTTCCTTCAGGCGGGCGGGCTCACCCCCAAGGCCATTCTCCTTACCCACGGCCATTTTGACCACATCTGGGGCGTGGAACGCCTCCTTGGCGTATATCCCGGCCTCAAAGTGTACATGCACGAGGCCGACAAAGGCATCATGGACCAGATGACCGGAGGCCGATACGACATGGGCTTCTCTTTCCTGAAGCACGACTTCCCTACCATCGGCCTTGAAGACGGAGAGATTCTGGACATTGCAGGCATTCAGTGGAAGGTTATCCATACGCCCGGCCACAGCCCGGGAAGCGTCTGCTTTTACGATGAGGCCGACAACCTCCTACTTTGCGGGGATACCCTTTTTGCCGGAAGTATAGGCCGAACAGACCTTGCCGGCGGGGATTACGATGTCCTGATGGATTCAATTCTCCACAAAGTGATTGTGCTTCCAGGAGACACTGATGCCATTCCGGGGCACGGGCAGCCCACAACAATCGGCCGGGAAGGAATGACAAATCCCTTCCTGGAGCCTTTCAACGAGGCTATGCCGGACGATTACATTTAGATGAGCCCTTCCGGAATCCTGAGCTGAAGAACCTGCCCTTCCGGATCTATTGAAATCACAAGGTCCTCGTGAAGCGGAAGCAGGACTTCCTCTCCGCGGGGAGTTTTAACATATATGCAGGGGTTTCCGGGGATGTCTTCGTGGCCGGAGACCGTGCCTGCAAGGGCGCCTTCCGCGTCTTTTACGGTCCAGCCGGTGAAGTCTTCCCCCTCCTCTTCCTCAAAATAATCCGCGTACACGGCGGCCCCGGCCAGTTCATCGGCATCCTTGAGGGAATGGACGCCGGTTAAGCGGACAATGGCGCGGGTGTTTCCCCTTTTTTCAAAGGATTCAAAATAAAAGGGAACCGGCAGTCCGTCGAATTCGACGAACACCGGTTCCTGAAGGTCAATGTCCTCCGGGGAAACGTCAAGGAAGCTCAGAAGCAGCCCGCCGTCTGTCCCGTTGGATTTTAGAACCTGCGCAATTTTAAGCATTAAGCCTCTGTTGCGGGTTCTTCTGCAGGTGCAGCGGCCTCTTCTGCGGCCTTTGCAGCGGCTTCGGCCTCTGCGGCAGCCTTCTTCTCTGCAATAGCCTTTGCACGAGCCTCGTTCACCTGGACCTCAGCGGCCTTTGCAGCCTTAGCGGCAGCAATAGCCTCGTTCTTGAGACCGGTCTTCTTGGCAGCGATCTTCTCATCCCTCTGGGCCTTCCAGGCGGCGAATTTTTCGTCGGCCTGAGCCTGGGTGAGAGCACCCTTTGCAACGCCCTCTGAGAGGTGCTTGCGGAGGAGGACACCCTCATAGGAGAGGATGCGGCGGGTAACCAGCGTGGGCTGGGCACCTACCTTGAGCCATGCAAGGGCCTTGTCACCGTCAAGGACGATGGTAGCGGGGTTGGTGTTGGGGTTGTAGGAGCCAAGGAGCTCGATGAACTTACCGTCGCGCGGTGCGCGGGAATCGGCCACAACAATGTGGAAGAATGCGAAATTCTTCTTTCCGTGGCGCTGGAGTCTGATCTTAACAGCCATTGTGAATCTGTTGATTAAAAAATTAATAATGCGTATATCCCCCAACTCGTGAGGGACTGCAAAGGTAAGAATATTTTTTGGTCTTTTAAAATATTTTGTGAAGGATGAAACGTTTTCCCGGCATCCTGCATCTTTAGTACGTATGAAAAGATTGCTGACAATAGTCTCTGCCGCGCTCATTTCGGCCGGCAGCTTCATTTCCGCCGCCCAGGGGCAAAACGAGATTAGCGTGTACATGGGCGTCATGAATGCGGAATATACATCGGTAGACATAAACCGCAGGTACAACTACTACCGTGACCTATATGCTCTCTATGAACCTAATTACGATATAGGCTGCTACCCCACCGTCACACTGGACTACAACCGCCGTGTGCTAAGCTGGATGTCGGCCGGGGTTCAGGCCAACTGGGCGCTCATGCACGGTACGGGCAGATATGTGATGGAGAGCGCCCCTGAAACCAGTTTCAGGCAGCACATGGTTGCGGTGCTTCCCCAGGCAAAGTTCTATATCCCCGGCCCCAAACGCTTCAGGCCGTATGCCAAAGTAGGCTTGGGGATAGGTTTTTCCCTTGGAGACCAGGTGGTGGGAAAGCCTGTCACTTTCGCTTGGGACATAGCTCCAATCGGCTTTGAATGGGGCAGCAACACGGTTTACGCCATTTTTGAAGCCTCGTTCGGCAATGTGATTACCGGCATGAGGTTCGGCATTGGGTACAGATTCTAGGATTATGAGAAAGATTGTTTTTGCTATACTTGCGGTGGCCGCACTCAGCCTTGCCGGCTGCACCAAACGCTACAGTCCCAACGGCTATGAGATTGTTGGAGGCACGGAATACTACGCCATTCTCCCGGCCCAGGAATACCTGATGGCTATTGCCGACGACATGGTGACCGACGTTCTTGGAGAACTTGAAACCGCACTCAAGGTGGAAGACCTTGGAAACTCCGCCAGCCTCAGGTTCGATATGGCCGAAGGAAGCATACTGGAAGAAGGCAAAACCTGGAAGGTCACGGGCAGCACAAGGGCCCTGAAGGGCATGACCATCAAAAACATAGGCTCAGACACCTGGGAAATGGCCTTTGACGGAGACTACAGCCTCAACGACTATGTGTATCCCGTGAGTTTCATAGCAAAGGCCAAGCGTGGCTCCCAGATCACAAACAACCACTACAACTGGGGCGTTACCATTAACGGAAACCGTACGGAAAGGGGCGGCTACTCCTGCACATATTCATCAAAGAGCACCGTCCTATACCAGTGCACCCAGGACAACAAAGTGGGCTGGAACGACGTAGAAGGCACCTATCTCCTTACCGTACTCCTTGACAATGAGCCGATTGACCTCTGGGCGCTGGAGTTCGATGGAATTCCCTCCGAAGCCATATTTTCAAGAGGCCTGTAAAAAAATCAAAAAAAATGTTGGGATTTGAAAAAAAGAATGTATCTTTGCAGTCCCAAACACTTGCGGATGTGGTGAAATGGTAGACACGCCACTTTGAGGGGGTGGTGGGCATTAGCCCGTGTAAGTTCGACTCTTATCATCCGCACCTAAGGCAGCTGAGTTTTCAGCTGCTTTTTTTATGCCTATTTGCCTATCAGGGATTCAAACTTTTACGGTAGATGAGCACACTGTCGGCATTACAAACCTTAGGCATTTTGTTTGGAGAATCACAAAAATGAATTAACTTTGCATCAGAATTGGAGATTGAAGGGGTGATAGGTAAAGGGGTAGCACTCCTGTGACCCGGAACCAGAGATCTTCAAAAACCATCCTGCTACCAGGATGGTTTTTCTATTTCTATAAGATTTTGTTCAACTATAACCATAATACTGGAAATACTGGGCCAGTCAATGTTGCGTATACGGACTTCTTCATACATTTTCCATCCTTCAAGGACTCTTTCAAGATTGTAGAGATTCTTATTGGGGAAAAGTAAAACAACCACGTCTGCGCCCTGTTTAGCTGCATCATAAATCTTTGTCCTAATTGCCCATCTCCCTTCTCCTTCAACGGTTTTTATTTCCATTGATGAGTAATAAACAAAGCCATCACATTGTTTAGAGCCAACTTCTGTTTTTTCTGATGCGAGTGTTACCATATAGCCATTATTTCTAAGGATTGTAATAGCTGTATGTTCATATGCCCCTCTTTTGATGCCAAATGGCCCTATCTTTTTATCAAATTGGTGATTCTTGTGTATGGCACTGACTCCTCCCGACTTTTCATCGAAAGTAACATCATAGTAATTGGGATCATTTAACAGTCTGAGATATTCCTGAAAGTTCTCATCCCGCTGCTGGTCACTGACAATCATCACTCAACACCTCCATTAATCGTGGATGGAGAACCACATGCACAAAGATATGAAATGGCTATAAGCGCGGTGGAGGCTAAGTGATTGTTACACAGATTGTTACAGGATTCTTTGGGAAAACCGGTAATCCCAAAGGATTCCGTAATTGATTGAGTGTTAGAGAGTTGAGCTCCACCCAATCGGCATTACAAACCTTAGGCATTTTGCTTGCCCCATTTTATCGTCTCCAAAAAGCCACAATATGGGCATCTTTCTCGCCTAATTTTAGCCATAAAAATAGTAGTTTGATGAAACGCGTTTCA
>DGXO01000015.1 GCA_002395605.1 Bacteroidales bacterium UBA4230
GGGGCCCATGTTAATCTGGTAGGTGCCGGGGAGGTAGAGGTAGCGCTTGCCGCCAATCTGGTCGTTACCCACAAGGCCGTAGCTTGCGCGCACCTTGAAGAAGGTGAGGTAGGGGTTCTGCGGGAACCAGGGCTCGTTGGTGAGCACGTATCCGGCCGAAGCTGCCGGGAAGAAGCCGAACCTGCGGTCTGCGGCAAAGTTTTCCGTGCCGTTGAGAGCGAAGTTCAGCTCCAGGAGATACCTGGTGTCGTAGTCGTATGTAAGACGGGCCGAAGTACCTATGAGGCCGCTAGGCGTATGGAAATCGTCGTAGGGCATGGTGTACTTAGTGGCGCGTCCAAGCAGGAGGCCGCCCACGTTGTGCTTGCCGAAGTTGCCCTGGTAGTTGAGGACGATATCGGCATAAAAGTCTCTCATGCCGCCCCAGGAACCGGAGGAATAGCCGTCTGCGCCAACTGTGCCGCCGAAGAACTCAAGCTCGTTGGGGTTGGTGATGCTGCGGCGTACGCGGTACTGCGGAATGGCGAAGCTCTGGACGGCAACCTTGCTGTAGTTTTCCTGGTAGCGGACGCTGGCCTGGAGGTCAAGGCCCTTGAGGAGCCATGAGAAGTCGTGTCTCAGGCGCATGGTCACGTCCACGCGCGTATTGGATGTGGTACCGACGCTGCGGCTCAGGAGGGCCGGCAGCCAGCCGCCCGTCATCTCGTTGTCCGTGCGCTTGTGGAGGCCGTCCTGGACTGAGTTCTGGGGGTAGTCGAAGTCCACAATGAGCTTGTCGTCCAGGATCATGCTCCGGTTGGTGAAGGGGTTGCCTTCATAGATGATCTGCATGATTCCGCTATAGCGGCTGTAGAGGGAACCAGTGCCAGGGCCGCTTGTGGAGCCAAACTGGCCGCTGGTGTTCACGCTCAGGGTGGTGTTCTTGAAAATGTCCACGTCTATGTTGGCCCTCACGTTGTACCTCTGGTAGCGGGAGCCCGTCTGGACGCCGAAGTAATTGGCGTTCTGCATGATGGACTGCTGGTCGAAGTAGTTGAGGGAAACATAGTACTTGACTCTTTCGGCACCGCCGGAAACGCTTACGTTGGCACTCCACTGAGGGGCTACGCGGCTGTAGAGCTCTGCGTAGGCGTCAGAGGTGCCATAGTAAAGGGCGGGGCTATCCTTGAGCTGCTGTTTCTGGGCATCCGTGAGCCAGGTCATGGCGTCTACTTCGGCGGGGGTGAAATCCCTGTTGTTCTGGAACTTCCAGAGGTCGTCCTCGGTGAACAGGTAGTTGAGGAGCGGCGTGCTGCCGTAACCTGCAACCTCGTTCTGGATGGCCTCGTTCCTGAACAGCGCATATTCATAGGAAGAGAGTCCCCTTTGCACGTTTGTGGCATTTGTAAGGCCGAAGTTTCCGGAGAAACTAACCTTGGGACGTCCCTGCTGGCCGCGGCGCGTGGTGACGATGATTACGCCGTTTGCGGCCCTGATGCCGTATACCGCCGTGGAAGAAGCGTCTTTAAGCACGCTTATGCCAAGGATGTCGTTGGCGTTCATGCCGTTGAGGATGCTCATTGCCTGGGAGGCGGGCTGCTCGATGCCGTCTATTACAATAAGAGGTGAGGTGTTTCCGGAGTAAGAGGAAATACCGCGGATGGCAATGTCGGCGGCATCCTGTCCGGGCTCACCGGATACCGTGACGGCGCTGAGTCCGGGGGTGATACCCACAAGGGCCGATGAAACGTTGGCCACGGGGGCCTGGATCACGTCTTCACCGGTGACGGCGGTGATTGCGCCGGTCACATTGACTTTTTTCTGGGTGGCGAATGCCGTGACCACGGTTTCCTGAAGCAGGAGAGCTTCTTCCTCAAGGACAATCCGTAAGGGGGCTCCGGCTTTTGCCTGGAAGCTGTAGTCGGCGTATCCAATCCAGGATACTACCAGGGTGGTGCCGGGAGTTGTCCGGATTTCAAAATTACCGTCAAGGTCAGTGATCACGCCGTTGGTGGTTCCAACTTCCAGGATGCTGGCTCCTATTGCCGGCTCTCCGGATTTGTCCGTGACCGTTCCCCTGACCGTAATTTTCCGTCCTCCGGAATCATTTCCTCCCTGGGCCAAAAGGGCCTGCGGGGCTAAAAATGCCGCTGCTAAAAGGACGCAAACTAACAGTTTTTTCATACTGGGTTGATTATTAGCTGGTTTGGTTAATACAAATTTGGGGAATCGTTTTATGAGAGGCGTGACCATAATTTCCAAAAAAAGTTTAACTTTGTCCAAACATTTATATGAGCCATGAAAAAGTATTTGTTTTTGTTCATTCTATTACTCCAAAATTGGAGTTTATGGGCAGATGGCTTCTATTGCAAGCAAATCGGCATAGAGAACGGGCTTTCGCAGAGTTCCGTTACGGCCGTGGACAATGATGGGCGGTCACTTTGGATTGGCACGCGTTTCGGTCTCAATGAGTATAGGAACGGAGAACTCCGTACATTCATGATGGAGGGAGGGGAAAGCGTGATGGGAACCTATATTTATATGTTGCACCATGATTCCCGCGGCTCCATGTGGGTATCCACCGACAAGGGGCTTTTTGAATACAGTCCCGTGGAGGACAATTTCTCCAGGGTGAGTGAAAGCACGGTTACCTGCGCAGTGGATACTGAGGACGGAATTTGGTTCGGTGCCCATTTCGGCCTCAAGTTCTATTCCTATGAAACAGGGCTTGTGAGCGGTGAGGACGGTGACATATACACGGACTATCTGATGCTGTTCTATTATGACGGAGAACTCTATTCCCTTGACAGGAGGGAAGGGCTTCACCGTCATTTTGCCGGAGGTGAGGAGAAGGTGGTAATTCCGGAAACGGACGGCACCCTTGTGATGGCTTCGGCCCTGGACGGAGATACGCTTTACCTTTCGGTCCTTAATTATGGCCTGGTGGCGTTCAGTCTCAGCGAGCGGCGCACGGTGTATACCCTGCAGCGCGGCCAGGGAGGGCTTCCGGTTACACCGCTTCTGGCGCTCATGGTGTTTGACGGCACTCTTTGGATGGGATTCGACGGCGACAGCATCTCCATAATGGACCTGGAGACCCACCGTCTGGAGCCTCTTGACCGCCAGATAGACCAGTCCGGGGCAAATATTCCCCTTTCTGTCACAACTCTCTACCACGACCTCCACGGCAATGTATGGGTTGGCAGCGTGCGCTCCGGTCTTGTGGGGCTCAAGATGTCTCCAATCAAAGCCATGTCCCTGAACGGGAAAGTGTTCGAGGCCGAGAACGTGGTCATTTTTGTGCTTTCGTCTGAAGATGGCAACATATATCTTGGAACGGACGGCAGTGGCATCTGGAAATACAATGCCGAAGACGGCCTGCGCCCGCTTGCCGGAGAAGACGGCCTCAAAGTTACCGCCATCGCAGACTACGATAGCCGGAGGCTTTGCCTTGCAACATACAACAGGGGCTATTTCCTGATGGACAGAAATACTCACGCCTTAACTCCTTTTGTGATCCAGGACAGGGCCACGAATGCCGCCGAATGCTTCAACAGCAATTCGCCGTCGGTATATACGCTCCAGGACGGCAGGATGTTGTTTTTGGCCGTTAACACGTATCTTTACGACATTGGCACCCGAAAATTCCGGAAGTTCACGGACACTACGGCGGGCGAAGGCCTTGAACTCCTTGTGATCGGGGAGGCCGGAAAGAACATAGTTTACGCCTATTCTGCTCCGGGAATCTTCTCCATAGACCTTGACACCATGGAGCTTAACCTTATATATCGAGTGGATGCGCAGACTGGTGTCATCAACACGGCCGTATATCACGGCGGAATGATCTGGTTCGGCACAAACTACGGGCTATACTCCTTTGACCCCCGTAGCTCGCAGGTCCAAAAAGTGGAGACGGGGCTGTTTTCCCGTGTCAGCCGCCTGGAGTCCAACGGTGCCGACAACCTGTGGATTTCGGCCGACAATACGCTCTTCCTCAGCCGGAACGGAGTGATTGAGGTGACTGGAGAGAACCGCGGCGTGCCGGCAAATGAGATTGTGGCTGGAGCATGTGCTCCGGATGGCTCCGTTTACCTTGGCGGAAACGCCGGTTTGATTGAGATTGGTGCCGACTGCTATTTCGGGGAGCCCGAGGACGGCACGGTAGAACTCCGTGACCCCGGCCAGTCTTACATAAAGCTGCCTTACAATTACCAGGCGCTGGATATTTCCATTAACCTTTCGGGGGCGGATCCCTTTGAGAGGGTGCTCTACCGTTATTCGCTTACGGGGGCTTCCGATGCCACTTTCGAGTCTTTCGACCAGAGCATTTCGCTTCCAGCCCTGAAACCCGGCCATTACCGTCTCAGGGTGTCTTATCTTAAATCCGACGGTACCTGGAGCCGCGCGCAAGCTATCTCCAGCATCAACATTCTTCAGCCCTGGTACCTTTCGGTCCCCATGGTAGTGGTGTATGTGGTGTTGTTCCTCACCCTCGCGTTTTTCGGCATAGACCGTTTGAGCCGAAGGCGCCTGAGGGCACTGGAAGAGCAGCTTAGGGCGCGCGACATGGCATTCACTTCAAAACTGGAGGCTTACATAGACCAGCATCTGTCGGATCCGGGCCTCAGCGTAGCCATGCTGGCCGACCACATGGCCATGAGCCGCGCCACCTTATATTATAAAATGAACGCGTCCTTCGGCAAAGGTGTCGCAGAGGTTATTGAGGAAAAGCGGATGGCACTTGCCGAAGAACTCCTGAGCACCACGTCCTTCTCCATCCTTGACATATCGGAAAAGGTGGGCTACTCGTCTCCCCGCTACTTCAGTACCCGTTTCAAGCTGCTGCACGACGGAGAGACCCCTCTGAAGTACCGGCAGACACATCACTGATTCCCCTTTGGGCCCTCTCTGGGCCGGATACTGACAAATCAAAAAAAGAAATGTCGCTCCTGTTTATGTGTTTTGACAGGGGCGGGTTGGGTGTTTTTTGTATTTTGCCGAAAAATAACTTAATATGAAAAAAATCATCGGAGCCCTGGCCGTAATGGCCCTTTTGGCTGCCGGGTGCACAGCCCCGGAAGTTACTCCCAATAACAACAATGGCAATTCCGGCAATCAGAATAACGGAAACGGCAACAACAATAACGGCAATAACAACAATCCCGGTCCAGTAGACGAAACCCCGGATTTTTCAGATCCTGCATGGTACAACGTCAACTTCTGGGACCGCACAGACCGTGAAAAGGAAGGCCTCCGCGGCCCGGTGAAAAAGTGGCACATCGGCACTTACACCACTTATGATGAGTATGAGTACGACCAGTCCGGACGCCTTGTGAAACAGGCTTATGTAAACACCACAGATTCCGAGAGCGGACACGAGTGGCGTTATACTTATGACAGCAAGGGCCGATGCATAAAGCGTGTCTACTATGACTCTTATTATACCGACGGCGGCGATTATTATGAATTCGAGTACAATAATGAAGGAAAATATGTTGCCGGGGACTTTTTCTTTGCGGGTCCTTCGGTTGTCGGTTACTTGGACGGCATCATAAAGGATCTTTCGCTTATCCGCTACGTGATGGTTCAGCCGGACCGAAAAACTTTCCGCGAGTCTATATACGCCTTTGGCGATGACGGGAACCTGAATGTTGAGGAACATACCTACCTCCTGATGATGGGCTCGGATGAAAAGGAATACGAAGAAAGCTATTCCTATACCTGGGTGTACGAAGGAGGCTATCCCAAATCCCTGGAAACCGACAATCTACGCTACAACGTCCTGAACATCACCTACTATCCCAACGGTATGTACAAGGACTTTGTGTTCAAAGAGGAAAACGCGTATAATTTTGACACCGGCTGGGATGTCCACACCTACAAGATGCTGGACAACCCCCGTTACCTTGCCGTGGAAACCTTTGTGCTTGGCGGTACGCCTTCCACTATAAGTCTCACTCCCGGCCGTATGCTCAAAACCTACGACGACCACTTTGACATAGTGAAGAACGAGGAATGGTACGATGACTCAGAAACGCCCACCTACACAGATACTTACGTAGACTACACCTACGACAGGTACGGTAACTGGATCTCCCGCAAGGAAAACATCATCGCCCGCTGGACCGGCCAGGAATCCTCCAGTACCATAGAAAGGGAGATAGAGTACTATTAGCCGCAACTCTTTGTAATTCGCAGACTTATTTATTATTTTTGTTGGTGAAGACAAAACAGCGTTGCCTATCAGGCACTGCAGAGACTTGAATACTTCTCCTTCTAATATCCAAAAAAGCAAAGACTTTTTATAACCTTATTGTTGAAGGATGGCGTCCTTGGTCCTTGGCATTGTCCAGGCAGGGGTGCTGCGGTCACTGCCGTCGGAAAGGCCCATCCACCAGCAGGTGGCAATTCCCTCCTCCCTGGCTTTTCCGGAGAAATATCCGGCAAAGGTGACGTTGGCGTCATTGTCGTCATTGGTCCCGCCGCCCCATTCGCCTATGATTACGGGTACCCCAAGGCGTTTTACAATATAGGTGTCAAGGTTTGTGAAGAGGCGGTCTATATCGGCCTTCTGCGCGTCAAATTTGGAGGCATCCCAGTAACTGTGCACCTCTATGGCAATATGTCCGGGTTCTTCGGGAATCTGGATGCTTGCTATGGGATCCTGGAGGTGTGGACTCCAGGTGCCGTCGCCGCTGCAGGCGCCGTAGGTATTAACCACTAGGTTCCTGTAGAGGTTGTTGCCGCCGGTTGCACGGACAGTTTCCGTGAACAGTCTGGCGTAGTTGTAGATGGCGTTGTAGGCGCCCCGGGCCACGTTTGCGTCATAGTTTCCTGGAGCGGCCAGGGATGCAAAGCACCAGGAGCCGTACTGGTCCAGCATCTCGTTGTACGACTCAAAGAGGAGTTTCTCCCCGTAGTCCTTGAATGTAATGGCAATCTGCTGCCAGAGGACCTCGTATCGGGCCTTTGCTGCGTTGAAACCGTCTTCGGAGGCCCTCAGCCAGGCCGTGGTGGCATCTCCTGTGTCGTGGTGGACGTTTAGGATGCAGTACATCCCTTCGTCAATAACGTAGTCCACAACTTCCTTCACGCGGGCCATCCACAGAGGGTCCACCCTGGTGCCGGTCCAGGTGGCTGGATTCCATTTGTTCTGGTCGTGGAGCGTGATTGTGCCCATATGGGGGTACCAGGTTACGGGCACGCGGATTACCCCAAAGCCTGCTTCCTTGAACATATGGATGAGTTCACGGGTGGTTTCCGGCTGCCCCCAGGCGGTCTCGTAATCCTTGGGGGTGCGGGCGGTCCAGGCCTCTATCCACATATTGTTAATGTCCCCGCTGTTTGAATCCAAGGTGTTCCCAAGGTTCCAGCCTGCGCCCATATTGAGGACCGCTTCCGCGGCGCTTTCAAAGGGGTCCGTGACATCCGGCGAATCCGGCTTCACGGGGTCATCGGGCTTGTCCGTATCATCGGTTTTGTCCTGGGGCTGCTCCTTGGGCGGGACAGGGGTGTCCATCGGCCTGCACCCAAATGCAAGCGCGGCAAAGATGCACAGTATGAAAGCTTTTTTCATCAGGGCTTCCGGAAAATCAACTCACAAATCTACAAATAAAAGTTTGAATTCCCCTCAATTGACCCCGTAAATCACAATTCCTTGATTATAAATCACTTGTGCATTTTACTCCAGGAGGTTTTGCTGGGAGTAAAATGCATAACATACTGAATATTAGTTACTTAACGAAAACGCTACTTGTGCCTTTTCCGCACGAGATGCCTGGTCGTAGCCGGGCATGACGAAGGCGCCCCTGTAAGGGAGCGCCTTTTTATGGCACGAGGTTGTTAACTTATATCAAACTCTTGTTGAAGAACTTGGTTATCGGCTGCTGAAAGCAATACGGTTAGTTAAGGCGGTAGTAGGATTTGATGACACTGCCTGAGTATTCAGAA
>DGXO01000077.1:0-20646 GCA_002395605.1 Bacteroidales bacterium UBA4230
GCCAGGTGCAAAAACGGGGTGGTTTTGCACTTGGGAAGGCCGAAAACGCCAGGCCAGGTGCAAAAACGGGGTGGTTTTGCACTTGGGAGGGCCGGAAACGAGGAAAATGCGTATCTTTGCACTCATTATGAACTTATTACAACTGTTTAAGAACATCCGGCCGTTTGTGAAGCCGTACAGGCTGCTGGTGCTGGCGACGCTCATCCTCACGCTGGTGGGGTCCATGATGCAGCAGGTGAACGCCATTGTGCTGGACCGTACGGTGGACGCAATCAACGCGCTTATCGGCACTAATTTCTCTTGGAGCCAGGCGGCCAGGATCCTCACCATCATTTCGGCCGTACTGCTTGGTAAAGAGATGCTTAGCGCCCTCATCACCTTTGCGCAGAACTACTACGGGGAGCGCATGCGGATCTTCGTGTCCCGAGACCTTTCCCAGGCGGTGATTGAGAAGGTGCTCACCTTCCGCATGGCTTATTTCAATGCCGATGAAAACGCCACCGGCAAGGTCCAAGCCCGTATAGACCAGGGCGTGAGCAGCCTCTCCCGCACGGTGCAGAACTTCTTCATAGACCTCCTCCCCCTGTTCACCAGCGCGGCGCTTGCGCTTATCCTCATGTTCGCCGCCAACGTTTACGTAGGCCTGGTGGCCCTTGCAATTGTGCCGGTGTACTTCTGGATAACCATAAGCCAGGCCCGCCGCCTCAAGGGTTGGCGCCGTGAAATGCGCTCCCACCTTGAAACCAAGAGCCAGGGAATCAAGAATATTGTGGATTCCATCAACGTTATCAAGTCCTTCAACAGGGAGAAGATTGAGGCCGCAAAGCAGCTTGACATCCAAAACCAGGTGACCGCCAACCAGATGAAAACACGCAAAGTTGCCTTCTACTACAACGGCCTCAAGAGCTTTGTAAGGCAGGTTGGAACCGTGCTTGTGATTATCCTCACCGCGTATCTGGTGCTCATAGAGTACCCCGGAATGAGCATCGGTAAAATCATGTACCACGTGATGCTCTTCTCTAACGTGATTGCCCCCATAACCCAGCTCCAGCGCATCTTCGACGACGTCAACGACGCCCTCATCTATGCCGAAGGCTTCTTCGACATCCTGAACTCTGAGGCCGACGTTGAGCCCAGCGGGGATTATCGGCCCGCAAAAGTTTCCGGCCGGTTCGAGCTCCGGGACGTTGATTTCACCTACCCCAACGGCACGCAGGCGCTATTTGGGGTGAACATGGTGATCGAGCCCGACAAGATAACCGCCCTGGTGGGCCTCTCCGGGGCCGGAAAGAGTACCATCGTGAACCTCCTGGACAAGTTCTTCGTGCCGCAGAAAGGTTCCATCACCCTGGACGGGGTGGACCTCCAAAAGTATGACACCCAGTTCCTTAGGGAGAATATCGGCCTGGTGCTCCAGAAAAACCATATCTTTGACGGCACCATTGAGGAGAACATCCGCTACGGCAAGCCGGACGCCACGTTTGAGGAGGTTGTGGACGCCGCAAAGAAGTCCTACATCTACGACCAGATAATGGCGCTGCCCAAGCAGTTCCAGGGGAAGGCGTCGGACCTCTCCGGCGGCCAGCAGCAGCGAATTGCCATTGCCAGGATGTTCCTCAAGAACCCGCCCATCATTTTCCTTGACGAGCCCACGGCCTCCCTTGACGCCGTTGCAACCGAGCAGATCAAGAACAGCATAGACGCCATCAAGAAGGGTCGAACAGTTATAATCATTTCCCACAGCATCTCGCAAATAATTGATTCTGACGTTATTTACGCCCTTCAGAAAGGACGGGTTGAGCAGCACGGAGACCCGGACGACGTTTACAAGAAAGGTGGCATCTACAAGGACATCATAGATGCTTCGGCCAGAAGCCTCAACATAGAAAAAATTGCAAAAACGCTTGAAGGGTAGGAGTTTTTTTGTAAATTTGAGAAGCAAAACACTAAACCTTATAGTAAAATGAAAAAGTACATTGCTGAATGTCTGGGCACATTCGTGCTCACTTTCCTGGGATGCGGCACTGCCATGTTCCTTGGTTGCACCACTCCCGCCGGAGTAGTCGGAACCGCCATCGCCTTTGGTCTTGCAGTTGTTGCCATGGCCTACACCATCGGCGGCATCAGCGGTTGCCACATCAATCCCGCCATCACCCTTGGCGTTGCCCTTTCTGGCCGAATGACCTGGAAAGACGCCTGCGGTTACTGGTGCGGCCAGCTCATCGGCGGTATCCTTGCCGGTGCTGTGCTCCTGCTTGTTGCCAATACCGTTGCAGCTCAGGATCTTACCGGAGCCCTTGGTTCCAACGGCGTTGCAAATGCCGGCGGCGTATGGGGTGCTTGCCTTGTGGAGGTTATCGCCACCTTCCTGTTTGTGGTGGTTGTGCTTGGAACAACTGACTCCAAGACCGGTGCAGGCAACTTCGCAGGTCTTGCAATCGGCCTCAGCCTCATCCTCATCCACCTTGTGTGCATCAACCTCACCGGAACTTCCGTGAACCCCGCCCGCTCTATCGGCCCTGCAATCTTCGCCGGCGGCCAGGCTCTCAAGGATGTTTGGGTATTCATCTGCGCACCTCTTGTGGGCGGTGCTCTTGCAGCCCTCGCTTGGAAAGGAATTGCCTGCGACAAGAAGTAAGTTAGTGGAGGCCAAGTGCCTCGTTTCCAATTTGTTACGAGAATTTCTACCAGAACTTTTTCTGGTAGAATTTTTTGTAAATAGCTGTGGCGCAAGCACTTAGCCTGCACCACAAGGGGAGAACAATAAAGGGGGTGGGGAGGAAAAGTCAAAAAGAATGGTTAAATTTGCACGGATAAAAAGAATAGAAGATGCGTAAAACTCTTGTATTAAGCCTTCTTGCGGCCGTGGCTCTGTTTTCGGCCTGCAAACCCAAGAATTACACTGTTATCATATCCCTTGACGGAAGCCGCTGGGACTATCCGGACTACTATGAGATGCCGTTTTTCGACTCTCTGGCAACGGTGGGCGTAAAGGCCAGGATGGAGCCGTCGTTCCCCTCCAGCACCTTCCCCAACCACTACACAATGGCTACGGGCCTGGTGCCGGACCACCACGGTCTTGTGAACAACACGTTCTGGAACCCTGACACCAATCACGGTTATGCCATAAAGGATGCCGAAGCCCGTTTTGACCCCCGCTACTACCTTGGAGAGCCCATTTGGGTAACGGCCCAGAAGCAGGGCGTGAAGTGCGGCGTGGTGTACTGGGTGGGCTCGGACATCGCAATCAAGGGACAGTACCCTACATATTACAGGCACTGGGACGCCAAGCCCCACTGGACCTTCAGCCAACGCTGCGACGAAATTGTGCGGCTCATGAGCCTGCCGGAATCCGAGCGTCCGCAGCTGGTGATGGGTTATTTTGACGAGCCCGACCACCAGGGCCATGTCTACGGCCCCTTCTCACCTGAAACCAAGGAGATGGCAGAGCAAATGGACAGCCTCATGCATTCGCTTTACCTTCGGCTCAAGGCCCTTCCCCACGGAGACCGCATAAACTTCATCCTGACCGGAGACCACGGCATGACCCAGATTTCCCCGGACCGCTTCATCGGATGGTGGGATGTTATGCCGGAGGAATGGACAGAGAGGGTTGTGGGGGCTCTTCCCACAAGCATCTGGGCTAAGCCCGGCTATGCCGACAGCCTCTACAACAGGCTCAAGGACATCCCTCACCTCCATGTCTGGAAGCACGGTGAGGTTCCGGAATACCTTAACTACGGCACATCCAACAGGCTGGGAGACATAATTGTGAGCCCGGACCTTGGATGGCAGTTCAACTTTGCCCCTTCCCGCAACCAGGGCACCCACGGTTTTGACCCCAGGGAAACGGACATGATGGTGGCCTTCCGCGCAGTGGGCCCGGACTTCAAGGAGGGCTATGAGGCTCCGTTTACAGAAGGGGAGCAGAGCGCCTTCCACAACACGGACCTCTACCCCATGCTGTGCAAGCTTCTTGGCGTGAAGCCCGCACCTGTAGACGGCAAGCTTGAACGCATTGAAAAGATACTGAAATAATGAAAAAGCGTATTGTAGTTTTAACCGGCGCCGGAGTAAGTGCCGAAAGCGGTTTTGCCACCTTCCGTGACACCGGCGGCCTTTGGGAACAGTATGATGTCCAGGAGGTTGCCTCTCACGACGGCTGGCTCCGGAATCCCGGCCTTGTGCTGGATTTCTACAACGCCCGCCGCGCCCAGCTCAAGGACGCAAAGCCCAATGCCGCCCACCTTGCCATTGCCGGGCTGGAGAAGGATTACGACGTAGATGTGATTACCCAGAACGTGGACAACCTCCACGAAAGGGCCGGCTCCACGCGCGTCCTCCATCTTCACGGAGAACTCACCAAGGTTCGGCCGGAATGGGGCCTCTACGACAAAACATTCCAGGAAGACGAAGTCATAGACATCGGGTACTCGGAGGTGAAACTGGGAGACCTTGCCCCCAACGGCAAGCAGCTGAGGCCGCACATCGTGTTCTTCGGGGAGTCCGTCCCCGCAATTGAAAAGGCCATCGACATGGTCTCCAGGGCCGATATCCTCCTCATTGTGGGCACCTCCCTGCAGGTGTATCCCGCCGCCGGGCTGTACCGCTACGCCCCTCCCGGAGCTCCTATCTACATCATAGACCCCGCGGACGTTCCGGTGTACGACAAACGCATCACCCACATCCGCGCCGTTGCCACCAAGGGCATGGAGGAATTCATCGCCACCCTTCAGGCGTAACGGTACTCGCCATACACGTTTGGGGGCAAAAATGAGGGGCCGACTAAAAAGTAGATTCTTCGGCAGGTTCACCTGCCTCAGAATGACATGAGACTGTCATTCTGAACGAAGTGAAGAATCTTTTTAGTCGGCCCCACGTTTTCTGCTGTTTTTGTAACCGGCGAGTACCGGGACGTGAAAAATTGCGATTTATTAAAATTATCGGTATCTTTGTGATTCCAATAAGGTAGTTAGAGAGAGGTGAAATAAAGAAGAGTATAAACTATTCAATATATATGAGTAAACATTTCACTTTACCTTATGAGGGCGGTCTCATTGAGAAAAACCTCCCGGCAGGAATCCTGCACACCTATGAGAAAATCTGGACCAAGGTATATCAGGATTCACGTCCGGCATCCTATGCCGTTGCAGACATCATAGAAGATGCCATCAAAAACCACAAGGACGGCCTTTTCAGGCTGGGTCTTACAACCGGCGCCACCCCCACTTCGCTTTACAATGAGCTTACACGCCGCTATGAGGCCGGTAAAATCTCCTTCAAGAACGTAGAGGTAGTTACAATAGACGAATACTATCCCACTTCCTCCGATGAGCTCCAGAGCCGCAACCACTCCATCCATGAAGCTCTTCTGGACAAGGTGGACATCCTCAAGGAAAACATCCACATCCCGGACGGAACTGTCCCTGAAGACAAGCTCAGCGAGTATTGCATGGCGTTTGACAACATAGCCCGCAATCTGGACCTTCTGGTAATAGGTGTAGGTGAGCAGGGTCAAGTTGGTTTCAACGAGGCCGGCTCCAACATCAAGACACGCACCCGCACGGTACGCCTTTCCTACAACTCCCGCAAGCGTCAGGCCAAGAACTTCAACCACGACATATCGGCCACCCCGGACAAAGCTATTACCCTGGGTATCGGCACAATGCTAAGCGCCAAGAAGATTATCCTCATGGCCTGGGGCGAAGACAAGGCCAATGTGGTGAAAGCCATTGCCGAAGGCAACATGACCACGGACTGCCCGGCATCCCTGCTGCAGGCCCACGACCACATTTCCCTGTACGTGGACGAAACCGCCGGCAGCCTCCTCACCCGTAGCGTGGCCCCTTGGCTGGTAGGTCCATGCGACTGGACTCCCAAGTTTATCCGCAAGGCCGTGGTATGGCTCTGCGAGGTAACCGGAAAGCCCATCCTCAAGCTCACGGAAAAGGACTACCTCAACAACAACCTGGACGAACTCCTCCAGAAGTTCGGTCCGTTTGACAAGATTAACATAGACGTCTTCAACGACCTCCAGCATACCATCACCGGCTGGCCCGGCGGAAAGCCCAACGCAGACGACACCACCCGTCCCGTGAGCGCAAAGCCGTTCCCCAAGACCGTGCTCATCTTCAGCCCCCACCCGGACGACGACGTCATTTCCATGGGCGGCACCTTCATCCGTCTGGTGTCCCAGGGCCACAATGTTCATGTTGCCTACGAAACTTCCGGCAACGTGGCCGTCCACGACGACGTCGTGCTCCAGCACATGGACTGCGCCTTCCAGCTTGGTTTTGCCGACAAGTTCGCAGAGGTCAAGGCCATCGTGGACAGCAAGGTTCCCGGTGAGCCCGAGCCCCGCGCCCTCCTTGAGATGAAGGGCGCCATCAGGCGCTCCGAAGCCCGCGGAGCAGTGCGCTCCTTCGGCCTGAATGACAATACAAACGTCCACTTCCTCAACCTCCCGTTCTACGAGAGCGGCGGCATCAAGAAGAACCCCCGTTCCCAGGCCGATGTCGACATCATCAAGAAGCTCATCAGTGACCTCAAGCCTCACATGATCTTCATGGCTGGAGACCTCGCAGACCCTCACGGAACCCACCGTGTGTGCACAGAGGCTGCCCTGGAAGCGGTGGAGCAGCTCAAGGCCGAAGGCAACCAGTGGCTCTCCGAAACACACATCTGGCTGTACCGCGGTGCATGGATGGAGTGGGAGCTTGGCCGCGTGGACATGGCCGTTCCGCTAAGCCCGGATGAAGTTGTGAAGAAGCGTCACGCCATCTTCCGCCACCTTTCCCAGAAGGACATCGTCCCGTTCCCCGGAGAAGACCCCCGCGAATTCTGGCAGAGGGCCGAAGAACGCACCCAGAACACCGCCATGCTTTACGACAAGCTTGGAATGGCTGAATACCAGGCCATTGAAGTTTTCCTGAAATTGTGCTAATGTATTCAAAAATTTAATAACTTTGCATTCCGGAATTCCTGCCGCCGTTGTATGGGATTCCGGTATATTTTTTTACTTAAAACTCTAAAAGTATGAAAGTTATTATCAGACAGAACTCCGCCGAGGGTTCTTTGTGGGCAGCTCACTACATTGCCCGTCGCATCAAGGAAAAGGCCGCTGTCTCCGACAAGCCCTTCGTAATTGGCCTTTGCACAGGCTCCACCCCTATTGAGACTTACGCAGAACTCATCCGCATGGTAAAAGCCGGTGAGCTCAGCTTCAAGAACGTTATCTCCTTCAATATGGACGAATACGTGGGACTCCCCGTAGAGCACCCCGAGAGCTACCACAGCTTCATGCACAAGTATCTCTTCGACCACATTGACGAGAAACCGGAAAATATCCACATCCTCAACGGCAACGCCAAGGACATTGAGGCCGAATGCGCTGCCTATGAGAAAGCCATTGTGGACGCAGGCGGCTTCGACCTCTTCCTGGGAGGCGTTGGCGAAGACGGCCACATTGCCTTCAACGAGCCCTTCTCCTCTCTTTCCAGCCGCACCCGCGTGGTAACCCTCACCCAGGACACCCGCGAGGTAAACGCACGCTTCTTCGACGGAGACTTCAACAAGGTTCCCAAGCAGGCCCTCACCGTTGGCGTAGCCACCGTGCTCAGCTCCAAGGAGGTTGTGATCCTGGCTTTCGGCCCCAAGAAGGCACGCGCCATCAAGGACGCCGTAGAAGGCCCTATGAGCCACTACTGCACCCTCAGCGGCCTGCAAAACCACCCCGCCGGAACCATCGTCTGCGACGATAGTTCCATCTCCGAGGTAAAGGTTTCCAGCTACCGCTACTTCAAAGCCGTAGAAGAGGCCGAAAACCTGTAGTTCCGGTACTCACCGGTAACAAAAACATTAGAAAACGTGCACGCTCAGTACCAAATGGTACTGAGCGTGCTCATTTTTACCCCAAAACGTGTACGGCGAGTACCCCGTGCATTGATATTTGGACGATATGTGAGTTTTTTCGGCAGAATTTGTCTCCAATTTTGGCAATTATTGTGCATCTTTGTAAAAGACGATAACCAAGCCTGCTTTATGCACAGTATAATTTACAAACTGACTCTGTTTTTTGCTGCGGTGGCGGTGTCTTTTTCGGCATACGCCCAGCAAACCGTAAAAGGTGTTGTCCAGGACGAAAACGGCGCTCCCGTGGCCGGAGCTTTCATCCTTATTCAGGGTACAACCACAGGTGTAACCTCCGACAACAACGGACTTTTTGAGATCAAGGCATCCAAGGGCCAGACCCTTGAGGTTTCCTGCCTTGGCATGGTGACGGAAACCGTTACCGTCACCGGCCCTTCCGTGGCGGTACACATGCAGACGGACGCCGAAATCCTGGAGGACGTGGTGGTGGTAGGTTACGGCGTAACCCGTAAGCGTGACCTTGCAGGAAGCGTCTCCTCCATCAAGGCCGACGAAGTGAAGGCCGGCGTCATCACCAACACCGCAGACCTCCTGAGAGGCCGTGCAGCGGGTGTTGCAGTGAGGCAGACTTCCTTCGAGCCCGGCGGCGGCATCAACATCCGCGTGCGCGGTTCATCCTCAATTTCGGCCAGCAATGACCCTCTATATGTAGTGGACGGAATCCAGAGCAACGTTGGCAACCAGGTGAGCCCGGAGGACATAGAGAGCATTGAAATTCTCAAGGACGCCGCCGCAACGGCAATTTACGGAGCGCGCGGCGCCAACGGAGTCATCCTCATCACCACAAAGCATGGTGCCGCAGGGCGCTTCTCCGTGGATTATTCCTATAATCTTTCGGCAAAGATCCTGAGGAATCCCTGGAAACTTATGAATGCCGAAGACAAAATCAACTTCGACATGGATGTATGGCGGCAAAACGGCAGCGCCGGTGATCCTCCGTATACAGAGGAACAACAGGCCTTCAAGGGCGCGGGCACGGACTGGATCAAGCAGATGACCCGTACCGCCCTTACACAGACCCACGCCGTGAACGTTCAGGGCGGCAACGACAAGGTAAGGGCCGCCGCAAGCTTTGTGAACACCACTGACAAAGGTCTTGTGATGAACTCCGACTTCGGCCGCACCAGCGCCCGTATCAACGCGGATTTCACCCCCACAAGCTGGCTCAGAATGGGCATAAACGCCTATCTGGCCGCCACAAAGCGCACCTACTTCAGCACCGGTACGGCAAGCTCCACCTCCAACGTCATTTACTGGATGTTCCTTGCGAATCCACTCAACACAATTGAGGGCAAGGACGTGTTCGGCCGTGACGCCCGCGTGGAAAAGGTTTACTATGAAACCATGTACCAGGACTACAACATAAACGTAAACAACAACTACGTTACGCTGTATGCCGAAGTAGACCCCTTCCCCTTCCTGAAGGCCCGCGTGCAGTACTCCACAAGCCGTGAAAACGACAAGTACCAGAGTTACTTCGACCGCAACACCTCCGTGGGGGCCTCCTACAACGGACAGGCAAGCGTAGAGCAGGAAGACGTTCACTACCAGCAGCTTGAGGGCATCCTCACCTTCCACAAGAAGTTCGGCACGGCCCACGACGTAAAGGTGATAGGCGGTGCCAGCTGGATAAACAACGTGTACAACTATTCCGGAATGGGGGCACACGACTTCACGACGGACGTTTTCTCATAT
The DNA here is from genome assembly GCA_002395605.1 of Bacteroidales bacterium UBA4230. Classification (GTDB taxonomy): domain Bacteria; phylum Bacteroidota; class Bacteroidia; order Bacteroidales; family UBA932; genus Cryptobacteroides. Next base: position 9,625 of record DGXO01000077.1, read on the forward strand.
AACAATATGGGAGCCGCCAATGTCAAGGAATGGATTGCCACGGCAAAGACGGAAAAGACCAACATCTCCTTCTTCGGCAGGGCCGAATATGTGCTCCTTGACAAGTACATCTTCAACGCCAGCGTGCGTTTTGACGGCGCCTCCAACTTCGGCGAAGGCAGCAAATGGGGCGTTTTCCCCGCCGGTTCCTTTGCATGGCAGATTGGCGACGAACCCTTCATGGAGTTCACAAAGCCCCTTTTCAACTCCATCAAGCTGCGCGCCAGTTACGGCCGCACCGGTAACGACGGAATCGGCACATACAAGTCCCTGCGCACATACGCCTTCCAGGACATCTACCTTGGCGGCAACAGCATTGTGAAGGGCATGCACCCCAACAACGCCGGAAACGCCCTGCTGCACTGGGAAACCACCTCCCAGCTGGACTTCGGCCTGGATGCCGCCCTGCTTGAGGGCAAACTGGAAATCAACTTCGACTGGTACGACAAGGTTACAACGGACCTCCTCTCGGATGTCAACATTTCCATGAGCACGGTGGGCCTCCAGACCCAGAAGGGCAACAACGGCGCCATCCGCAACCGCGGCGTTGAGCTGTTTGCAAAATACCACGTGTTTGACACCCGTGACTTCTCCTGGCAGACCACCCTCAACATGGCCCACAACCGAAATACCGTGATTTCAATAGAGACCCCTACCTATTATACGGTGCGCCCTCACGGCAGCTACGACCTCGTTCAGTACGCCATGGTGAAGGAAGGGGAGCCCCTCTCCACAATCTTCGGCTATGAGTGGGACGGAATTATCCAGACCGGAGAAACTTACGCCCCCCAGCCCAAGTCCACGGAAGGCGAGCCTAAATTCGTGGACCTCAACAAGGACGGAGTCATCACAGACGAAGACCGCCACTCCCTTGGACACGGAGAGCCCGACTTTGTGCTTGGATGGGGAAACACCCTCCGCTGGAAGAACTTTGACTTCACAATCTTCTTCGACGCCGCAATTGGCGGCTCCATGCTAAACATTTCCCGCGTCCTGCTGCAGGACAACAACCGCCTCAAGGAATGCGCCGACAGATGGACCAAGACCAACCCCTCTACAAGGATAATTGCCGGAACATGGCAGCGTGAGGGCGGTCCCCAGTACGGTTCATTTGTCAACTCCTACTACGTGGAGGACGCCAGCTACCTGCGCCTCAGTAATATTGAAGTGGGTTACACCCTTCCGCTCAAAGACTGGGGCGTGACCTTCATAAAGGGCGCTCGCGTGTTTGTGGGCGCAAACCGCCTCCTTACCCTTACAAAGTACAGCGGCTTTGACCCTGAAGTTTCCACCAACGGCGCCAGCGCCGTCACGCAGGGCCTGGATTTCAACACCTATCCGGCTTACAGGCAAGTTAACGTAGGTGTGAAAGTAACCTTCTAAAAGAAAGCAGCCATGAAAAAACTCATATACATTTCTCTTGTGCTCCTCGCCTCCGTTTCATGTGAGAAACAGCTCAAGGAGGTTGTGTACTCCAACCTTACGGATGAAAACGCCTTTACCACCGCCGAAAATGCCCAGGCGGCGGTGAACAGCCTCTACTCCTCCCTCCACCTCACCTACAGGGAGCCAATGTTCTACATCAACGACATCTCTACGGACGGCGGATACAAAAGAGACAGTTACTTCGAGTCCATGAACGACGTTGCCATTTACAACGACAACCGTATCCTGGTGGCCTGGAATGGCTTTTTTGAGATTGTCACCCGCGCCAACATCGTGATAGACCAGGTGCCGGAAATGGCCGACAACCTGTTTGCCGGCGGCGTAACAAAGGAGCAGCTCCTTGGAGAGGCCTATTTCATGAGGGCGTTTGCCTACTACAACCTCACGGACGTATTCTTCCAGGTGCCGCTTGTCACCTCCAGCAAAATAGACCCTACCGCAAGGGAGCCCTATGCGCCCCTTGCAAAGATAGAGACCGTCATTGAGAACGACCTTTTCAACGCCTGCGACTACCTTCCCCGGTCCTATGCCTCAAACAAGGACGCAGGACGTCCCACCTACGGCGCCGCCCACGGGTATCTGGCGCGCCTCTACATGCGTCAGGCAGGCCGCGCACGCCAAAATGGCGAGGATGCTTCCGGCCTTTGGAAAGACGCCCTCAACGAGGTTAACAAGGTGCTTGCCCTGGAAGGCAGCGTGTATTCCCTGCAGCCCACCGTCTGGGACGTCTTCGACCCCACCACCGAGGCCGGCATCTACAACAACGAGCTAATCTTTGCAATCAGGGCCAGCGGCAACGACCTCCCTTCAGGCTCTTGGGACCTCGGCCTCCAGTTTACCGGATGGAACTACGACATGGGCTGGGGCAACATGTACCAGCCTCTGGAAATGACCTGGAAGTTTGACCCCGCAGACCAGCGTCTTACCGTACTGCAGGTAACTGAGTATGAGGACGTTTACTCCCCGGACGAAACCTATTACAGGGCCCCTTCCAACATTGCCGAAACCGGCGCGGTGAACAAGAACCACACTGTTAACGGCAAAACCTACGTGCTCATGAACGAGCTTGCCGAAACATACACCCAGAAGTACAAGTTCCTCAACACCTGGAAGTACATCTACGACACCCCCAACAACCTCCCTCTCATGCGCCTTTCGGACATGATCCTTTGCAAGGCCGAAATCCTAAACGAACTTAACGGCCCCACCCAGGAGGCCATAGACCTCATAAACAGGGTGCGCGACCGCGCCTTCCAGGACAGCGCCCACGGGCTCAAACTGGCCAATTACGGCACACGGGAAAAGCTCCGCAGCGCAATCTGCGACGAACGCCTGTTTGAGCTTAACATGGAGTGCCTGCGCCGCCCGGACCTCATAAGGATGGGCCTCTGGAAAGACCGCATGACAAAGTACATCAATACCATAAAGCAGCGTTATGCCTACAAGGCCTCCAACGAAGGCCAGGAAGCCGGCTACTATGATCCGGCATGGGCTGCATACCCGGATGTTGCAACCCTCACCGACGACGACATCCGCCGCTACATGCCCGTCCCTTACCGCGAGGTTACCCTTAACCCCTCATTGAAAGATGCCAGGACATGGGAGCCGTTTACCGGGCCGGACGTAGTGGATGACGACCCTGTAACACCGGTTACTCCGCCCACGCCCGGGCCCAAGGTAACCCGCTGGGATTTTGACTCCATTGACGGCTGGTACTATTACACGCACAACCCGGAACAAGGTGCGCCATGCTTCTCGGTCAGCGGCGGCATGCTCTCAATTACCACCAAGGGCAATACCATGGACCGCAACAAGCTCCAGAGCAACTCCCGTTTTGGAGAGGGCGTATACACCTGGAGGCTGTATGTTCCTGAGATTGAAAAACAGGCCCAGGTTAGCGTAGGAGCGTTCATTTACCAGAACGACGAACACGAGCTTGACTTTGAGATTGGCTATGGAAAGGCCTATGCACGTGAAAGTTGTGGTGCGGCCGAAGACGAGCTTGTGGCCTGCCTTACCAACCAGCAGAACCCCCATAACTCCACCTATGTGCCCATCAAGCCCGGCTGGCATGAATGTGCAATAAAGATGGATGTAGACTCCAACAACTACTACAAGGCAACCTGGGTGATAGACGGGGAAACCGTGAAAACGCTTCCGCTGAACTTCGGCCCGGACAAGTATTCCAACTTCCTGGTTGCCTGCAGCGTAGAGAACCTTACCTTCCTTGGAGACCACATGCCCACCAGGGACCACACGGCCAAGTTTGACTGGGTCACCGTAGAAACACCCGAGCAATAAACCATTAACCAATAACTCACAGATGAAACGCACATTACTTTGGCTTGCCGCAGCCCTCACCCTTGCCGCAGCATGCCAGAAACAGGAAAACAGCGGCGGAAATGACAACACCCCCGCCACTTCAGGCGAAAAGACCTTCCAGGCCACCCTGCCCACCCTTACCAAGGTTACCGTTGAGAACGGACTTACCCTCTCATGGACCAAGGCCGACAAGGTGAGCGTCTTTGACGGCGCCGGCAACAAGATGTTCCGCGCACAGGGCAGCGGCGCCACCGCCGAACTCCTTGGCAGCGCTGTGGCAGCCGACACCTACTACGCCATTTTCCCCTATGACGCTTCGGCAACCCTGAGCGGCAGCATTGTCCAGACCAAGATTGCCACCGAGCAGACTGCAAGCGCCGGCGGCGCCGACATCCAGGTGCTTTCGGCCGCTAAGAGCGACGGCGACAACCTTGCCTTCAGCCCTGTTTCGGCCGTTCTGAGCTTCACACTTGACGAGGATGCCGTGGGTGTAAATTCCGTGAAAATCAAGACTGCCGAAGGCGCCCTTTCCGGCACCGTGAGCATCGACTGCGGCGGAAAACCCGTCCTCAGCGCAGGCACAACGTCATCGGAAATCAAGGTTTCGGCCTTTGAGGGCACTTTCAAGGCCGGCGCCACATACTACGTGAACGCAATCCCCGGAAAGGTTGGAAAACTCACCCTCACCTACACCGTAGGCAATGACGAGATGGAAGTTTCGGCCGACGCCACCACTCTTGTCGCCGGCGGCGTTTATGAGCTTCCGAACCTCACCCGCGCAATGACCGCCGATGAAAAGGCTTTCCTTGGCACCTGGCTGCTGCTCAAGTACGGTTCCCGCGGTGCTGACGGCACTCCCGGCATATATCCTTGGGTAAACATCGAGCGCGGATTAGAGAACCCCGCCTCCGTTGTTGGAGACTTCATCACCTTCAAGAGCGACGGCAGCGTTGTGATGGACCTTGGAGAGGCCTCCGACACCTACAACAACACCACCTACGAGGCCCAGAAAGTGGAGATGACCGGAAATGAAAGCTGGGAGATAGTAAAGGAAGGTGACGTGACTTACGTGCAGTTTGGCGGAAACGCCTTCCCGCTCATGATTGCCGACGATAGCGGCATCGGCGGAAAGTATTCCGTTGTAAGCGTCAGCGAATCCGAAATGGTTCTTGAATATCCTTACCAGGGCGAAGAAGGCCCTTCAGTGCTTGGCATCTTCCTCCAGCCCAAGGGCAAGGAAACCTATGTGCACAGCTTCAAGAACGGAGACTTCGGCGTAACCGATGAAGGTGCCGAAGAAGTGAGGCCCATGGAAGACCAGGGCACAACCTGGTATGTGGAGGTAGAAGCCGCAATGCCTTTCTTCTACATGAATCCCAACGCCGGACTTATGATTGGCCGCGCCTGGGGAGTAAACGCGGCTGCCGAAAGCGCCAAGAGCGCCCGCATGTGGACCGAAAGCTTCACGGACAAGAAGATTTCTTCCGTAACCGTGAGCACAGCCCGCTTCGCTCCCGAGGAAGGAGAAGACAAGAGTGCCGCCGAACTTGAAGTTTACATTGGAGGCGCCAAGATTGGCACAACCTATCCCCTTGTGAACGAAATGACGCCTTACACATTCTCCGCTCCGGACCCTGTTGGAGGCCTTCTGGAAATCAAGTGGAAGACCACCAACGACGAAGTCAACTGCTTCTGGGTGAAGTCCGTACAGGTAATTTATGAGAATTAAAACACTTGCGCTAACAGCGTTTATTGCCCTCGCTTCGTGCGGCAGGTCCGTGAGCCCGGAAGGGTTCGCGGACTTCGCCGCATCTGTAAGCATAGCCCCGACGGAAAACGCCCTCCGCTTTACCGTCAGTGTAGATTTCACCACGCCGTGCAACTGGAGCGTCCTGTACTGGGAAACCGCCAAAGGCCGCACCGCAGCGCAGAAAACGGCCTTCCGCCACACTGATGGCGGCAAGGAAAGCGTGGTGCTCAAATTCCTGTATCCCAATACGGAATATGAGTTTGTGGTGGTCCCGGAAGGGAACGCCGCGGCCGAATCAAAGCCCATGACCTTCAGGACAGGCTCCCTTCCCGCCGACTGCCCTGCTTATACTGTAGAGAAAGACGGAAATACCGGCCTGGACGGCTACCTGATGCAGTGGGAGGCCTCTCCGTCCGGATACGTGACATTCTGTGACATAGACGGAAAGGTTGTCTGGTACGAAGCCTTCGGGGAAGAAATCCGCGTGGGCTGGTGCAACCCCCAGGCAAACCGCATCGCCGTCCTCACAGGCTTTCAGGACCAGGACATCCAGAGACTGTGCGCGCATACCGTAGTCACGGACCTTGACGGCAACCGCATCCTCTACTGGACGTCCGGAAAAGGCAACATAGAGTATCCTCACCATGAGGTGAAGATTCTTGCCGACGGCAACCTCATGTTTGTGAACAACGTACTGAAAGACTATCCCATAGGGACGGTATGGGGCGACGGATTTACCGTAATGAGCCCGGAGCGCGAAGTCATTCGGCAGTGGGACTGCTTTGCCGCGCTTGGAGATCTTTCTGCCCCGTATCTCAAGGCCGAAAAACGCCTTACGGACCTTGTACATGCCAATTCCGTGGCACTGGATTCCGAAGGAGACTACTACATGACTTTCAATGCGCTCAGCGAGCTCTGGAAGATTGACGGGAAAACCGGGGACGTAGTATACAGGGTGGGCGTAAACGGAGATGTAACCCTGGACGGAGAGTTCCCCACGGGAGGCCTCCATGCCGCCACTCCGCTGGCCCCGGACCGTATCCTGTGCTATTCCAACGGGCGTGACATCAAGCGTTCAAGCGCTGTCATTTTCCGCGTGGATCCCGTGGCAAAAACTGCCGTGTATGAGTTGAACATCTCCCTTCCGGAGGAATACAGTTCCCGCGACCGCAGCAACGCCCAGTTCCTTGAGGACGAGGGAATAATGATGCTCAGCAGCACCGATTCCCGCAAAGTCGTGTTCACGGACCTGCAGGGCAACATCTTAAGGGTAATCGGCCGCGAGGGAATATCATACAGGGCATATTGGTTCAACAAATTCGAATACTGACACCGTGTCTATTTTTAAAGGAAAAACAGTACTTATCACCGGCGGAACCGGAAGTTTCGGGTCGGCCGCACTTAAACGAATGCTCTCCGAGGGCGCCTCGGAGGTAAGGATCCTTTCCCGCGACGCCTGCAAGCAGGCCCGCCTGAGGGACCTCTATCACGGGGATTCAAGGCTCCGCTTCTTTGCCGGAAGCATCACTTCCCGGGAACTTTGCCGGGAGGCCGTAAAAGGGGCGCATTACCTCTTCCACGCCGCGGCCATGAAGGATATTCCCGGCTGCGAAAAAGACCCCGTAGGGGCCGTGGAAACCAATATTCTTGGCACAACCGTCCTCTTTGAGGAGGCCGTGGCGGCCGGAGTTGAGGCCGCCGTCTACCTGTCTACGGACAAGGCCGCGTACCCCGTGAACGTAATGGGAAACACCAAGGCAATAGGCGAAAAAATTGCCGTTTCGCTTTCTGGAAAAGGCACGCGCATCATGTGCACCCGCTTTGGGAACGTACTGTGCTCCCAGGGCTCCGTTGTGCCTCTTTGGAAGCGCCAGGTGGCCGAAGGAAAACCGGTTTCCGTGACCAATCCGGACATGACCCGCTTCATCATGACAATTGAGGAAGCCATAGACCTTGTGATCTACGCCTTTGAGAACGGAAAAACCGGAGACATCCTGGTTCAGAAGTCTCCGGCATGTACCATCGGCCTTCAGGCGCAGGGGCTCTGCGAACTTGAAGGCGGAAGCGGCGTCACGGTCATTGGCGCACGCCCCGGCGAGAAATTATACGAAACCCTCCTCACAAAGGAGGAGGGCGTAAAGGCTCAGGACATGGGCGGCTTCTTCCGGATTCCGGCGGTGAAAGACCACACCGACGCTCCTGTTGAGGAATATAACTCCGACAACGCCCCGCGCATGAACCTTGAGGAAATCAAGGCAAAGCTCCGGGAAGCCATGAGCGCTCTTTAGAGCTTGCTCAGATGGCCGATGAGGTCGTCCAGAGTTGCAAAAAGGCCCGGAGCCGTTTCCTGCGTAATTGAGCGGCAGGCAACGGCTCCTCCCATTTTATAGGGGACGCAGCCGGCCTCCTGCTCCAGTTTTCGGCCTTTGGGGGTAAGGGACACTATCACCTGACGACCGTCTTCGGCACCCCTTGAGCGCTTCACGAAACCTTCGGCCTCCATCCTTTTGAGGAGCGGAGTTACGGTGTTGGTTTCAAGGTAGAGGCGCTTTGCGATGTCGTTGACCTTCTGGCCGTCGTTTTCCCAGAGAACCATCATCACCAGATACTGAGGATATGTCAGGCCTATCTTGCTCAGAAGCGGATGATAGGCCTGAGTTATGAGCCTGGATGCCGTGTAAAGACGGAAGCAGAGCTGATTCTCCAGTTTAAGTGCGGGATCCATTAAAGAAATGCTTCAATATCCTTTTCAAAGTCCTTAGGTTCGGCCACGGGAGCGAAACGCTTTACGGTGACACCGTCCTTAGCTACCAGGAACTTGGTGAAGTTCCAGAGGATGTCGCTCTCCTTCTTGTAGCTCTTGCTGATGCCCTTGAGCATGGTCTGGGTGGCTTTTGCCTTGAGACCCCTGTACTCTTCCTTGGGGGCCTGGGCCTTGAGGAACTCGAAGATGGGATGGGCGTTTTCACCGTTTACGTCGCCTTTTGCCATGAGGGGGAAGGTGACGCCGTGGTTGAGGCGGCAGAACTCCTCTATTTGCTCATCCGAGCCGGGCTCCTGGCCTGCAAACTGGTCGCAGGGGAAGCCGATGACAACGAGCCCTTTGTCCTTGTACTTCTGGTAAAGAGCCTCCAGGCCGTCGTACTGAGGGCTGAAACCGCACTTGGATGCAGTGTTGACAATGAGAAGGACCTTGCCTTCATAATCTTTGAAGTCTACCTCCACGCCCTTGTTATTGAGGGCTTTGAAGTCTGTAATCTTTGCCATGTCTTTGTCTTGTTTGCAGGAGGCCGAAAGGGACAGTATCCCTAAGAGGCCCGCCAGGATTAATTTTTTGATCATCATTATATCGTTCACGATGCAAATATACCACAATTATTTTATATCGCAAGCGATATTTTAATTTTTTTTGAGGGCGGGGGTTACGCGTGGGCGTAATGCGCTCATAGACAGGCTATTATACAAAAACGTCTACCCGATTTCAGGTAGACGTTTTTCAATAACAAGCTGAGTATCAGCAATTTGACTCCACGCGGGATTAGTCCTCTTCCTGCTCCTGGGCAGCGTATTCGGCCAGAAGTTTGGTCTGGACGTCTGCGGGCACCTGGACATATTCTGCGAACTTCATGGAGAAGGTTGCGGAACCGCCGGTGAGGGAGCTGAGGATGGTGGAGTAGCGGTAGAGCTCTGCGAGCGGCACGCGGGCGTGGAGCACGGTGAAACCCTTGTCCATATCCTGGTTCATAATCATGCCGCGACGGGTGTTGAGGTCACTCATGCAAGGGCCTACATACTCATTAGGAGTGATGATGTCTACATTGTAGATAGGCTCAAGGATCTTGGGACCTGCATTGCGGAAGGCCTCCTTGAAGGCGTTACGGCCGGCAATGATGAAGGCGATTTCCTTGGAGTCTACGGGGTGCATCTTACCATCATATACATACACGCGGATGTCGCGGGCGTAGGAACCGGTAAGAGGGCCTTCCTCCATCTTGCTCTTGATACCCTTGAGGATGGCGGGCATGAAGGAGAGGTCAATTGAACCACCAACCACGCAGTTGTAGAACTCAAGCTTTCCACCCCATTCGAGGTCTGTGATATCCTGGCTCTTGAAGTTGAACACAACGTCCTTGCCGTCTATCTTGAAGTTCTTGGGAGCTTCCTGACCCTCTACGTAAGGGCATACCAGGAGGTGAACCTCACCGAACTGACCGGCGCCGCCGGACTGCTTCTTGTGACGGTACTGTGCGGTTGCGATCTTGGTGATAGTCTCACGGTAAGGGACCTTGGGTGCGTAGAATTCGACGTTCTGCTTGAACTCGTTGGTGAGGCGCCACTTGACGTAGTTGATGTGTTGCTCGCCCATGCCGGAGAGGATGGTCTGGCGGAGTTCCTTGGAGTATTCCACGTTGATGGTGGGATCCTGTGCGGCAATCTTGTTGAGGGCGTCGCCAACTTTGGCTTCGTCGTTCTTATCAACAGCCTTCACTGCGCAGCGGTACTTGGCATCAGGGAACACCATGTGCTTGATGGCCTCTACGCCGCTCTGTGCAAGGGTGACGTCTGTCTTTCCAGCCTTGAGTTTCATGACGCAGCCGATGTCGCCGGCGGCGATGGAGGAAACCTTTTCCTTCTTGGCACCTGCTACGGCGTAGATGGCGCTGAGGCGCTCACTGTTGCCGGTTTCGGGGTTCACGAGGTCTGCGCCCTCATTGAGGGTGCCGCTCATTACCTTGAAGTAGGAAACTTCACCGAGGTGCTGCTCTACGCTGGTCTTGAAGATGAACAGGGCAACGGGGCCTGCGGGGTCGCATTTGATGGTGCCGCCGTCCACTGTAGGCTCTTCCTTGCCTTCCGGTGAAGGAACAACGTTCACGATGAATTCCATCAGGCGCTTGGTGCCGATGTTCTCCTTTGCTGCGGTGCAGAATACGGGGATGGTTTCACCCTTCTGGAGGCCAAGACGAAGGCCTTCGCGGATTTCATCCGTGGTGAGTTCCATGGTCTCGAAGAACTTCTCCATGAGTTCGTCGGAGCCTTCTGCGGCCTTTTCCATGAGTTCTGCGCGAAGTTCTTCGGCTTCGTCTGCGTATGCGGCAGGGATGTCAAGCTCTGTGCCCTTCCTGTCGTAGAACTTCATGGTTATCACATCCACAAAGCCCTCCAGGCCAACGCCGGGAGCAACGGGGAACTGGCAGATGGCGGCCTTTTTGCCGAATTCCTCTGCGATGGCGTTACGGACGCCTTCCCAGTTTGCTTTGTCGTGGTCCAGCTGGTTGACGGCGATGATCATGGGAACGCCATACTGGTCTGCGTAGCGGGCGAAGAGGGTGGTACCGACCTCGATTCCGGCTGCGCCGTTCATGACCATGATTGCAGCGTCAACCACCTTGAATGCGGAAAGTGCGCCGCCGGAGAAATCATCTGAACCGGGAGCGTCTATGAAGTTGATCTTGCAGCCGCCG
>DGXO01000077.1:20742-21926 GCA_002395605.1 Bacteroidales bacterium UBA4230
GGACTTCTGGTTGGTCTGCTCAAATTCGGTGTTGTCCGATACGGTGTTCTTTTCTTCTACGGAACCGCGGCGGTCAATAACCTTGCCTTCAAAAAGCATGGCCTCGGAGAGGGTGGTTTTACCGCTGCGGGGTGCGCCAATCAGGACGATGTTGCGGATGTTTTTAGTAGTGTAAGCTTTCATTGTTGTGTATTATGTTTTTGCGTTTTTCTGAGGTAGCCTGCAAATATAATGATTTTTCACGCAAATACAATATTTTTCAGCACTACCCGGCTGCACTACAGGCGGAAGGAAAGACCGGCAGAGATGACTCCGGGGCCCTTGAAGTCCTTGGGGAAGGAATATCGGCCGGTAATACCCATATTCTTGAACCATACCATGACCTGGAGGTCGAGGCGGAAGTAGGCGCCGCCCTTGATGAGATAACGCTGGTATTCCTTGATATTATTGTTTGTAATGTCGTTGTAATACTTGTCCCAGCCAATACCGGGAGAAACAAGGATGGCGGCAGAGCCCTTTGAAGATCCGAATCTCTGGATGTACCCAAGAGGGAACTTGTATGCGAACCTGGTGGCGCGGCTGGCTGTTCCGGCGGGGACAACTACATTCTGGGCAACGATGTCGTTTTCCATGCCGCGGGCAAAGCAGTATCCTTTCTGCAGGTAGTTGAAGTCAAAAGCCATGTCAAAAAGGCCAAGGGTGAAACGGCCGTTTCTCCAGGGGTTGAATCCAAAGTGAAGCATGGACCATTCAATGCCCCAGCCGCTGGCGTTGTAGCCTTCGGGGGCATTGAGGTTGTGGTTGTAGGTGAAATTAAGGTAGGAGAAAGACGAGAGGAATTCGTTTTCCTGCTCTTCTATTTTCTCTTCCCAGTCTTCAAGGATGCGGGATTCCTGTGCATAGGCGCCAAGGCATACGGCACCTGCCAATATGAGTGTAAACAGTTTTTTCATAAGTTATTTGGCGTAAGTTATTTCGTTAATGATATTGGTGGCCTTGCCGTATTTTTCAACAAGCCACAGGACATAGCGGATGTCCACGCAGATGCACCTCTGGAGGGCGGGCTCGAACATGACGTCGGAGCTCATGCTCTCCCAGTTTCCGTCAAATGCAAGGCCTATCAGGTTGCCCTTTGCATCAAGCACCGGTGAACCGGAGTTTCCGCCGGTGATGTCGTTGTTGGT
>DGXO01000077.1:21989-48200 GCA_002395605.1 Bacteroidales bacterium UBA4230
TCGTTGTTGGTGAGGAAGCAGGTGCGGAGGGTGCCGTCTTTTTCGGCCCAGCGGCCATAATCCTTTGCAAGGAGGAGGGACTTGATGCCGGCGGGGAGGATGAATTCAGGGTTGGAGGGGTCTTCCTTCTCCAGGAGGCCCTGGGCGGTGGTGTAGTATTCGTACTTAAGGGCGTCCTTGGGGCTATAAGGGAGCACGTGGCCGTAGGTGAGGCGCATGGTGGAGTTGGCGTCCGGGTACATGGCCTTGCCCTTTCCCCACTCCATGAGGGCGGCGGCAAAGTGCTTGCGGGCGGCGTCGTATTTGGCGTTTCCGCCCATGAACATCTTCTGGTAGTATTTCATGAGAACGGTGACGGCGCTGTTGTAAAGCTCTACGGCGGGGTCGCTTACAAGGGCCTCAAGGCTGGTTGCCGAAGCGCTCAGTTTGTCGTAGGAGGTGTAGATGCTGTTGTCGAAGAGGTTATTGACATAGGCGGGAATGTCCAGCGCAGCGAAATCGGAGCCGCCAAGGCCCTGAAGATAGTCTTCCGGCTGGGCGTTTTTCCTGTAGAATTCCAGAAGCGCAACGGCTTCCTTGCGGTCCAGGGGCTCCACATAGTCCCGGTACTGGTCCTTGACGACCTCAACGGCCTGCTTGATGGCAGCCAGGGTGTCTATGCCGGCGGGCATACCATTGGAGAACAGACGGAAGGTGCTTGCAGCAAGGCCGATAAGCTCAATGCGCAGCGGAGCCTCCGTGAGAAGGGTGATGGCGCGGTTGTCGGCGGCATTGTCCTCTACGTAATCGGCAATGTCCTCGATGGGAGTGCCGTATTTTTCCTTGCGGGAAGGATCGGCCTCAATCCAGGCCTTGAGGGCGGCCTCTTTTTCCTCTTCACGGCCGATTATGTTGAGGTTCTGGAACGCGAGTTCCTCTCCCTGCCACTTCTTCCAGCCATTGGCGCTGCCGGCGTATTTGTCGGCGTACTTGAGCTGGACCGAAGGGTCTGCGCACATGGCCTCCCACATGATGTCCTGGCGCACTGTACGGGCGTCTATGCGGATGCGGTTGGTCTCAATCATGTTGTTAAGCTGGGCTGCGGTCTGGTAGCGCTGGGTACGGCCGGGATAACCCATGATCATGGTGTAGTCCCCTTCCTTGACGCCCTTCAGGGATACCTTAAGGCTCTTGGCGGGCTTCATGGGAACATTTTCCTCACTGTATTCGGCGGGCATGTTGTCCTTGCCGGCATATACGCGGAACATGGAGAAGTCGCAGGTGTGGCGGGGCCACATCCAGTTGTCGGTTTCTCCGCCGAATTTACCCATTGATGCCGGAGGGGCGCCCACAAAGCGGACGTCCTTGTAAGTGCGGTAGACAATGAGGTAATGGATGTTGTCGTTGTAAAAACCGGTTACAGTGACGCTGCAGCCGGGATTGGCTTTTTCGGCCTTCTTCTCAATGTCTTCGGCCTTTACACCCTTGTTCTCAATGGCGTCAGTGACATCTTCCATGGAAACCAGGAAAGTGACGGTGAGGCCCGGGCAGGGGATTTCCTGGTCCAGGGATTTTGCCCAGAAGCCGTCCATGAGGTAATTGTGCTCGTCCGTGGAAAGGCCCTGGATGCTACTGTAGCCGCAGTGATGGTTGGTGACAAGGAGGCCCTGGTCACTTATCATCTCTCCGGTGCAGCCGCCGCCAAAGTGAACGATGGCATCCTTGAGGGAGGTTTTATTGATGGAGTAAATCTGTTCGGGGGTAAGCTTGCAGCCAGCCGCGCGGAGGTCTTTTCCGTTGAGTTGTTTGAGGAGCGGCAGAAGCCACATGCCTTCATCGGCGATGGCCGAAAATGATACTGCAATGGCAGTAAAAAGGGCAAGAAAACGTTTCATCTGATATATAGTTTTCACAAATTTAGTGTTTTTTGCGTACTTTTGTGGAAATTATGGAGAAAATGGACAAAAATCAAATACTTTCATGGCTGGGAGAGGTTACGCACCCCGCAAAGGGAGACGCCCCGCTGGCAGCCCTTGGAATGATTGACTCCGTGGAGATTAACCCCGGAGCCATACGTGTTGTACTGGCTTTTCCCAAGCGCCCGGACCCTCTCAAGAACTACCTTATAGGGGCTGTGCAGTCCTGCCTGTACAGGCATGCTCCGGGTGGCACGGAGGTTACCGTGGACACAATTGTCAAGGAGCCGTCCAAGCCCGCCAAAAAGGGCATCGAGTTCAATCTGGAGCAGCTGCGTGAGGTTCGGCACATAATAGGGATAGCCTCCGGAAAGGGCGGCGTTGGTAAAAGCACCGTTGCCGTAAACCTTGCCGTAGCGCTTGCCCGTGAGGGTTACAGGGTTGGCCTTGCCGACGCCGACGTTTACGGCCCGTCCATCCCCACCATGACGGCAACCGACGGCGTGCAGATAGAGATGCGCGGAGAAAACGAGGACGACGCCCTGTTTGTGCCGGTAGAAAAATTCGGCGTAAAATGGCTTTCCGTTGGGCATGTAACAACTGAGGGCCAGGCACTTATATGGCGCGGCCCCATGGCGTCCACGGCCCTTAAGCAGATTATTCTCCAAACGGAGTGGGGGCCGCTGGACTTCCTCCTCATAGACATGCCTCCGGGAACCGGGGACATCCATATTTCGCTTATCGGGGACATTCCCATGGAGGGTGCCGTGATAGTGACTACGCCTCAGGCGGTGGCGCTCTCGGACGTCCTTCGCGGGGTAAACATGTTCCGCAACCCTCAGGTGCAGAAGCCCGTTTTCGGCCTTGTGGAAAATATGTCTTGGTTCACTCCGCTGGAGCATCCCGAGGAAAAGTACTACCTCTTTGGGAAGGGCGGTGGAATTAAGATGGCACAGGATCTTGACATTCCGCTCCTTGGGCAGATTCCGCTTGTGCAGGGCATCCGTGAAGGGGCCGATGACGGCGTTCCCGTGGCCTCAATTGACGGGCGCCCGGACGCCGAGGCTTTCAGGGAGATTGCCCGTAAACTTGCCGCGGCGGTTTAAAACAGGGAGGGTTCCAGTTCCTTTACGTGAAAACTTTTCCGGTGCCATGGAGTGAGTCCGTGGCGCCGGATTGCTTCTATGTGCTCAGGCGTGGGGTAGCCCATGTTGCGGTCCCAGCCGTATTCGGGGTAGTCTTTTGCTATTTCCCGCATGAAATCGTCACGGTAGGTTTTGGCAAGGACGCTGGCGGCGGCGATGCTTGCGTAGGTGGCGTCTCCGTGTACCACGGTCTGGAAATCCTTGAAGCCGAAGCAGCTGAAAGGCCGAAACTTGTTGCCGTCTATAAGGAGGAAGTCCGGTTTTGGGCTCAGTTTGAGGACGGCCCGCTGCATACCGGTGACCGAGGCCCAGAGGATATTAAGCTGGTCTATTTCTTCGGCACTTACGGCCTCTACGGCCCAGGCAACGGCCTCACGCTCTATTATGGGCCTTAATTCTTCCCTTGCGCGCTCCGACATTTGTTTGGAGTCGTTGAGGAGCGGGTGGTAAAAGTCCGGGGGAAGTATCACCGCGGCGGCGTACACGGGGCCGGCAAGGGGGCCGCGGCCGGCTTCGTCGCAGCCGGCTTCAAGCCTGCCTTCTTGCATATATGGTCTTAGATTCGGTGTCATTTTTTCGGCCTTGGGCAACGAGATGCACAAAAAAGGCGTTTTTCGTGTGAGTCATTGACCAAATGGGCAGCGAGGCACGCAAAAAAGGCCGTTTTTGCGTTAGTCATTGCCCTTTCTTTTTACATAAAGGAATATTGCTGCGGCAAGGGCCAGGAGAAGCAGGATGGAGGCGATGAGGGACACCGTAGCGCCGGTTTTGTAGCTTTGGGGTTCAAAACGCATCACAACGTCATGCTCTCCGGCGGGAAGAAGGGCGCCGCGGAGGGTCCAGTCGGCGCGGAAGAGGTTCAGCGGCTCTCCGTCTACGGCCGCGTGCCAGGCCTCCGGGTAGAAGACCTCGCTGAACACCGCCACGCGGGGTTCTGTGGCCGAATAGTGGTACCGGACCTCGTTGGGGGTGTAGGAGGTCATTTCAAGATTCCCGGTCAAGCCGGGAATGACGGATGGCTGGCCCGGCAGGGACCCCGTCATGCCCGGCAAGGACCCCGTCATGCCCGGCAGGGACCGGGCATCTGAAGCGGCCACGACAGCTGTTGTGCGGAGGTCCACCTGGCCGATCAGCGCAATCTCTTCGTCGGGGTTTGCGGCTTCCACCACGGAGTCCACAAACCATGCAGGGCCGAATGCACCGAAGTTTTCCACGGGCGGATACTTCTCATCTACAATGAGATAGCGCGTGTTGAGGGCGTTGAGGACCGGCGTTGAGGAGGCCATATAGCCGGCAACGTCGTCAAGGGTTTCGGCCTCATTGAGGGCCTTGTAGATGCCGTTTATTTCGGCCGTGAGGTAGTGGTCTATGAGGTCTTGGTAACGCTGGAGTTTGGCGGGGGAATAGCCGCCCACGTTCTTGTGCCTGTAGCTGGGCACGGAGCTGTTGAAAACGTTAACCGTGAGGTCCAGGACGCGGTACTGGGGATCCTGGTCCTGGAGGATTATCTTGTCTACGGGGCGTTCGGCAAAGGGCTTGTTGAAGTCCCTGGGCGTTGTGAAGTGGTCGGCGTTGAGGTAGCGCTTTCCAACCACGAAGAGGTTCGCGAGGGAAAGGAGGCCTATCGCAACCGCGGCAATCCACTTTCGGCCAAAACCGGCAAATTCCTTTGCGTGAGCCGATTGCCCCTTGGGAAGATATGCCCACAGAAGCGCCGCGGCGCTGAGGACGATAAGGACGAAGGACACACCGGCATCTTGGCGGAACAGCATTATGCGGTCCTTGACAAGGGCGTCTACAAGTATGTCCTGCATGCCGTTGTCGGACGCGCCGCTGAACGTGCCGAAGATTCCGGGGGCCAGCCATGCCAGAAGGCAGAAGCCGCCGGTAAGGCCGAAAGCCCACCAGAAGGCCTTCATGAACTGCTCCTTGGTGTACTGCTCTTTGGTTATGCGGTCCAGTGTAAGGAAGCCAAGCACCGGCAGGGATACCTGCAACACCACCAGCGCCATAGAGACCGTCCGGAACTTGTTGTAAAGCGGCAAATACTTGAAACAGAATTCAGTAAACGCCATGAAATGGTTTCCCACGGCCATCAGGACGGCGATGACGGTTGCCGCCAGCAGCCACCATTTTTCCCGGCCCCTATAGAGCCCCAGGCCCAGGATGAAAAGGAACACGGCTATGGCGCCCATGTACATGGGCCCGGCGGTGAATGGCTGCGGCCCCCAGTAAAGGGGCAGGGCCTTGGCGGTTTCCCTTACGTTCTTTTGGCCGTACTGCTTAAGGAGTTTTACGGTTTCCGATTTGTCGGGGTCCACAGCACCGGCCGATGCTCCGCCGTTGAAATCCGGTATCATAAGGTTGGGAAGTTCTTCCCAGCCGTAGCTCCAGGCGGTGGCGTAGTCAAGGTCCAGGCCGTCTGCGTTGGCGCCCTCCTTGGATAGCTCAGAACCGCCTCTCATGGTGTTGGGAGTGTATTTTGCCAGCGGCAGCAGCTTGTTTACATTGGTTGCTATGCCCGCCCCGCCAAGCACCAGAAGAAGCACCGACGCTATCCAGAAATGCTTCCACTCCTTTGTCCGGAAGGTATGGATAAATTCGGCCAGGGCATATAGCAGCACCATTATGGCAAGGTAGTAGGTGATTTGCTGGTGGTTGGCCTTGATTTGCATGCTTAGCGCCAGGCCGAAGAGGGCCGCACCAAGAAGCATTTTGGCCGGAGATTCTTCACTTCGTTCAGAATGACAAGAATGTTCAGAGTTACGAGAGGATGTTTTTCTGTCATCCTGAGCGCCAGCGAAGGATCTACGTTTATAGGTATAAACCAGCGCCGCAAGGACCCAGGGCATGAAGGCGATGGCCTGCATCTTGGTGTTGTGCCCAACCTGGATGATCTGGAAGTTGTAGCTGCAGAAGGCCACGGCTATGGCGCCGCCAATGGCCACGGGCCAGCTTACGCCCAGGGCCAGGAACAGCAAAAACGCGCCCAGAAGCGTCACAAAGAGGTATGTAGCAGGACGCTTGCCAAGAAGCAGGAGGTTGTAAAGTGGTTGCGTAAGGTCTCCTTTCCTTTGGGCCGATATTGCCGTCGTGGGCATGCCCCCGAACATTGAATCCGACCAGTGCGCAGGATCTTCCGGATGAGCCTTGTTCCATTCATTCATCTCATGGGACATTCCTATGTAGCCGGAGATGTCGCTCTGGTCCACTATCTTTCCCTCAAGTACCTGAGGCACAAAGCCATAGCTAAGCGCAAGGAACAGTACCACTATGCCCAGGGCAGTGGCTATTTTCCTGAATATCTTGTTTTCTTTCTTCATAATCGTTTATGTTGTCGCGGGTCTGTGTTTGCCGTGTCGCAGGTCTGGGGCCAAACTGTCGCAGGTCTGTGTTTTTGGGCCGAACTGCGACGTAAATCGGCCTTGTGGGGCTTATAGCGTCGCAGGTCGGGCTTTTTTTGCAGACCTGCGACATTTTGCGTTGTCACCTGCGACATTGTTTTCTTTCACCTGCGATATTTTGTGTTGTCACCTGCGACAGCAGCTGCGCCAAATCGTGCGTGGTGGAGCGGCGGCTGTACTTTTCAATATCACCGCTGGTGGCCGGGACGCCGCCGACAAGGTGCTGCTGCCAAGCGTTTGCAATGAAGCTGCGCATTGCGGTTTCATTGTCCCAATCGGCCGTAATGCCAGCCTTGGCGGTATCAAGGACGCGGGCCATGGCGCCGTCTTCCTGCCCAATTCCAAGGACGGGGCGGCGGGAGGCCAGGTACTCGAAGAGCTTGCCGGGGAGGATGGGCCTGTACAGGGGGTCGTTACGAAGCGGCAGTATGAGGATGCCGGCGCTTCGCTGCTCGCGGACGGCCGTAGCGTGGTCCGTGGGGCCCAGAGCCACTACATTTTCGGCCAGACCGGCGGCTTTTATGGCCTCCAGTACCTCCTTGTCCACTTTCCCGACAAGCCGAAGGCGCATGGCTTCACGGAATTCGGGGTCCGAGGCGGCCATGTTGCCAAGCACCTTCCATAGCGTGAAGGGATTGCCGTCGGCGGCAAAAAGGCCGGTGTGGGTTATGTTGAAATGGCCGTCCGGTGCAGGTGCCGGGCCGGTGAAATCCTCTGAGTCATAGCCATTTGTAATCATGGCCACGGGGGTGTGGGTCTGGGCCTGGAAGTCTTCCTGCATAAGCGGTGTGCAGGCTAAAACTGCAGAGCAACTATCCAGTACAGACTGCTCCTGAGCACGGAGTTTTCTCCAGGTGGCGGCGGTCATGGGAAGGTATCTGAGGTAGTACATCCGGCTCCAGGGGTCCCGGAAATCCGGAATCCAGGGAATGCCCGTTGCCTTGTGCAGTTTTTGGCCGATAAGATGCACCGAATGCGGCGGCCCCGTGGTGACAATTGCATCTACAGGGTGTTCTGATAGGTATTTCTTGAGGGTCTTGACGCTTGGCCTTACCCATCCGACGCGAGGGTCCGGCACAAAAAGATTGGCGCGGATCCAAAGGCTGAGGCGCTGCTTGAAGGTCTTTTTGCCGCTGGAAATCTCCGTAACCTGAGTGCTTTTTGCTCCCGTGAGCTTGCGGTAAGCGGCATACGGCTCCCAAATTCGGCCACGGATAACTTTCAGATTTTCAGGAAGATCCTTGCCTATTGTAGGGTCCAGAACGGGGTAAGAGGCGTTTTCCGGGGCAAAGACCACGGGCTCCCAGCCTTCCCCGGGCAGGTACTTTACAAATTTTACCCAGCGCTGAACGCCGGAACCGCCCGACGGCGGCCAATAATATGATATGACAAGTACGCGGCGCATCAGCACAAAGATACGCCTTTTTTGTGAATTTTTGTATCTTTGTAGTCTATGGCAAAGATTGCGGAAGATACCCCCATGCTCAAGCATTACTTTGAGGTTAAGTCACAGCACCCCGAGGCAATACTGCTGTATCGTGTCGGGGACTTTTTTGAGTGTTACTCGGATGACGCCATCACGGCCGTGAAGGTGCTGGGGCTGGTCCAGACCAAGAAATCCAACGGAGAAAAGGGCCCTGTGGCCATGGCCGGTTTTCCGCATCATGCGCTGGAGAACTACCTTACAAAACTAGTGCGGGCGGGCTACAAAGTGGCCGTCTGCGACCAGCTGGAGGACCCAAAATTTGCCAAGAAGCTTGTAAAACGCGGCATCACGGAAATCGTTACGCCCGGCATTTCCTTCGGGGAAAACATGCTGGACGTGAAGGAAAACAACTTCCTGTGCGGCATTACAATAGAGAAAAACCTTTGCGGAGCCGCTTTCCTGGATGTCTCCACCGGTCAGTTCCAGGTGGCCCAGGGCTCGCTGGACTATATCGGCACCCTCTTAGGCTCCATGAAGCCAAGGGAACTTGTGGTCCAAAGGGGCTACGAGAAAGGCCTCAAGGAGCGCTTTGGGGACTATTACACCACGTCCATAGACGAATGGGCGTTTGTGTACGACGCCGCCGTGGAACGCCTGAAGCGTCAGCTTGGCGTAGACAGCCTCAAGGGGTATGCCGTGGAACCTTATCCGCTTGGCATCTGCAGCGCCGGCGCTCTGCTGGTATACCTGGAGCAGACAGAGCACACAGGTCTTAAGAATATCTGCTCAATTGGCCGAATAGACGAGGGCAAGTTTGTGTGGATGGACAAATTCACACTCAGGAACTTAGAGGTTTTCCAAAGCGCCTCCGGAGCCAGCGGAGTTCCGCTTGTGGAACCGCTTGATAAATGTTCCACACCTATGGGCGCACGTATGCTGCGCACCTGGCTTGCCATGCCCATAATGGACATCAAGGAGCTTAACGCCCGCTACGACATTGTGGAACACTTTGTCGGCGCCCCGGAACTTCTTGAGGCCACGCAGGAAGACCTTGGAAAGCTTGGAGACATTGAACGTATCCTTGGCCGAATGGCTTCCGGCAAGGCCATGCCCCGTGAAGTAAGGCAGCTTGGCCGCGCCCTGGCGCTTTCGGCCCCAATCAGGGAAAGGCTCACGGATGGCCCCGAGGCCCTTGCAAAGCTTCTTCGCGGAATGAAAAACTGCGGGGCCCTTGTAAAGGAAATCCAGCGCATAATGGACCCGGAACCTGCCATCCAGATAGGCAAGGGGCCGGTTATCGGCACGGGGGTGGACCCTGAACTGGACGACCTAAGAAACCTCAGCGCCGGCGGCAAGGACTACCTTCTTGAGATGCAGCAGCGTGAGGCCGAAAGGACCGGCATAAGTTCCCTTAAAATAGCCTACAACAATGTTTTCGGCTATTATATAGAGGTGCGTAACGCCTACAAGGACCAGGTGCCGCCGGAGTGGATCCGCAAGCAGACCCTTGTAAACGCAGAGCGCTATATCACGGAAGAGCTCAAGGAATACGAGGAAAAAATCCTTACCGCCGAAGACAAGATCCTTGCAATAGAGCAGCGGATTTTCGCGGAGCTTATCGGCCAAATCCAGAAATACATTCCGGATATCCAGACAAACAGCCGCATCCTTGCCAAGCTGGATGTGCTGGCCGGATTCGCCGAACAGGCTGTCCAGATGCATTACTGCCGCCCGGAAGTAAATGATTCCAAGGTACTCGACATAAAGGAGGGCCGCCATCCCGTAATTGAAACCCTGATGCCCGCCGGGGAGGAATACGTGCCCAACGACGTCTATCTTGATGCAGAAGGCCAGCAGATTATCATCCTCACGGGTCCCAACATGGCAGGTAAGAGCGCGCTCCTTCGGCAAACGGCTCTGATAGTGCTCATGGCCCAGTGCGGGTCCTTCGTTCCTGCAAAGGAAGCCCATATAGGCTATTTTGACAAGATATTCACACGCGTAGGGGCGTCTGACAACATTTCCCGCGGAGAATCTACGTTCATGGTGGAGATGCTGGAAACGGCAATGATACTTAACAACCTGAGCGCCAGGTCTTTGGTGCTTCTGGACGAGATAGGCCGCGGAACATCCACCTACGACGGCATGTCCATTGCCCGCGGCATCGTGGAGTACATCCATGAATACGGAAAGGGCGCCAAGACGCTGTTTGCCACGCACTATCATGAGCTCAACGACCTCGAGGGCATATTCCCGCGCGTGAAAAACTTCCACGTTGCCGTAAAGGAAGTGGGCAAGGAGGTAATCTTCCTCAGAAAGCTCCGGGAGGGCGGCACGGCCCACAGCTTCGGCATACATGTGGCGCGTATGGCCGGCATGCCCCAGCAGGTTCTGGAGAGTGCCGAACGCACCCTGAAGGCTCTTGAAAACAGTCAGGCGCTGGAAAAAATAGGGGCCCTCACTCCCGTGAAGCCCCATAACGTTAAGGAAGGCCGCGTAGAAAGCGACGGCACCATCCAACTTTCCATGTTCCAGCTGGACGACCCTCTTCTGGAGTCTCTCCGTGACCGCCTGAAGGCCGTAGACCTCAACAACCTTACCCCGCTTCAGGCCTTTGACCTCCTGCGCGGCATGAAGGAAGAACTGGGAATCTAGCCCAGGAGATTTGTATTGCAAATTTATTGATTTATTTCGTAAATTTGTATCTTATGCAACAGTATCTGGATTTACTTCGCCACATCAGGCAAAACGGCGTCATGAAAGAAGACCGCACCGGCACCGGAACGCAAAGCGTTTTCGGGTACCAGATGCGCTTCAACCTTCAGGACGGATTCCCGCTTCTTACCACCAAAAAGGTTCACCTAAAGTCTATCATCCATGAACTCCTATGGTTCATCTCCGGAGACACCAACATAAACTATTTACGGGAGAACGGCGTGACTATATGGGATGAGTGGGCCGACGAACAAGGGAATTTGGGTCCTGTCTATGGCCACCAATGGCGCTCGTGGGCTTGCCCCAATGGTAAGGCAATCGACCAATTATCGGGGGTAATCAACCTGATACAACAAAATCCAAACTCCCGCAGAATGCTGGTAACTGCCTGGAATCCAGCCGAAGTAGACCAAATGGCCCTTCCTCCGTGCCACTGCCTGTTCCAGTTCTACGTGGCAAACGGAAAACTCTCCTGCCAGCTATACCAAAGAAGCGCGGACGTCTTCCTGGGGGTACCATTCAACATAGCATCATACGCTCTCCTTACCATGATGATTGCTCAGGTCTGCGGTCTTGAGCCCGGAGAGTTTATCCACACAACCGGAGACACCCATATTTACAAGAATCACTTTGAACAGGTGGCGCTCCAGCTCTCCCGCGAGCCCCGTCCGCTACCCAAGATGAAACTGAATCCGGAGGTAAAGTCCATCTTTGACTTTAAATACGAAGACTTCACCCTGGAGGGTTACGATCCCTGGCCCGCAATTAAAGCACCCGTAGCTGTATAGTATGAAAAAATGTCTTATTGTAGCCATAGCCGACAACTATGGCATAGGAGTGAAAAACCAGCTTCCCTGGCACATCTCGGAAGACCTCCAGTACTTCAAAAACACCACCAGGGGCTATCCTGTCATCATGGGCCGGAGCACATACTTCTCCATCGGCCGCCCTCTGCCGGGGCGTAAGAACATAGTCCTGAACCTTGGCGGAGACCCTATCCCGGAGGTTACATGCGTGTATTCCTTTGAGGAAGCCTACAAGGAGGCCGAACTCACCGGCAAAGACAAGTGCTTTATCATTGGCGGCGCTTCCGTATACAAGATGGCAATGCCGGAAATGGACCTTCTCTACATCACCCACGTGCACACGGAGGTGAAGGACGCCGATGTCTTTTTCCCGGTCATAAGCCCGGATGTCTGGGAGAGGGAAAGCGTCTCTGAAACACACACAGACCCAGAAACCGGATTTAAGTTTGAATTTGCAGTATACCACAAGAAAATGAATATCACTAAAGAACTTTGGGGCAAGACCCCGGAAGGTAAAGAAATTTACCGCTATACCCTTAAAAACGCATCTGGAGCATCTGTACAGCTCTCAAGCCTTGGCGCAGCAATCACATCCATCATGGTTCCGGACAAATCCGGCAAACTTGGAGAGGTGGTGCTTGGATATGCCAACGCAATGGATTATATGGCCGACGGCCCCTGCGCCGGAAAAATCCCCGGCCGCTACGCCAACCGCATAGCAAAGGGCAAGTTCACTCTAGACGGCGTGGAGTACAACCTCCCCATCAACAACGGCCCCAACCACCTCCACGGCGGCCCTAAGGGCTTCCAGAACCAGGTTTGGGAAAGCCGCGTAGTGGACAATGCCGTTGAGTTCATGTACTACTCCGACGACGGAGAGGCCGGTTTCCCCGGCAACCTTAAGGTGGTGGCCCACTACACCTGGGGAGAAGACAATTCCCTGAAGCTTGTCCTTACCGCCGAAACCGACAAACCTACCGTTGTCAACCTCACCAACCACGTCTATTTCAACCTGGACGGGGAAGGCTCAGTCCTGGACCACAAACTGGAGCTGAACGCCTCCCAGTGGCTTCCCACGGATGAAACCCTTATCCCTACGGGCGCCGCAGAAGACGTAGCCGGCACTCCCATGGACTTTGTGGAGGCCAAGAGAATCGGCCAGGATATTGAGGCCGATTTCCCCGCCCTCAAATACGGCAAGGGCTATGACAACTGCTATCTCATAGACGGCGCAATGCCCGGCCAGCTTACCACCGCCGCAGAGCTTTGGGGGGCAAAGAGCGGCCGTCATCTGGAGGTCCTCACCACCCAGCCCGCTGTGCAGGTTTATACCGGGAACTGGCTCAATGGCTGCCCTAAGAGCCGTGACGGCAAGGAATACCACGACTACGACGCCGTGGCCATTGAATGCCAGCACTGCCCGGATTCTCCCAACCAGCCGGCCTTCCCCTCAACCGTTTTAAGGCCGGGAGAGGTACTTGAAGAGGCAATTATCTGGGCGTTTGACTAGAAGTCGTAGCTCATAATCATTCCTATAGACCAGCGGTCCTTCTGGCCCACGGCGTCGAATGCCGTGCCGCCAAGGTAGGAAATGGAGACACCTAAGGAACAGTCGAATGGCACTATGAATTTGCCAAGTTCGGCCGTTATGTCGGCTCCTGCGCTCCAAAGGTTGTCGTTTCCGGGAAGGAGCGTGAAATCGGCCTTAGGAAGAAGCAGGAAATTGCGGATATAGAGCACCGGAGGCAGGGCTATGTCGCCGGTGAACACCGGAATGGCATAGCTGGCCGAAACATTGAGCTGCCAGGGATAAAGTATCCCCAATTTGCCCTGTGCCGCCGAAGAAAAGCCGCCAGGAAGGGTGTTTGCCGTAATCTCTCCTATCTGATACTCCTCCTCTGACATGGATAATCTGTGCTGGTATATACCAGTGAGCTTAAGCCCCTGAGTGCGCCAGATGCCGGGAAGGTATCCGTAGGCGTAAACGTAGGCGCTGGGAACGAAGGTCTTTTGCATTGTGGGACGCATGGAGAACCCGGCTTCCAAGCCGGCACCCCAGCGGGGATAAACCTGTGAATGAGCCCTTGGCCGCATTATGTAGCCCCTGGCCGAAACACTGAGCCTCTGCATGAGCGTGTAATCCGGCCTGTGACCTTCGTCCCATTCGTATTTAAGGATTTCCCCGGTATTCTGGTCTTTCTCCGTTATGGTAACTCCGCGCATAGCGTTGTCGAAGCGGCTGTTGGAGATACCGTAGCTTAGCTGTGGAACAAAACCGTAGGAGATTCCACCTTTTGAAAAGGCAAGTGGAACATACGCCCTTAGCGTTCCATGAACCTGGAGCTTGTCCCAGGAGCCCGAAACCAGGCCGTACGACACGTCTTCTCCGTCCCGGATTTTAGCCTTTACGGTAAGGCCGGCCATGGATTCTCCTAAGCCGAAAGTACCTTCAATTACCGGATAAAGACCTGTGTATTTGAACTTTGCATGAAATGACGGACGCCAGGTGGAGGGCTCTGAAGGGTCAGGGGCAAACGCCGCGCCTATCATTCCGGACATGGTTCCAAGAGTATTCTGGAAATAACCCGTAAGGCCTGGCGCCACGGACTCATAGGAGTAGTCCATGGAGAGTGACGAGACGTCGTCGTAGTCAAAGTAAACCGGCGCCCATGAGTGGAAGCGCATAAGGTGCGCAAACTTACTGTACCTCTTTGGGGCCGAAACAGGGATTTCTTCGGGAACAACCTTTTTGAAGGATTGTTCCTGGGCGGTTATCCTGTCTTCAATGGGGTACACATGCTCCTTGGAGAAATCGGCCTTACGCGCCTGGAGGCCATCTAATGGCGTTTTGAAGAGCATCTGGCCGCCAAGAGTCTGGGAGATGCTATAAATGCCGTCTTCGGCAAAGCAGAAATCCGTGGAGCCGAAGCGCGTGGAACTAAGCTGAAGAAGTTCCCTGGTTGCCGGCGAATAGCTGTAAAGGGCGTTTGCGCCGTCAAGGTCCGACACCCACAGAAGGTTGCCGCCGTCGCTGTCCAGATTTACGAGTTTCTGGATTGAAGGCTGGAGCTCTATGCTCCAGGAGCCGCCCGGGCTTATCTTGTAAATGCCGTATCCGCCTTCGGAAATACCTGATACATAAATGGTTTCCCCTATCCAGGCAAGTTCTGCGGCCTGAATGCCGTCCGGAGCGATAATGCGCCTGAGGACGCGTCCGTCCTGGGCACTAAGGACCTCAACGGAAGAGCCGCCGTTAAGAGGATACTCCACAACGGCAACCCTGGTCCCGTCCGGGGACGGCTGGGGATTGTAAAGCCGGCCTTCGGTGGTAAGGTCCGAAACCTTTCCTGTTGCGGGCGTGTAGTAGCGTATGACTGACTTTCCGTCAAGCGACCAGCGGGGGTGATAAAGAGTTTCCGACCAATACAGCCTGCCGTTTACGGAATCTGAGAAAAGGGATGACGTATGTGACGCAAAAGGCCTTATGGGCACGAATTTCCCTTGGACCCACTCTCCTAGTTCCGTTGTACGAAGATAACCGGAGCGGAGCAGATAAATGCGGCCGTCAAGCTCCGTGGGAGTGCTGTAATTGACCGGGAAGTCCTCCGTGGCCGAAACCTGCGTGGCCTCCGTAAACGGAGCGCGCTCTGCGGCCGAAGCCTTCCAGACATCGTTGAAGCTGTCAAGGATCTGAGGGAAGGCCATCTTGAACTTGAGGCCGCTTCGCTCCTTAACAACCTTCCGGAGGTTGAGCGTATTCAAGATAAAAGGGTTGTAGTAGCTCTTCTGAAGGGCGTTGTAGAGGATTAAGGGGTCATGATACAGGGCACGGGAACCCGCTACTGTAATATAGCCAAGCTTGTAGAGGTCCGGCGTATAATACTTGTAGGAACCGTAGCGCCAGCGGTACCAGTTGCGGTACTGCCCGGCATCCAGGGACACCTGATAGTAGTTGAGGAAATCCGCCGTACGTGCCCTGGAGCCCTTTGTAAGGCCGGTTTCTACGGTAACGGCATCGCCTTCGGCAAGGCAGCGGGACAAATAAAGCTGGAAGAGGGCAGGATCCCACGCCTGGCCGACGAGATATGAGAAAAATCGGCCGAAACCATGGCGGTCCAGCTCCAATTGTGCCTGATGACGAGGCTCATGCGCCGCAAGCTGGATGTCCCAGGGCATAGGGTCCGACCCATAGGCCTCAGGAACGGTGAAAAGGTCCATTCTCCTGGGAGCCCAGGCGACGGAACCGTTGGAGACGGGATTATGCGTATGCAGCACAACCGGCATCCGGAGTTGGCCCTCTCCGGGAGTAAAACCAAGGCTGAGACCTATTGCGGGGCGGAATTTCTCCAGAAGGAGGCCGTAATTAATGGCAAGGGAATCGGCCCCTTCAGGGAAAATTATCTTATAATAAGGTGTGTCTATGGAGTACCACCGAAGGTAGCCGGGGTCGTCTCCGGTAAGGACAAACTGAGCTTTCAGGGGAGAAAATGCACTGAATAGCAGTGCAACAAGTATGATAAGTTTCCGTCTCATAGCACAAAAATAGGTTATTTTACTTAATTTTGCCTTATGAAAAGGATTGTTTATGGCATTTTGGCAGTAATTATGCTTGCCGGTTGCGGGAATGGCCAAGGCCGAAAAGCCCCTTCGGCCCCCTCTACGCGGGATTTCCCTAAAGTGGAAGTGCCGGCAATGATTACCGACCCTTCGGAGCGAATGGTTTGGATACTGAACCATTTCTGGGACAAATTCACGGATACCGGGCACCTCTACAACACAGATTCCACCACCGTAAACGGCGTCAAACTTGAGGATGCCGAAACCCAGATTGGAGTTTTCGCAACCCTCCTCCAGGAAGCGCCACTTGTAACCGGACAAAGCGCGGTATCAGCCTGGTACAACAAACTGGAGGCCTTCCAGCGGGCTTTCCCCGAAAGCAACATGTTACCTGAAATGGCCGCTCTTACAACGCGCTACCTCTACGACCCCAACTCTCCGGTGCGCTCCGAGGACCTTTATCTGCCCTTTGTGAAAAGCCTTGCCGAATGCCCGCTCATTGACCAGGACTTCCGCGCACGATATGCCTGGGACGCCAGGAACTGCGCCCTCAACCAGACAGGCACGGTGGCAACGGATTTCACCTTCATAGATACCGCCGGGAAGCGCCGCACGCTGCACTCCATCAAGGCCGAACTCCTCCTTCTCATATTCGGCAACCCGGACTGCCAGGCCTGCCGTGAAATTACCGAGACCCTTGAGAGCGTGCCGGAACTGAGCTCCCTCATAGACGCCGGCCACCTGAAAGTGGTGGACATCTACATAGACGAAGACATTGAGCTCTGGAAATCAAAATCCAGCTCTTATCCCAAGAGCTGGATAAACGGATACGATCCCGATTTTGTAATACGTGGAGACAAAATCTACAACGTGCGCGCTGTGCCGTCCGTGTATCTTCTGGATGCTGAGAAGAGGGTGCTCCTAAAGGACTGCCCTACCGAAAAAATCTTTCAAGCCATTCTGAATTAACCCTTGAAAAGCCCTCTGAAGGCTTTACGGAAGGGTTTCTGGCAATTATTCCGCGGGCGTCCTCGTATACGTTGAAGCCAACGTTCACCACCTGCATGTTGCCCTCCAGCGGGAAGGCAAACACAAGGTCGTGGTCTGCGCCCTCTATGCGCAGGAACTTGAGGGAAGCGTCTGCGGCGGCGGGATTTTTGGCCGAAAGTTCACGCCTGGTCACCCACTTCACCATTTCAATGATGGTGTCTTCAAGGCCGGCATCGGCAATATTTATCTTCTCTATGAGCTCCCCTACTTCGCGGACTACGCGGAGTGTATAGCCTTCCAGGCCCTTTACGGCAGCCTGAGCTTCGGCCGAAGGTTCTCCGGAGCCCGGAAGGAGCCACAGCATAAGCTTGGCCGAAGGGTCGTGGTAAAGGGTTTCGGAGACGGCAACGTTGCGTCTTCCGCAATAAGGACACTCCCAGATAAACAGGGAACCGTCCTTGACCCGGTTTTTAAGCTCCGGATCAAGGGCGGTATTGATGCTGCGGGGTACGGATACCTCCGTAGTTTTTGAGCAGTTACTGCAGCTTGCGAGCGCCATCTGAAATAACTACGTTGTAAATCTTGGGAGCGTGGCCGAATTTAGCCGTAAACTGCTCTGTAGCAGCCTTTATGAAGGCGTCGTAGAGCTCATCCTTTACCAGGTTGATGGTGCAGCCGCCGAAGCCGCCGCCCATTACGCGGGAACCGGTGACGTCCATCTTGCGGGCAAGCTTGTTGAGGAAGTCAAGTTCTTCGCAGGAAACCTCATAGAGCTTGCTGAGGCCGAAGTGAGTCTGGTACATCATCTCACCAACTGTCTCATAATCATCCCTTTCAAGGGCGTCGCAGACATCCAGTACCCTCTGGACCTCTCCAATGACATATTCGGCCCTGAGGAAGTCTTCCTGGGAAATCTTGTCGCGGACCTCGTCCAGCCACAGGCGCTTGGCATCTGAGAGGAAATCTACCTCCGGGTGCAGTTTCTTGATTTCCGCGGCTGCCTTCTCGCAGGATTCGCGGCGCTTGTTGTAGGCGCTGGAAGCAAGTTCGTGCTTTACGCAGGAGTCAATGAGAACAAGTTTGTAGCCCTTGGGATGGAAGGGGAAGTACTTGTATTCTCCGGTTTTGCAATTGAGGCGGATAAGGGCGCCTTCCTTGCCGAAAATGGAAGCGAACTGGTCCATGATGCCGCACTTTACACCGCAGTAATTGTGCTCTGTGCTCTGGCCTATCTTTGCAAGTTCAAACTTCTCTATCTTGTTGTCCCAGATATCGTTAAGGGCATATGCGAAGGTGCTCTCAAGGGCTGCGGAGGAGCTGAGGCCTGCACCAAGCGGAACGTCACCGGCAAACACGGCGTTGAAGCCTTCCACCTTGCCGCCGCGCTTGAGGGTTTCACGGCACACGCCAAAGACATAGCAGGCCCATGCCTGTGCGGGCTTGTCCTCTTCCTTGAGGCCGAAACTTGACATTTCGTTGAAGTCAAGCGAAAAGACGTTCACCTTGTCCGTGCCGTTGGGCTTGATTGCGGCCATTATGCCGAAGTTGATGGCGCCGGGGAACACATAACCGCCATTGTAGTCCGTGTGTTCGCCGATAAGGTTGATTCGGCCTGCAGATGCATAAACCGGAGCCTCTTCTCCGAAGAGTTCCTTGTACTTTTGAAGAATTCTGGATTTCATATTGTTATTTTAAGTTTTAGTGCTTGTATGAATCATACAAATATAATCATTTTTTCCGTCTTCTCCCACCCCACTATAATTCTCCCCCGTTGGTGCAGGTCAAGTATCTAATACATAGCCATTTATAGAAACTTCTACCAGAAAATGTTCTGGTAGACAATCCCGCAAACGCCTCAATGTTAATTACTTAACTTGCACCGAATTCCTTGCCCTTTCTTACCTTCGCACCATGAAGACATTTTTTATAGCACTATCCCTTCTGGCGGGCCAGCCAGATTCCCTGAACGTAATGTTCTGGAACCTTGAGAACTTCTTTGACTATAGGAACGACTCCACAAGCGTCTCGGATGCCGAATTCTCTTCCCGTGGCGCCCGTCACTGGACCAAGAAACGCTTCTACACAAAGTGCAACGCCATAGCCAAAGGCATCTTGTGGGCATCGGCCAAAAAAGGAGCGTTCCCGGACGCCGTGGGCGTGGCCGAAGTAGAAAACGCCTTCACACTCCGGAGGCTCCTGCAGGCAACGGCGCTTAGGAAACTTGACTACGGCGTGGTCCACTTTGAATCCCCTGACCGCCGCGGGATAGACGTAGGGCTGCTTTACAGGAAAAGCCGCCTGAGGCTTCTAAGCGCCAAACCCTGCCACATCTTTGAGGCCGATTCCACCGTAATGCTAACAAGAGACATCCTTCTTGCCACGTTCATCGGCCCGGGCGGAGACACCCTTGCCATGATGGTCAACCACCACCCATCGAAGTTTGGAGGAACCACCATCTCTGAACCCCGGCGGGAAAGGGCCGTGGAACGTTTAAAACAACTGGCCGATTCCCTGAAAACACTTGGGATTCAGCATATTATAGCAATGGGAGATTTCAACGACACTCCCTCAAATCCGGTCTATCGCAAACTTGAACCCCTCCTGTGGAATAAAGCCGAAGCGTTCCACAGAAGGGGTGAAGGTACTATCAAATTCAATGGAAAATGGGAAGTGATAGATATGTTCTTTGTCTCGGAAAGCCTTTTCCAGGCCGAAATGGATATCATCTATATCCCATTTCTGCAGGCGGCAGACAAAGGCGCCAGCGGAACAAAGCCGCTCCGCACATACTCCGGCCCAAGATACCTTGGAGGAGTCTCAGACCACTGCCCTATATGGCTGAAGACTAGACGTTAAAGAGGAAGTGCATTATGTCACCGTCCTGGACAACGTAGTCCTTGCCCTCGATGCCCATACGGCCGGCGGCGCGCACGGCGGCCTCTGTGCGGTACTGCACAAAGTCTTCGTACTTAATTACTTCGGCACGGATGAAACCGCGCTCAAAGTCTGTGTGAATGACTCCGGCGGCGCGGGGAGCCTTGTCTCCGGCCTTGATGGTCCAGGCGCGGCATTCGTCTGCTCCGGCGGTGAAGAAAGTCCTGAGACCCAGGAGTTTATATGCACCCTGGATAAGGCGCACCACTCCGGATTCCTCCAGGCCAAGCTCTTCAAGGAACATCTGGCGGTCTTCGTACTCCTCGATTTCGGCAATTTCGGCCTCGGTTTTGGCGGCTATCACCAGAACCTCTGCGTTCTCTGAGGCCACTGCGGCGCGTACGGCGTCTACATAGGCGTTTCCGGTTGCGGCCGAAGCTTCATCAACGTTGCACACGTACATTACGGGCTTGTTGGTGATGAGGAAGAGGTCGTGGGACATCTCAACCTCTTCTGCGTTTTCCAGCGCAACGGTGCGGCAGGAAAGGCCTTTAAGAAGAGCCTCGCGATACCTAAGAAGCAGTCCAAGAAGTTTTTTTGCCTCTTTGTCCCCGCCTGTTGTAGCCATTTTCTCCACCTTCTTGATACGGTTTTCCACCGTTTCAAGGTCCTTGATCTGGAGCTCGGTGTCTACAATCTCCTTGTCCCGGATAGGGTCTACGGAGCCGTCTACGTGCGTGATATTGCCGTCGTCGAAGCAACGCAGCACATGGAGGATGGCATCTGTTTCACGGATGTTGGCAAGGAACTGGTTGCCCAGGCCCTCTCCCTTTGAAGCGCCCTTTACAAGGCCTGCAATGTCTACAATCTCCACAGTTGCGGGGATGGTGCGCTTGGGCTGGCATATCTCCGTAAGCACCTCCAGGCGCTTGTCCGGCACGTTTGTGGAGCCTACATTGGGCTCAATTGTGCAGAACGGATAGTTGGCGCTCTGGGCCTTGGACGAGCTTACACAGTTAAAAAGAGTAGACTTGCCCACATTGGGCAAGCCTACTATTCCACATTTAAGTGACATAGATTCTTCACTGCGTTCAGAATGACAACGGCCTAATAAAAACGTGCACGGTTGTCTTCTACGTCCTTCTGGGTCATGAGAGGGAGAAGCATCTGGCCGTGATAGCTCTCCATGCGTGACTGGGCGGCCTTGGCGTCATCCTCTGTGAAGAAGGATGCGGTTTCACGGCCGTTTACCTGAAGCACATAGGTTCCCATTACGCCTGCAACAGGGCCGGTGATGACACCTTCCTTGGCCGAAGCTACAGCACCAACGAATGCAGGCTCTGTGCTAGGGGCCGAATTGGTGGAGAAGGTAACATCCGAGAGAGTGGAAACGGTGGTGCCAAGAACCTCTGCGATAGCATCGAGGGAGGTGAGGCCTGCAATCTTCTGGGCAACCTCCTGGGCGCGTTTCTCAGAGCACTTTACACGATAGAGCTCAGAGCGGATGGGTTCTGCAACCTCTGAAACAGAAGCATAACCGTCCTTGTGAGCGTCCTTGATACCTACGACAAAGAAGTAGTTGTTGTCTACGGTGATGATGCCGGAAGCCTTTCCGGGCTTGTTGTCAAATGCCCAGCGGGTTACTTC
This sequence comes from Bacteroidales bacterium UBA4230, assembly GCA_002395605.1. Classification (GTDB taxonomy): domain Bacteria; phylum Bacteroidota; class Bacteroidia; order Bacteroidales; family UBA932; genus Cryptobacteroides. The sequence goes on from DGXO01000077.1 coordinate 43,449, forward strand.
CTTTGCGTGGCTGATGGAACCGTAAGTATCTGTTCCTTCGTTGATTGTGAGGCTGCGGGAATAAGTGCCGGTAGAGTCGCAGGCGGCTTTGTAAGCGCTGTACTTGCCGGCGGCGCGCACTGCAAGGACGTTTGCCTTGTTGTAGACGGCTGAATAGGTTTCCTTGCTGGGAAGGGTGGCCTTCTCAAATACGGCAACCTTCTTCTTGGCAACGGGCTTTGTAGCCTTCACGGCCTCAACGATGTGCACACCATACTGGGTGTTCACAATCATGGGCTTGCCGATAGCGGCGGTAAGGACGGGCTCGAAGCCGGGGATAACGGCGTTCTGGGTCATCCAGCCGAGGTTGCCCTGCTCTCCGTCATAGGCATTGCCTTTGTCGGCGGAATAGAGGGTGGCCATAGTGGCGAAGTTGCTATTGTTCACAAGGGGCAGAAGGCTGTCGGCCAGGTGGCGGGCATTTGCACCCTGGAACATGATGTGACGCACATACACGGAATCCGGAACATTGCCGGTTTCCATGATGCGGGCTGCGAAGAAGGTGCTGCCGCTCTGGTAAACGGGGGAAACACCACTCTTGTTGGCGGTTACAAAGGCGTCGACGTCGCGGTTTACGCTGCGGAGTTCGCCGTCCTTGTACCAGCGGTCTTCCCACTGACGGTCACTGTTGCGCTGCAGGAATGCACGCACGGACTCTGTAGAAGCGAATTCGTCGTAGAGCTTCACAAATTCCTCATTCTGGGCTGCTATATCCGAAGCCGAAGGGGTAACCTCAAACACGGCGTACTCGATTTCGCGGGAAGCCTTGCGCTTGTAGTTCTCCTTGTGGGCATTGTAGAAAGCCTTGATCTCAGAGTCTGAAACCACGATTGAGGAGTCCATGGGGAAATAGGTGTTGGGCTGCATGACAAAGCTTACGGTGGCGGCGGTGTTGCCCTCTGCCACGGCCTTGCCAAGCTCAAGGCTGTTCATGTAGGCCGATGCGGTGAACAGGGAGTTGTATTTCTCCGTGAAGCGGTTTGTGCGTACTGCGTTCTGGATGTAGTTGCGCACAAGAAGGCCGTTGTAGTCCTCTGAGGTCTGCTCCATAAAGTCACGGACACGTGCGGGAGAGAACTCGCCGTTTTCGTCCATGAACATACCGGAAGAAGCCACGATGGGAGAAAGGTTCTCACCAACAAACATGTCAATTTCTTCGGCCTGTCCTACGCGGATGCCAGCCTTCTGGATGGCGGGGATAATCTGGTAGCGCTCCACAAGCTCCTGCCAGGTCATGTCGCGGACCTGCTTCTGGGCTTGCTCGCTGGAGGCGCTTTGGCCTGTGAGCATTTCACGTACCTGGGCATTCTCCTTGACTTTCTGCTCAAAGTCTGTGTAGGTGATGCGCTTGCCGTTGATCTTACCTACGTCGTACTTTGTGGAGGCCGACTGGATGGTCTGGATAATGTCCGAGGGATTTACAAGGAAGAGTAAAAGACCGAAGGCAATGATGAGCGATGCACCAATGCCGAATTTGGTTCTGATGGTCTCTAAAGCTGCCATTTTTATGTGATTTTTTAATTATAATCAGTATAAGGGTTGCAAAGATAGCACTTTTCCGCGGAAATACCACTATTTTTTTTGAAGAGGGCCGATAAAATTAAGCGTATCTATCACCACTTTAGTGGAATCGGAGCTGACAAAGAACTCATTGTCGAAGGGTTTGAGGAGAATGGAGTTTCGGGCCATTTCGTCCGAGCGCATGCCGTATCCCTGCATTACACCGTCTCCGGACGACAACCTGACGTAGCAGTCGGTCCATATTTCCTTGTTCTTGGCATCCCAGTAAAGGGTGTCGGTTTCTATCTTTTCCCTTTTGAGGATATTTGTAACCACAACGTTCCCGTATGCCGACCAAACGTCGTTCCCTCCGTGAGCATATTTGTCGTGACGGGCTTCATCGGCCACAATGGTTGTCTCCAAAAGCCCGTTGTCAATATTGTAGCCGAAGACCCTTATACCCTCAGGGAAGTAGTTGTAGGACAGGGTGTCGTACTCGTACACCTCCATCCGGCCAGATTCGATTCTCATTTTAAGGCGCCCGTTGTCGGAGTTTATAAGAAGCATGGTATCCACCACCTGGATGGGCGTTACGGAAAGGTCCAACTTCTGGGCTTCGGCCAGGTTGCTCTTACATGAATAAAGCACGAAAGCAAGCACCAGGGTGCTTGCAATCGCGTTAAATATGACGGGAGCCTTCACTGCTTACTGTACGCGTACTGTTGTGGTAGCGGTCATGCCGCCGCAGCTTACGGTGTAGCTCTGTCCCTTGGTGAGGTCGTACATGAAGGCCTCGGAAGCCTCAGGGAAGTAGCGGCTGACGGTAGCGATTGAAGAACCGGCGTCCTCGGAGAGGGATTCGTCAATGCTGCGGGCTTTCTGGTAGCAGTCGGTGGCTGCCCAGTAGCGGGCCCACTTGGCCTCGGTGCTTTCGCAGCTTGCGCTGGCCCAGAGGTTACCCATGATCATGTAGGCCTTTCCTGCATAACCATAATCCAGGTCTGCAGCCTTGCGGGCGGCGTCGTATGCCCTTGCGCGAAGTCCGTTCTTGTAGCAGAAGGTTGCCATTTCATAGTAGTACTGGGCATCGGTGGCCTCATCTGACTCGGGGGAGTCAATGGCCTCCTGGAGGTATTTTCCGGCATCTGCAACGTTTCCGCGTGCGGCATTGAGTCGGTACAGGCCGAAGGCACTGCCATGTGAAGGATCCAGTTTGTACTTGGCGGTGGCGGCCTTCAGGTAGAGGTCGTTGGAGGCGCAGTCGTCGGCGTTGTTCATAAGCTGGACAATCTTGGTAACAAGGCCGAGGTTCTCAGGATCTGCCTCGAAGCGGGGCGAGAAGATGGCGATGAGGTTCTCGCAGGAAGCAACCTTGCTGGCTGCAAAGATGGACTCGATCTTCTCCTTGTCCTCTGCCAGGGATGCGGTCTCTTTCTCATTGCGGGGCTGTGCCTGGTCAATGATTCCGCTCACCTTCTCATAGAGGGCGATGATGTCGTCGGCCGAAAGTTTTTCCTCCCTGTACTGGGCTACGGCAGACTGCATGAGGGCGCTGAGGATGTTGCTCTTGGTGTTCTTTCCAAGTTCATTCATGATACCGGAGAGGTTCTCATACATGAAATCGACATCGGAGCTCTTGTAGTTGATGATATACTGACCCTTGTTGTTGAGGATGGTGGTCTTCTTCTTAGGGTAGGCTGCAAGACGCTGGTCCTGAAGCATGAGGATGGTGTCTGCGATTGCGGCGCGGCCCTTTACGTTCTTGGTGGAACGATAAAGGTTGGTCATCATCTTGGTACCATTGATGAAGATGTTCTCAGAGGCGGTTGCAGGGCAGTACTTGTAGGCCTGGCGCCAGTTGGAAAGGGCCATAGGGTCTTTTTCGTCCTTATTGAAACGCTCTGTGTAGAAAGACAGGTACTTGAGGCAGTTGAGGCTGTCCTCTCCGTGACCGTACTTTGAGGTTTGTGCGCTCATGTTCAGTCCCTGGAAAACCATAAGGAGTGAGGCGGTGATGATAGCTAATCTTTTCATGGTATTGTGTTTTATTTTTTGTCCAACTTATTCGTAGTGAGGTTTCTGGAACCAAATGTCAAATATGTTCATCCCAACATTGAAACCAAAATAGGTTTCCTTCACCTGGGAGGTCTGTAACCCTCTTCTTCCAAAATCCAGGCCAATTGATAATCCGTTGTACCAGCGGAACACCGGAATTGTCATTCCAAGCGTTATTCCAACGGCGTCTACGTGTGCTCCGTCTACCGTGTAATAAGAGCTGTCGTAGTAGGCTCCGGCACGGTATGTACAACGTTTGAGGAAGTAACGGATGTCGTTTCTGTTGGGGGTAAATTCACCGCCTACGCGGAAAGTCTGGCCAACGGAAGAAGAAAATCCAACCTGCCCGTTATTTGAGAATCCGGCTGCGTTGTCAAGGCCTGAACGGCTCCAGTCCGTGCGCGAATAGTCGAATTCTATGAGGAGGTCATCGCCTTTTTTGTAGCTGAGGCCAACTCCAAGTTCGTCTCCCATACGGATTCCGGCCGAAGAAAGGAGCGAGGAGTTTCTGGTTCTGTCTACGGAGCCCCTTTGCTCATAGTGGGTATAATACCCGCCGAAAGCCGTGGAAAGCCTGTATGTGGCACCAAGGATGAAGCTTCGGCCGCGGCCGATTGGTTGTTCGTATTGAATACCAAGCTTGGCGGTGATGTTATTCACCTGCAGGGAGTCTCCGGAAGACCATGAGCGGGAAGATTCGTCCTCATAAGTCATGGCTGCCTTCTTGTTTATGTTGCCGAAGGTGTAGTTGGCCTGAGCACCCACCGACAACCTGTTCCAGAAGGTTGCTCCAGCACCCGCAAACAACTGATACAGACCGCCGCTTCCGGTAGAAGTGAATGTCTGGCGGCCGGTTGCAAGATTTGAGGGATTGAGCTCGGAATAGGAAATCTTGTATCCTACATCAGAGAGAGGAGTTATGCCCACAAAGAACGCCGTGTGGTTCCACATGGGGAACGAAATGGCGAAGTCGTCTATGTTGAAGGTTGTGTTCAGGGCTTTTTTATCGGCCTCTGAGAACAATGAAATACGCCCGCTAAGGCCGAAATCGGCCATGAAGGAAAGGGTGTCCCTGGCGGTTACGGAAGCGGGGTTGAGGATATTCACAAACCTGTGGTTGCGCGCCGCGATGCCAACGCCGCCCATGCCGCGGTTCCA
>DGXO01000077.1:48281-55087 GCA_002395605.1 Bacteroidales bacterium UBA4230
CCGGGAGTATGGAGGTTACCAACTCCATAAACCGAATAAGGCGAGAACCCGCTGTACGTGCCTTCTGTCTGCGCACTGAGGAGTGAGCAGGAGACAAGCGCAACGGCAAATACCGCAAGTATTCTATTTGCGTATGATCTTAGCATATTCGTCTGCCATTATGGCCAAACCCATAAGAACCAGATTGCAAATTGCAAAGATGGAACTTTTCATCCGTTTGGCAAAATAATTTGCGTCTCCGCCGGTAAATACCACGATATTTTCCGGATGGAGATTCAGGTAGCCTTCAATTTCAAAAACAATGCCTGAAACAACTCCGCTTTCAATTGAAGAAACTTCGCTTTGGCCGATTGTATCCGGATTTTCAGGAATATCCACAAGCGGAAGGGACCTTGAATAGCGCTGAAGGGCCTTGAAACGCGTACGGAAACCAAGGGATATGTTGCCTCCGGCATAAGTGCCATCCGGGGATACAAAGTCTGTGGAAAGGGTGGTGCCGAAATCCACTATGGTGCAGCCGCGGCCCTTGAAGAGGTATCTTACTGCGGCAACCGATGCGGCCCTGTCGTAGGAAAGATACGAGGGAAGGCCGTTTTTGAGAAGAAGGTCACGGTGATTGCGGTCAAGGATAAGGAGGTTTCCGCATTCGGCCTTAAGGGTATTTTCATCCTGCTCTGAGATAGAGTATACGGAACACACCACCATTACGGCAGGTTTTTCGCGGGCCGTAAGTGAGAGGATGAAGTCAATGAACTTCTCTCCTTGGTAGCGGAAGGTTTTCCCAAGGGTCATGCCCTCCGACCACGAAGCCTTGAGCGCTGTATTTCCTATTTCTATGAGCAGATTTGACATAGCCTGCAAAATTAACAATTATTGCAGTTTTTTCAAAATTGAAAGGGCTTTGTCAAGTGAATCCACCCCACGGGTTACCGTACGCAGTTTTCCGCCGTCCTGGTTGAGCTTGAAATCGGCCTGGTTGAAGTTGACGGCGGCCATGGCCCTTTCAAAGAGTTTGGACTTGTAGAACGGCGACATTGGATTGGACACGAAAAACATAATCTGCATGCCGTTCTTTATGATAATCTTTTCAAAGCCTAACTTAGCCCCTAAATTCCTTATTTTCACTACATTGACAAGGTTTTTGACCTCTTCGGGGACAGGGCCGAAGCGGTCCTGGAGCTGGGCGGCTATCCTGTCTATCTCACGGTCTTCGGTGAGGGAGTCCAGGACCTTGTAGATGCGTATTTTTTCGGCGGTAATATCTATGTAGGAGTCTGGGATGAACGCCGGGCGGTCTGTCTCTATGGTGCAGTCCTCAACGTATTTTTCCTGAGTTCCGCTGTGGGTTACGCCAGTCTCTATTCCTATCTCGTCCATTGCCTCGGAGAGGATTTTCTGGTAGGTTTCGTAGCCCATGTCGGCGATGAAGCCGCTTTGTTCGGCCCCAAGGAGGTTGCCGGCTCCGCGGATGTCAAGGTCTTGCATGGCTATGTTGAATCCGCTGCCAAGGTCCGAGAATTCTTCTATGGCCCTGAGACGGCGACGGGCGTCGTCCGTTATTGTCACAAGCGGAGGAACAATCAGATAGCAGAAAGCTTTCTTGTTGGACCTTCCCACGCGGCCCCTGAGCTGGTGGAGGTCGCTGAGGCCGATATTCTGCGCCTGGTTTATGATTATGGTGTTGGCATTTGGTATGTCCAGGCCGTTTTCTATGATGGTGGTGCAAAGAAGGAGGTCGTAGTCTCCCCTCATGAAGGAGAGCATGCGGTCTTCAAGGTCACGGGATTCCATCTGGCCGTGCGCCACGCATATTTTCATGTCAGGCACCAGGCGGTGGAGTATCTCCTCTATGGAAGGAAGTTCGTCTACCTTGTTATGCAGGAAGAAAACTTGTCCGCCGCGGTTGAGCTCGTAGTTTATTATGCTCTTTATCTCTTCCTGGTTGAAAAGCACTATCTCTGTCTGGATGGGAATCCTGTTTGGCGGAGGTGTCTGTATGATTGAAAGGTCCCTGGCGCCAAGGAGGGAGAACTGGAGGGTTCTGGGGATGGGGGTTGCCGTGAGCGTAAGGGTGTCCACGGTGTTTTTCATGTGACGGAGTTTTTCCTTGGCCGATACCCCGAATTTCTGCTCCTCATCAATTATCAGAAGTCCCAGATCCTTGAACTCAAAGCCGTTTCCAAGGATTTTATGAGTGCCGATGAGTATGTCTATGGTGCCTTGTTTGAGGCGTTTTTTTATGTCCGAAATCTGTTTGGCGGTCCTTAACCTGCTCACGTATTCAACCGTACATGGGAGGTTTTGAAGGCGTGCCTTGAAGGTTTCAAAGTGCTGCAGGGAAAGGATTGTGGTAGGGACCAGCACCGCCACCTGCTTAGAGTCCGTAACGGCCTTGAAGGCCGCCCTGATGGCAATTTCAGTTTTGCCGAAGCCTACGTCTCCGCACACCAGACGGTCCATGGGGCAGCTGTCTTCCATGTCCCTCTTGACGGCCTTTGTGGCTTTCTCCTGGTCCGGAGTGTCCTCATACATGAAGGAAGACTCAAGTTCCTCCTGGAGGTAAGTATCGGCACTGAAGGCAAATCCCTTTGAAGCGCGGCGGGAGGCATAGAGCTGGATAAGTTCCTTGGCTATGTCCTTCATCTTGGACTTGGCCGAAGTCTTGAGGTTCTGCCAGGTTTTGGAGCCAAGTTTGTTTATCCTTGGAGCCTCTCCTTCCTTTGAGCGGAAGCGGGAAATTTTGTTGAGGGAGTGGACGGAGACAAACACTACGTCCGATCCGCCATACATCAGTTTGACCACTTCCTTAACGCGGCCGTAGTCGTCCTTCATCTTTACAAGGCCGCCGAACACACCCACGCCGTGGTCTATGTGAACTATGTAATCTCCTATGTTGAAAGCACTTAAGTCATTGAGGGTGAGCTGCTCCGTCTTGTCTACGCTCCGGCGTATACGGACACGGTGGAACCTGTCAAAAATCTCGTGGTCCGTGTACAGGCATATCTTGTCTTCATTGTCTATGAAGCCGGAATGAAGGTTCTTCCCTTTTATAAATTCTGGAAGGATAACCTTGTTTTCCTGCGTCATGATGGACCTTAGCCTTTCAAGCTGACTTTCCTTCTCACCTATAATATATACTTTATAGCCGCTTTCTATCCTTGATTGTATATCCGTTATAAGGAGCTCGAAGTTCTTGTTGAATACCGGCTGCGGGGCAATATTGAATTCCACGGCTTCCACACCCTGTTTTTTAAGGGGTATGTCCATGAATACGTGCTGGAACCCAAGTGCCTTCTTGTATAGCTCTTTATTATTATACATGTCGGAGGAATCCATCCAGACGGTGGTGTCTTCCGGGAGAAGGTCCATTATGGAAACGCCTCCCTCCTCTCCGCCGGCGGCAATGTCGGAGTAGATATCGGCCTTGTCCACCTTCTCTATTGATAGCTGGGTGTTGCAGTCGAAGGTGTTTATCTTCTCAACCTCATTGCCGAAATAGGATATCCTGTAGGGCTTATCAAGGGAGTAGGAGAAGATGTCTATGACGGCGCCCCTTATGGCGTACTGGCCGGGAGAGGACACAAAATCCACTTTCTCGAAGCCTCTTCCGTTAAGGGTTTCCCTGAGGGTTTCGTAGGGGAGTCTGTCGCCGGGTTTTATCTCAAGATGTGCCGAAGTTAGTTTTTTCTCTGAGGGAACAAGTTCTTCAATGGCCTCAGGATAGGTTACGATGAATACTTTTTGGTCTGGCCGATGTTCCAGTATCTTACCTATAGCTGCGGTTCTCTGGACTCCAAGTGAGGACTTGTAATTGCTTCTCTCTACGTTTTTTCCGGATATGGGAAGAAAGAATACGCAGTCTCCTTCAGTGAGGTTGTAAAGGTCTGCGGAGCAATATTCGGCCGACTCCGTAGTGGGAAGGATAACCAGGTTCAGGTTTAGCCTTGCGGCATTTGAAAGCACAACCCACCTGGCCGAAAGAAAAAGCCCGGAACAGTATATTTCCCTTGCTTTAAGAAGTTTTTCCTGAAGGCTGGCGGTGGATTTTTGACTTATTAACATTTTGAGCTTTTTACCTGTTCATAAGCTGTTGATAACCCTGTTCATAACTTGTTGATTGGCGGATCAGGCAGGAGGTTCACTTGTTTTCAACAGGACATAAACATTTTATCAAGTGGTTTTCAACAGTTTTTATTTGCCGTAAATAATTGATTTATAAGTATTTTTATATAGTTATCAACTTATCCACAGCTTTATAAGAAACATCATTTATAAAAATAAATAAACTATATTTGTATTTGAATTGAACCTTAACGCAATGACTGACTTTGACCCGCATAGCACAATTGACCACAAAGATAGTGAATTTGACGGAATTATAAGGCCGCAGGGGCTTTCCGATTTTACCGGTCAAAGGGAGATTGTGTCCAACCTTGATATATATATAAAGGCTGCCAAGATGCGCGGGGAGGCGCTTGACCATGTTCTTTTCCACGGCCCTCCCGGCCTTGGAAAAACCACCCTGGCGCATATCATTGCAAATGAGATGGGCGTGAACATGAAGGTTACTTCCGGCCCGGTGCTGGATAAGCCCGGAGACCTTGCCGGCCTTCTCACTTCCCTGGAAAAGGGGGATGTCCTTTTCATTGATGAGATCCACAGGCTTTCACCGGAGGTTGAGGAATACCTCTATTCGGCCATGGAGGACTATGTGATTGACATCATGATAGACAAGGGGCCAGGAGCACGGTCCGTGAGAATATCCCTGAGCCCTTTTACGCTTGTGGGGGCAACCACCAGGAGCGGCCTTCTGACGGCTCCGCTGCGTGCCCGTTTCGGCATAACTTGTGCGCTAGAATATTATGATACTGAGGACCTTAGGAATATAGTCCTCAGAAGCGCCCGTATTCTTTCCCTGGATATTGATGCCGATGCCGCCTATGAGATTGCGCTCAGAAGCCGCGGCACGGCGCGTATTGCAAATGCGCTCCTGAGGCGTGTCCGTGACTTTGCGCAGGTGCTTGGAGACGGGCGCATAAACCTTGATATCACGCGTTTTGCGCTGAATAAACTGAAGATTGACAAACGCGGCCTGGATTCCATCGACAACAAGATTCTCCGCACGCTCATCCAGAATTTCAAGGGCGGGCCCGTTGGGGTTGGCACCCTGGCCACTTCCGTGAGCGAGGATCCCGGCACCATAGAGGAGGTGTACGAGCCTTTCCTTATAAAGGAGGGATTCATTATCCGTACGCCCAGGGGCCGCGTTGCAACGGAACTTGCATATGAGCATATGGGCATGCAAAGTTTGCTGAATCAGAGAAAATATACCCCTGAAGACAATACTTTGTTCTAAAAAGTGATAATTTATTCACGAAAAATGCTTATTATTGCAAATTGGAAACACATCAATAATATTATATGTCAGATCCTAAATTAATTTCCAAGATTCCGGACGGTCCCCTCAAGGACAAATGGTCCAAGCGTAAAGCCGAAATCCGGATAGTTTCTCCCAATAACAAGAGGAAACTGGAAGTGATTGTTGTAGGTACCGGTCTTGGCGGAGCATCTGCAGCTGCATCTCTTGGTGAGATGGGCTACAATGTCAAGATTTTCTGCATCAGTGACTCTCCCCGCCGTGCACACTCCATTGCCGCACAGGGTGGTATCAATGCTGCAAAGAACTACCAAAACGACAACGACTCCGTTTACCGTCTTTTCTATGACACAATCAAGGGCGGTGACTACCGTTCACGTGAGGCAAACGTGTATCGTCTGGCCGAAGTAAGTGCTTCTATCATAGACCAGTGCGTTGCCCAGGGTGTTCCTTTTGCACGTGAATACGGCGGATACCTTGCCAACCGTTCATTCGGCGGTGTGCAGGTGAGCCGTACCTTCTATGCCAGGGGCCAAACCGGACAGCAGCTCCTCCTTGGTGCCTACGCTTCCCTGAACAAGGAAATAGCAGCAGGTACCGTGAAGAGTTATCCCAGGCATGAAATGCTTGATCTTGTGATAATTAACGGTGAGGCAAAGGGTATCATCGCCCGTAACCTCGTTACCGGTGAAATTGAGCGCTTCGGCGCACATGCCGTTGTCCTTGCTACCGGCGGTTACGGAAACACCTATTTCCTTTCCACCAATGCAATGAATTCCAATGGTTCGGCCGCAATGCAGGCATACCGCAAGGGCGCTTTCTTTGCAAATCCCTGCTTTGCCCAGATCCACCCCACCTGTATCCCGGTTCACGGAGACCAGCAGTGCAAGCTCACCCTCATGAGTGAGTCCCTGCGTAATGATGGCCGAATCTGGGTTCCTAAGAAGATGGAGGATGTGATGAAACTGCGCAAGCATGAGATCAAGCCTTCCCAGATTCCCGAGGAAGACAGGGATTACTACCTTGAGCGCAGGTATCCTGCTTTCGGCAACCTTGTTCCCCGTGACGTTGCTTCACGTGCAGCCAAGGAGCGCTGCGATGCCGGCTTCGGCGTAAATGAAACCGGCCTTGCCGTATTCCTTGACTTTGCCGATGCCATCAAGCGTCTTGGCCACCAGAGGGTTGAGGAGCGCTATGGAAATCTCTTCCAGATGTATGAGAAGATTACCTCTTCTTCACCTTGGGAAGAGCCTATGATGATTTACCCTGCCATCCACTACACCATGGGCGGTCTTTGGGTGGATTATGACCTCCAGACCACTATCCCCGGCCTGTATGCCATTGGTGAAGCCAACTTCTCAGACCACGGCGGAAACCGCCTGGGTGCTTCGGCCCTTATGCAGGGTCTGGCCGACGGTTACTTCATCCT
>DGXO01000077.1:55147-76317 GCA_002395605.1 Bacteroidales bacterium UBA4230
CGACGGTTACTTCATCCTGCCTTACACCATTGGAGACTACCTTTCACATAAGTTTGCAGAGCCCAAGACCGACACCAGCGCCCCTGAGTTTGACGCCGCCGAAAAAGCCGTCAAGGAGCGCATCGCAAAGATTTTTGCCGTCAAGGGCACGGAAACCGTGGACAGCATTCACAAGAAGCTCGGCCACATCATGTGGGAGTACGTTGGAATGGCCCGCAACGAGGCTGGTCTTAAGAAGGGAATTGAAGAAATCGGCAAACTCCGTGAGGAATTCTGGAAAACCGTGCGCGTTCCCGGATGCAACGAGGAATTCAATCAGGAGCTTGAGAAGGCTCTCCGTCTTGTGGACTTCTTTGACATTGGAGAACTTATGGCCCGTGACGCCCTTCACAGAAGGGAATCCTGCGGCGGTCACTTCCGTGAGGAAATGCAAACCGAGGAAGGCGAAACCAAGCGCGACGACGAAAACTTCATGTATGTTGGCGCCTGGGAGTACAAGGGCGAAGGCAAGGAGCCTGAACTTCACAAGGAAGAACTCAAGTATGAGAATATCAAGATAGCAACCCGTAACTATAAAGACTAGTCCCCGTTATGGAATATAATATAAAAGTATGGCGTCAGAAGAACGCCAAGGCAAAAGGCCATTTCGAGACCTACCACGTTACGGATGTGGAGGAAGATGCTTCTTTCCTCGAAATGCTTGACATACTCAATGACCAGCTTATCCGTAAAGGCATTGATCCCATTGCCTTTGACCATGACTGCCGTGAGGGTATCTGCGGAGCTTGCTCCCTGTACATTGACGGCCGTGCACATGGCCCCGACGACCAGGTAACCACCTGCCAGCTGTTCATGCGTCATTTCAAACCCGGTGCAACCATTACCGTAGAGCCCTGGCGCAGCGGTGCTTTCCCTGTGATTAAGGACCTTGTGGTAGACCGCGGTGCATTTGACAAGATTCTCCAGGCCGGCGGCTTTATCACCGTACGTACCGGAAGCGCCCAGGATGCAAACAATATTCTCATTTCCCACGACGCCGCAGAGCTTTCAATGGATGCTGCAGCATGCGTAGGATGCGGTGCCTGCGTTGCAACCTGCAAGAACGGCTCGGCCATGCTGTTTGTGGCAGCCCGTGTAAGTTCCCTGGCTCTTCTGCCTCAGGGCAAACCGGAGGCTGCACGCCGCGCCCGCGCCATGGTTGCCAAGATGGACGAACTTGGCTTTGGTAACTGCACCAACACCCGCGCCTGTGAAATGGAGTGTCCTAAGCATGTTACCATAGATCACATTGCACGTCTTAACAGGGAATACCTTAAGGCCCGTTTTTCAGAGTAGTAAAATAATAAATATTCTATTGTAAAAAGGGCCTCGGAACTATCCAAGGCCCTTTTTATTGTTAATTCATAAAAACTTTTATTAATTTTTTAAGTTTGGATTTATGATTTTTTTGGTTATTTTTGTGTTAAATCATAACCAAAACAATTAATAAAAAGTTTAAATAAGAAGAAAAAATTAAAATTTTTCCGTATTTAAAGTATTTTAAAGCAGATAGTTAGCTATTGTTTTTTTGAAATTGTTTTTCTTTCTTTGCACCCGTATTTCCTTCTTTTGGAGGGAAACGTGTAGTGTATAGGTATAGAAAATTTGTTTTGTATCAATATTTATGTTTAACTAATTTTTTCATGCTTATGAAAAAAATCGGTATCTATCTCTCGGCAATTGTCATGCTAGCCGGTATGGTTGCATGTACAAACAAAGAGGCCATTGAGGGTAACGGTCACGGTTTCGACGAAGCTACTTTCTCCATTGAGACAGTATCTGTTGAAAACACAACTGCTTCTTTCAAGATTACCTCTACCGGTTTCCCCGGTGCCACGTATTACGGATTCCTTTCTGCAGATATGGAATCCAAAGCAAGTGATGTGGTGGATGCTAAATTAAGCACTATCAACGTAACCCGTCACATCCTTTCAAGCGGAACCAACACTGTTGAAGAAAAAGGTCTTCGTCAGGGTGGTAAGAAGTATCGTTATATTGTAACAGGTCTTCTTGCCAACGGCGCAACTTACAACGAGCCCGTTGTAGCAGACATCGCCACCACAGGAGACTATACTACTGGTTCCCTTGCAGTTTCTGTTGCAAGTATCACTGCACAGACTCCTGTCTTCTCCATTTCCGGCGTAGACGGCAAAGCAGCTTATGCTGTTGTCACCAAGGAAGTAGCAGACAGCTATTCTTCCAATGAGAAGGAACTGTTCAACGCCCTGTTCGACTCAATCGACGACCTTGCTGTCATTGAGGCCGACAACGCAAATTGCAAGTGGAGCAAACTTGAGCCCGCCGACTACGTAGTTTATGCAGTTGGCTTTAAGGAAGATGCAGATGCACTCGAAGGTTTCCAGCCTACACTTAAATATGCAAAGGCTGCATTCACCGTAGAGCCCGTCAAGGACCCTGAGGCCGAATATCTTGCTTACATCGGCACATGGTATGATGCAGATGGTAATGAATACACCATCGCTCAGAAAGATGTCAACGCTACCTTTACCATGACCGGTCTTGACGTAGACATCACTGTCCTCTATGAAAACAAGGGCATCAAGTTCTCCGGTGAGGAGAAGTTGGGTGAAACCGCAGACGGACTTGAGGTTTATCTGTTTGGTCTTGACCAGGACGGTTACGCCGAAGACGCTTCCCAGAATGAAGCAGATCCTTACATCCTTGCAACCGGCGCCATTGACGGCTCCAACATTGCAATCACCGGCTCCGAATACCAGGCAGTATACAGCGGAACAACCTATGATGAGGTTATTTGCGGTCTTATTGTTTATGGGCTGGATCCTGCCGCAGGAAAACTCTATAAGATGGCGGAGGAGCCTGCAGTGTTGGCACTTCCTGCTACCCTTACAAAGGAAAAGCCCGGTGACAACCCCGGCGACGATCCTTATTCCAAGTACCTCGGTGACTGGACCATCACCCGTGGTGAAGCTACCGATACCTGGACCATCAGCGTCAAGGAAGATGGTAAGACCTATAATATCGATGGTATTGAAGGTTCAAAAGCATCAGACGGTATGACCGTTGAAGGTGTTTTCGAAGATGGTAATCTTGTAGTTTATACTCAGACACTTGGCACCTGGACACATAACAGCTATGGTAATATCGAGGACCATCTCTTCGGAAATATTATTTATCAAGGTAAGAAATATTACATTACCGGAGAATATGTAGCTTTCACAGGCGTTATAAGTGCCGATGGCAACAGCGTTGAACTTACCCCCGGAAAGGTGAATATAACTGACCTTGGAGAGTTTGACGTTGCTGGAATCCAGTTCTACGGAATTCTTATTGATGAAGGTGAAAATAAGGGAAAAGCTCTCAGCTATACATCTGACTACACCACCCTTCCCAATACCCTCACAGCTGCTTCTGGAGAAACCAGCAGCGTAAAGGGCATGGACAAGGAGGCAAGTGCTAAGATAATGAGCACCCTTGTACTCAATCACAATGGCAATTCGGCATTCCGTACCATGTCTGGCAAAAATGTCAAGACCAAGGGTACCCTGGAGAAATCTTCCAGCATGAAGACCGAAAAGAAGGACAACGGTTCTGCACCCAAAACCCGTGGAAGCAAGACTTCCCGTGGGAGCAAATCCTCATCCAGCATCATTGCAGGGCATAAAGCCTAGTAGCAAACTAGTTAGTAATATATTTAAGTAAAAAGCTTATGAACAGAATTAAGCTATTCCTCGCTACCTTTATGATGGTGCTTTCAGCAATCACTGCTGTGGCACAGAACATCACGGTGAGCGGTAAGGTAACCGACGATAACGGTCCGCTCCCCGGCGCTGCCGTCCTTGTACAGGGAACGACCAACGGTGCAATTACCAATGCAGATGGTACTTATTCCATCACTGTTCCCAGTGGTGCCACGCTGGTCTTCACCAGTGTTGGTTACGAAGATATTGTAGAACCCGTCAACGGCCGTACCACCATTAACGTCCGCATGTCAGTTTCCAGCGAACTCATTGAAGAAACGGTGGTTATCGGTTATGGTTCCGGCCAGAAGATTACCAACCTGGTAGGTTCCGTAAAAACCGTCAAGTCCGAGTCCCTGTCAAATGCACCTTCGGCCTCTGCCCTTGATATGCTCCAGGGCCAGGTTGCAGGTCTGTCAGTGCTCACCACTGGTGGTGTAGCCGGTGATAACAACGTGTCCATGACCCTGCACGGTGTAGGTTCACTCACTTCCAGCACTTCCCCGCTGTTTGTGATTGACGGTATTCCGTCCAGCAGTCGTACCATCATGGCCATGAACCCTAACGACATCCTTTCCATCTCCGTGCTCAAGGATGCATCGGCCACTTCAATTTACGGTGCCCGTGCAGCTAACGGTGTTGTGTACGTCACAACTAAGGCCGGTTCCTACAACGACAAGGCCACCGTTACTTACCGTGGACAGTACGGTATCTCCACCCTCGCCGACTTCACCATGTACGACAACATGATGTCCGGTGATGAACTGAAGGATTTCTGGATTCGTGCCGGTCTTTATACCTATGATCAGATTCAGTCCACTTACACTGACCACGGCTACACAGCCAACACCAAGTGGCACGAATACTATCAGCAGTTCAACAACCCCCAGTATCAGAACGACCTTACCATTGAAGGTGGCGGACGCCGCGTGGCTTACATGATTGCAGCTTCCCAGTTCCACCAGAGAGGTAACACCATTGGTAACTGGTACGACCGTTACACCATCCGCAGCAACGTCCAGGGTCACCCTACAAACTGGCTGAAGGTTGGTTTGAACGTGAACTTCTCCTATGACCGCCGCAACAACAACGGCAACTGGGGTGACGGTTCCAAAGCAGGTGGTAACAACTACCTCTCCGGTGGTCTGTCCATGATCCTGAACCCTCTGTATCCTGCCATCGACCCTGTCACCGGCAGTGTATATGAAAAGGAATTTGCAGTTTATGCAGGTGCTATCAATCCTAAATATCAGGATAAGAACACACGTCGTCAGACAGACCGTTACGGCCTTGTTGGAAGCACCTATGTGGAGATTGAGCCTGTCAAGAACCTCAAGATTGTCTCCCGTGCCGGTGTTGACGGTTCCGAGACCCTCTTCAATTATGCCCTTCTTCCTTCCTTCGCTACAGAGTTCTCCAGGACTCCCGGCCGAAGCAAGAGTTCCACCTTCCAGTACAGCGCAACCATCACCAACACAATTGAATACAGTCATTCTTTCACTGACCATAAATTCAGCGTGCTGGCAGGTCAAGAAGGTATTAGCAACAACTACGACTACTTCTGGGCATATTCTGAAAACCAGACCGACGACCGTCTGCTTGAACTGGATCACGGTACCCAGGCAACCTTTGACATGACAGAAGATAAGACTCAGAGCTCATTCCTGTCATTCTTCGGCCACGCCGACTACAACTATCGTGAAAGGTATTTCCTTGATGCAACAATCCGTTACGATGCATCTTCCCGTTTCGGCCGCCACAACCGCTGGGCTCCGTTCTGGGCTGTAGGTTTCCTTTGGAAGGCCAAAAACGAGGAGTTCCTCAGGAATGTTTCCTGGCTCAACGACCTCAATGTCAAGGTCAGCTACGGTACCCAGGGTAACGCTTCCATCGGTGACTACACACAGTATGCTACCATCGGCCAGACCACTGAGTACAATGGCGTAGCCGGTATGGCAGTTTCTTCACCTTCCAACTACGACCTCAAGTGGGAGCAGCAGGGCCTGTTCACCGCAACTCTCGGTGGCCGCGTATTCAACCGCTTCGACTTTGACTTCGAGTTCTATAACAGGACAACCAGCAACATGCTGATGGATGTTCCCCAGCCTTATACCACTGGTTTTGCTGAAGGTGTTACCAAGAATGTCGGTGGCCTGTCCAATCGTGGTATTGATATCACCCTTGGCGTGGATGTACTCCGTGGTCGCGACTATTTCCTGCGCGTAAACGCTACCTTCAACTACAACCAGGAGAAGATCACCGAACTCTTCGATGGCCGTCAGGAATGGGAAATTGCTAACACCGGTATCACCTATGTGGTTGGCAAGCCTATCAGCTTCTACTATCCTATCTCTGCCGGTATCGACCCCGAAACCGGTAAGCAGCTCTGGTATGTTCCTACCGGTTGGGAGGAATATCAGAAAACCGGCGACGTTGAGAAAATCGACAAGAACACCACCCGTATGGATGTTACCACGGATGTGTTTGACGAGGCTCTCCTGAATCAGAATACCGGTAAGGTGCGTAACGCCCCCGTCAACGGTGGTTTTGGTGTCTCAGGCAGCTGGAAGGGTTTCTATGTACAGGCCGACTTCACCTACGTGCTTGGCAAGTACCTGATCAACAACGACGCCTTCTTCTACAACAACCCTAACCAGTTCCTTGGTTACAATGCATCTAAGGCTGTTACGGACTACTGGACTCCTGAGAACAGATACGCCCAGTTCCCGGATTGGAGCAAGGGTTACACCATGCAGTTTGATACCCACCTGCTTGAACCCGCTTCCTTCCTTCGTCTGAAGACCCTCCTTGTATCCTACTCACTGCCGCAGAAGGCTCTTGCATGGACCAACGGCGTGCTCAAGGGTGCAAAGATCACCTTCACCGGACGTAACCTCTTCACCGTCACTAAGTACATGGGTGCCGATCCAGAAGTTAACTCCAACCTCGCGCTGGGTCTTCCTGGTAACACCAAGCAGTTCCTGGGCGGTATTGAACTCACCTTCTAATTGCTAAGAATGGTTAAAAGAATGAAAGATATGAAAAAGACTATATACAGACTGCTTGGTTCTGCCGCTGCACTGTTCATGGTGTTTTCCTGCAACATGGACCTCATTCCTACCAGCGACATCGTTTACGACGAGAACGAACCCGCCATCCAGAAAGCCAGTGACCTGACTTCCTTTGAGCAGGGTATCCACGTCTACTTCCGCAGCATTCATCAGAGCACATACTACTATGTCTCCGATGTCATGACCGACGGCTTCAACGCCACCATCGACTTTGGTAACAACTTCGGCCCTCTTCACCGTACAGACGCCGACTTCACGGCCAGCGACCAGGATGTTGAAGATGTATGGGGTGGTTACTATACTGCTATCAGCAAGTTCAATCAGGCTCTTGCTGCCGCTAACAGCATTACCGATCCTGAACTTAAGGAGAACGCACAGGTTTTCAAGGGATATGCTTTCTTCTATCGCGCTTACTCTTACCTGTACCTGGCACGTACTTTCGGCAAGGCTTATGATGCCGCCACCGCTTCTACAGACCTTTCTGTTCCGCTGGTGCTGGTATATGACCAGAATGCCCGTCCCGCACGTGACACTCAGGAAAATGTGTACAAGCAGATCAAATCCGACCTCGACAGCGCCGCTGTCCTCCTGGCCGGTGAAGTAGGTGCAGTACGCGCAAGCAAGCCTACCATTGATGCCGTTACCGCTCTCTATGCCCGTTACTATCTGGATGTGAAGGATTATGGCAATGCAGCTTCATGCGCACAGTCCCTCATCGCCTCCGGCAAGTATGAGCTCTCCGACACCCCGGCCGAATTTACCGCCGAGTTCCTCAACGATACCGGTACCGAGCCCATCCTTCAGATGGTTGCATCACTTAACGAGGCTCCTAACAGCCTGTACAACTACACCCGCCTTACAACTGCCAACAAGCAGAATGTATACTCACCTTACTTCCTGCCTTCCGGTAAGCTTATAGATTCCTATAGCGCTTCAGACCTTCGTTTGTCTGGCTGGTTCAAGGCTTCAGGCTCGGCTTCCTATCCCATCTACTCCAATGGTTCGGCCTATTCGGATCCTGGCGTTCTGGTGTTCACGAAGTTTGAAGGTAACCCTACTTATACCTCCGCTCCTCTTCCCCAGGGTCAGAATGCCATTAAGCCCTTCCGTATCAGCGAGATGTATCTGATTGCAGCCGAAGCCCTGTTCCAGAGCGGCTCTACCTCCGATGCCAACAAGGTGCTCAACGACCTCCAGACCGCCCGTGGTGCTGAACTCACTACCCAGCCTTCAATTGAGGCTATCCAGAAGGAGTGGTTCATTGAGACTGTAGGTGAAGGACAGCGTGTATGGTGCCTCAAGCGCTGGGGTGCAGGTTTCACCGCCCGTTATGGTCAGCCTGCCGCTATCGCCAACAACCTTATTTACACAGGTACTTACTACACTGATCGCGCCTTTGAAAAGGGTGACTATCACCTGACTCTTCCTATCCCTACCTATGAGATGAAGATTAACACCAATCTCAAGCAGAATCAGGGCTATGATTTGCTTTCAGAATCTGAATAATTAAAGGAGTAAGAATATGAAAAAAGTATATTTCGCACTGGTAGCTGTTGCTGTTCTGCTTCTCGCTTCCTGCAGCCGCGTTAACGAATACAGAGATACTACCTCTTTCGTAACGTTCAACTGTGAGAGCACCTTTTCTATCCGCGAAGACGGTGGTTCTTTCACCCTTCCCATCCGTGTAGTCGGAGAGCATGGAGATTTCTCCGTGACTGTCTCTGGTGTTGACGGAACTGCAAAGAGCAACACTCATTACAAGATTTCGGAACCTGCATCCGGTGTCCTTAACTTCACCGCCGCCGATTCTATCAAGACCGTTACTTTTGAGGTTATCCGTATTCCCGGATATGTAGACCCCGGTAGCGTTGAGTTCTCTGTAAACATTGACAATGCCACTTCAGGTCTCACCCTTGGTTCCCGCCGCCAGGTTGCTGTTACCGTAACTGATGCCGACCACCCGCTCTCCGACCTCATCGGTGCTTGGGATGTTAAGGCTTATGATGCACAGAGCAAGAGCACCTACGCAGAGGTTAACTACGTGATGAACCTCAAGGCCTACGACGGCGACGTTACCCGCCTGTGGTGCGACGGTATCAACAGCTTCGCCCAAACCATGAAGGGTTATGGCATTACTATTGTTGATGTTTACGGTATTGTCTCCGACGACCACAACACCATTACTTTCCCTTGCGGACAGGAGGGTGGTGACCTTGGAGCCAGCAACGGCGGTATCGTAACGCTTGTCTCCGGTTATATCAATGATGGTTACTACATAGACGATGAAGCTGAGGCCATTGTCTTCACCAAACAGCCAGACGGTACGTTCAAGTGCGAACAGGGTATCCTGTGGCTGAATGACTATGTATGGCCTACCTATGGCGGTTACTTCCTGGGTGCCGAAAATGGTGTCGCCACCACATGGACCAAGAAGTAAAACCATTTTAACTATCCGTTAACAACTATGCCAACTTCCTCGAAAACGGGGAAGTTGGCTTTACTCACTGAATAATGAAAAAGATATTTTTTGCACTGTTTGTTTGGGTGTCCTGTATCTTTGCAGCAAAGGCTCAGGATACCTATGAGCCCATGGATACCTGGCCGTACAAGTACGAGCATTTTCAGGCTGGAAATATTCGCACAACCAAGGGAACTTTGTTTGAGTACAAGGCCCTTAACATCAACCTTGCCGACGGAAAACTGCATTATATCGAAAACGACAAGATAATGCAGGCCGACATGGGCCGCGTATTTACGGCTCTCATAGGGGACATGGACGTTTATGTAAACGCCGGTGGCAAAATGTACCAGGTACTCGGTGAGAATGAATACGGCTCTGTCCTGAAGCTCACCTCCGTGGACATGGACGAGCTCAATAAAGTGGATATCGGCTATGGTGTTTCCTCTTCCACCGCATCCCGCACCAACACTACTCTGGCCGGGCTTGGAATGGAAAACCTCAACGGCGTGAACATGGTGAGCATGACTCTTGCCAATGCCGAAAACAGAAAGCACACGGGTATGGTGTTGCCGTTAAAGGAGCGTCTCTTCCTGAATATTGACGGTAAACTTATTCCCGCAAACAAGAGGGAAGTGATGGACGTGGTTGACAAAAAAGCTGCTAAAGACTTTTTTAAAGCCAATAAGATTAAATGGAATAAGCCGGAGTCCCTTGTACTCTTGCTGCCTTTCCTTAAAGAACAGTTGAACAAGTAGATATGAAGAAGAGTTTACCCTTATTCCTGGCTCTGGCGTTGTTTGGCGCATTTGCCTGCCAACGCGAGGTGCCGCAGGAACCGGTTCAGGAGGAAGAAGCGGAAGTTCTTTCGGAAGAGGCCGGGTATGAGCCTGGCATTATCCTGATTCGTTTTGTGGACGAAGTCGCAACCAAGTCGGTTGACACCAAAAGCGGTTTGCGCGATTTTGGTATTACTGCCATGTATCCGGTGTTCCCGGAGGAAGAATGCCCGGTGGAATTCCGTGAAAGGGAGCGTGCAGCCGGCCTCAGGGATTTCTATTATGCCGAATATGACCCCGCTAAGGCTCCTGTAACAAAGGCCAGCGTGGATCTGGCTTCCCTGCCCGGCGTCATTTCGGCCGAACCTGTGCCGGAGACGTTTTTGAATGACGCCATTTTCAATGACCCCGGTCTCAGCATTCAGTGGCACTACATCAATACCGGTACTCCCGGTGCCGATGTAAACTGCCTTCCCGTGTGGCAGTCCTATACCGTTGGAAACGCTTCCGTCATTGTGTCCGTTGTGGATGAAGGCGTAGACCTTAAACACGAGGACCTTGAGTGGAACTGTCTTCCCGGAGGTCCTGACGGTAGCCGTAACTTTGCCGATGGCAGCTACGAGGTTGAGCCCATGAGCCATGGTACTCACGTGGCCGGAACCATTGCGGCCGTGAACAACAACGGAAAGGGCGGCGGCGGCATTGCCGGCGGCGATTATCTTGCCAACAGGCCCGGTGTGAAGATAATGTCGTGCCAGTTCTTTGGAACCAAGCGCAACGGTTCGGCCGCAGATGCAATCCGTTGGGGAGCCAACCACGGCGCCATTATTTCCCAGAACAGCTGGGGATATGTTGCCGATACCAACGAGGACGGAAAGATTTCGGCCGATGAACTGGAGCGCGCCAAGAATATGCGTATCGACTCTGCGACCAAGGCTGCTGTGGATTATTTCATCAAGTTTGCCGGTTGCGATGCCTCCGGAAACCAGAAGGAGGATTCTCCCATGAAGGGCGGCATTGTAATTTTTGCTGCCGGAAACAATAGTATCCCTTATGGTTCTCCCGCCAACTATGAGCCTATCCTTGCGGTAGGTGCAATTGACCGTAGCGGACATCGTTCCAGCTTCTCCAACTACGGTGACTGGGTTGATATCTGCGCCCCTGGAACCAACATCTACAGCACGCTTCCCGGCAACCATTACGGTAATAACAGTGGTACTTCCATGGCTTGCCCGCACGTTTCAGGCGTTGCCGCCCTAGTGGTTTCTTACTGTGGAGGCCCCGGATTTACCGCCGACATGCTCTGGACTAAGCTTGTGAACGGCGCAAAGCAGGGTTTTGTGGCAGCTTCCGGAACTCCTATCGGCCCGCTTGTAGATGCCTATGGTGCCATTTTGTATGGTGATACCGGTGAGCCCGGGCCCATTACGGAATACAGCGTTGGCAGCCAGTCCAACAACATTTCCTTTACCTGGAATGTTACTGAAACCAGCAAGGGTTCTTCTTCCTATGCTGCCATGCTTTATGCCAGCAAGAGCAAGAGCGCCCTGGAGAGCATGGATCCCGCACATCCCGGCAAGGATATCGTGAAGGCCAACAGGCTTACTTCCACTTTCAATGTAGGAGACGAGGTTACGGGAACTATCAACAACCTTGAGTTCGAGACCAAGTACTATGTTACTTTGGCGGCGTATTCCTACGACAATGGTTTTTCGGCCCCGGCTCCTATCAAGGAGATTACTACGGGTGCCAATAACGCTCCTTATGTGAATGTGGGCCTGGATCCCATTCCTACGCATAAGAACTACGAGATTTGGACCATTCCGCTTTCAATTGGGGATCCGGACGGCCACGAGGTTACCGTGACGTATAAGGCCGGTTCTGCGGCCGATTCCCTGCAGCCGGACGCAATCAACGGCGGCTACATGATCCAGATTAACGGCCCTCAGGCTCCTGGCGGAACTTACACGGGCACGGTTACCGTGACGGATCAGTATGGGCTTGCGGCTTCTGTGTCGGTTACCTATACGCTTTTGCCGAATAACGCTCCTGTGGTTGTCAATCCTATTGAAAATCAGCAGTTTGACGCTCCGGGCAAGGAGAAATCTTTCCCTATTTCGGGTATTTTCAAGGACGACGACGGTGAGCCTCTGGCCATGGATGTGCAGGTGAGCGACAAGACTACCTTCCATGCTGTAAGTGATGGCGAAAACCTTATTATAACCGCCCTTACGTATGGTGTGGCCAATATCAGCATCACTGCAACCGATGCTCGCGGAGAGTCTGCCGTCATGAGTTTCGGCGTAATTTCCCGCGAGGCTTCCGTGGAGGTTTCCGTCTATCCTACGCCTGTTGAGGACAACCTTTATATCTCTACTGGCATGGAAGAGAAAGAGACTTCAATCTCTGTTTACGGTGCTTCCGGAGCCCTTGTATACACGGGTTCCCAGACCACCAGCGCGTTCAGCCCTGCCGTTGTAAACATGGCTTCCTGCGCTCCTGGCAAGTATTCTGTAGTTTTTACCTACGGAGACAAAAAGTATAACAAAACGGTCATTAAAAAGTAGTGGATTATGAAAAGAATTACAATAACCGTTTTTGCTTTGGCTTTTACTGTCCTTGGTGCATGGGCTCAGGGTACAGACGCCCTTCCTTTTACCAGGATTGACCAGAATCCGGTGTCGCTTGGTTTGGCAGGTGCGGGTTCGGCATCAAATGCTACGGCTGCTTATTCGGCCTTTTCAAATGCCTCCATGCTTCCTTTCTTTGAAGGTAGGCTGGATGCTTCGGCCGCTTTTCAGTTGTGGTCTCCTTCGGCCGCAAAGTCTTCGAATATTGCGGTTGGAGTTGCCTACAAGTTCTCCGAAAGAGTGGGCGTTTCCCTTGGTTATAATCTTCAGAGCGGTGCTCCCTACGAGGTAGAGGATTACAATGGTCAGATTACGGGCACTTTCGGGCCGAAATCACACGTTATCGCCCTTGGAGCAGGGTTTGGTATAGGAGAGCACTTCGGCATTGGCGTAAACGCCCGTTTTGCCGCCCAGAAGCCTTCCTCAGACCTTTCTTACAACGGACTTAGCGCAGACTTGTTTGTGGCTTATGCCGTGAATAATGACCTCAGGTTTACTGCGGGTGTATCCACCCTTGGAACAAGCATCACTGCTTATAACAAGAAGAAGTATGCCCAGCCTGCTTCCGTAAAGTTTGGCGCAAACTGGGGAATCAGCTTTGCAGAGGTTAACCGCGTAGAGGTAATGGCCGATTTTGACTATTATTTCTCAAAGAATGTCTCTGCGGCCATTGGTGCTCAGTACGACTGGAACAAGACTGCGTTTGTGCGCCTGGGCTACAGGTATTCTACGCCGTACTGCGTCATTCCTTCGCATCTGGCCATTGGTATAGGAGGTAAGTTCCATGGCTTCCGCCTGGATCTCAGTTATTTAACTGCATCTCCGGCACTTGGAAATACTCTTGCCATTGGTCTGGGTTATTCCTTCTAAGCCTTTTACCAGAGGAAGTTATTGAAAGGGTATCTTCCTGCATGAATCTCCGCAACGATTTTGTAAAGGTCGGTGCGGAGTTTTTCTATGCCTATCTTTTCTTTGGCCGAAATGAATATGCAGGGTGTCTTTTCTTCTGCTATCCAGCTGTGCTTTAGCTCTTCCAGAGTGCGGTTTTCGGCCTTTTTGGGCTCCAAGGAGAATTCGTCGTAGGGTTCATAGGTGTAGGCGTCCACTTTGTTGAATACAACGTAGCAGGGCTTGTTTGAGGCGCCTATGTCCTTGAGGGTTTGTTCTACCACACTCATCTGTTCCTCGAAATCAGGGTGGGAGATGTCCACCACGTGCACAAGGACATCGGCCTCTCGGACCTCGTCAAGGGTGCTTTTGAAGGCCTCTACAAGCTGTGTGGGGAGCTTCCTGATGAATCCCACGGTGTCACTGAGAAGGAACGGTACGTTCTCTATGACAACCTTCCTGACGGTGGTGTCCAGCGTGGCAAACAGCTTGTTCTCTGCAAACACGTCAGATTTGGCCAGCAGATTCATCAAAGTGCTTTTACCTACATTGGTATACCCCACCAGTGCCAAACGCACTAGAGAGCCTCTATTGCCCCTTTGCGTGGCCATTTGCCTGTCTACCTTCTTGAGGTCTTCCTTTAGCTTGGAAATACGCTGCTTAACAATACGGCGGTCTATTTCTATCTGGGTTTCACCCATACCGCCGCGGGTGCCCATGCCGCCCCTCTGTCGCTCGAGGTGGGTCCACATGCCCGCCAGGCGCGGAAGCATGTAGTTGTAGTGAGCCAGTTCCACCTGCATTTTGGCGTATGATGTCTTGGCCCTTTGGGCAAAGATTTCCAGGATGAGGCTTGTGCGGTCTATTACATCCGAGCAGGCTATGATCTTCTCTATGTTACGCTGCTGCATGCCTGTGAGTTCGTCATCGAAAATGACGTACTCAATCTCATTGTCCTGGCAGTACTGTTTTATTTCCTCCAGTTTTCCTGAGCCGATATACGTTGCTTTGTCGGGTCTGTCCAGCCTTTGTGTGAACATTTTGTCGCCAATGGCACCGGCAGTTTCGGCCAAAAACTGAAGCTCGTCAAGGTATTCCTTGACTTTTCTTTCTCCTCCTTTTTCCAGGATTACGCCTACAAATACGGCTTTATTTGTTTTAAACTCGCTCATTTGCCGCAAATTTACTAATTTTGTGGCAAATTTTGCTTTATGGTCAGCTATTTCAAGGAAGATACTTCTTTCGCTTTTAAGGAGAAACGCCTCACATCCCGTTGGCTCAAGTTTGTTGCCCAAGCCGAAGCCAAGAAACTAGGTGATATCGGCATTATATTTTGCTCCGATAATTATATTCTGGATGTCAATATAAAATATCTGCAACACGATTATTACACAGATATTATTACCTTTGATTATTGTGAGGGTGACACCCTTTCCGGAGACCTTTTTATTTCCGTAGATTCCGTTAGGGAGAACGCCTCTTTTTATGGTACGGAGTTCCCCGTGGAACTTAACCGCGTCATAGTTCACGGCCTT
Organism: Bacteroidales bacterium UBA4230; assembly: GCA_002395605.1. Classification (GTDB taxonomy): domain Bacteria; phylum Bacteroidota; class Bacteroidia; order Bacteroidales; family UBA932; genus Cryptobacteroides. The sequence goes on from DGXO01000077.1 coordinate 70,267, forward strand.
CTTCACCTCATTGGTTACGACGACCACACGGAAGAAGACATTGCCGTCATGCGCGCCAAAGAGAATTACTATCTCTCTTTGCGGGATAAAGTATGAATAACCGCTTTGATATAATTGTCATTGGTGGTGGTCATGCCGGCTGCGAAGCTGCTATGGCTGCCGCTAATCTTGGTTCCTCTGTTCTCCTCCTTACTCCGGACTTGAACGGACTTGCCAAGATGTCCTGCAATCCCGCGGTGGGTGGAATCGCCAAGGGTCAGATTGTCCGTGAGATTGATGCGCTTGGCGGATACTCCGGTCTGGTCACAGACGCCGCTACCCTTCAGTTCCGCATGCTCAATCGCTCAAAGGGTCCGGCAATGTGGAGCCCCCGTGCTCAGTGCGACAAACAGAAGTTTTCGGCCACATGGCTTAATTTCCTCCTAAGTAGTTCAAAATTAAGAATTTACGCGGATTTTGCCGAAAGTTTTCTCTTTGAGAATGAAAAAATTTCCGGCGTTCGTACAATTACCGGCGCAGAATTTCATTCTCAGGCTGTTATTTTGACTGCCGGGACCTTCCTTAACGGAAAAATGTTTGTTGGCCAGCACTCCTTTGAAGGTGGCCGAATTGGAGAGAAGTCGGCCTATGGAATTTCCGATGAACTTGCTTCTTTTGGAATTCCTACCGCCCGCATGAAAACTGGTACTCCTCCAAGGATCGATGTCCGCTCACTTGATCTTTCAAAACTCCAGCGCCAGGAGGGTGACCAGAATCCGGAACGCTTTTCTTTCCTGGATGTTCCTTCGGCTGTTCAAGCTGGCGGCAGGCAAATGGACTGCTTCCTTCTTCATACCAACGAGACTGTTCACGAGATTCTGAAATCCGGCTTCGACCGTTCTCCGCTTTTCACCGGTATGATTCATGGTAAGGGTCCGCGTTACTGCCCTTCCATTGAAGACAAGTTAAGGACTTTTGCCGATAAAGATTCTCATCAACTTTTCCTGGAGCCTGAAGGCGTTAATTCTCCCGAGTATTACCTTCAGGGCTTTTCCTCCTCTCTCCCCCTTGAGATACAGTTGGAGGCAATGAGACATATTGAAGGTCTTGAAAACGCCGTTGTCTTTAAGCCAGCCTATGCTGTGGAATACGACTACTTTGACCCTCAGTATCTCCATTACAGTCTTCGCTCCAAGATTGTGTCCAACCTGTTCCTCGCAGGTCAGGTTAATGGCACTACAGGTTATGAAGAAGCGGCCTGCCAGGGCCTTCTGGCTGGCATTAACGCCCACATGTTCATTTCCGGGAAGGACCCCCTGATCTTATCCCGTGACCAGGCTTATATTGGCGTTCTTATTGACGACCTTATAAACAAAGGCGTGGATGAGCCTTACCGCATGTTTACTTCCAGGGCCGAATACCGCATTCTTCTTAGGCAGGATAACGCCGATTTCAGGCTTACCGCTCTCTCTCATGAGATAGGGCTTGCCTCTGAGGAAAGATACTCTTTGACCATGAAGAAACAGGAGCAGGTTGACGCTCTTACTGATTTGGTTCATGGAATTAAAGTCACTCCTGCTAAGGGCAATGTTGTGCTTTCTTCTCTTGGTTCCACTCCTCTTACCGAATCAAAGAGGCTTGTGGATATTGTGTCCAGACCAGAGGTTTCGCTCTCTGATTTCATAAGTTTTGTTCCACGTGGAACAAACGAAGGTTATTCTTCAGACGTTGTTTCCGCCGTGGAAATCTCCATAAAGTACTCTGGTTATATTGAACGTGAGAAAGCTCAGGCCGACAAAAATCGTAGGCTGGAGTACATCAGGATACCTTCAGACTTCGATTTTGATTCTTTGCAGGGTTTGTCTATCGAGTGTCGTCAGAAGCTGAAAAGATATAAGCCCGAGACTATTGCTCAGGCTTCAAGAATCTCCGGCGTTTCGCCTTCAGATATTTCCGTTCTGCTAGTTTACTTCGGTAGATAATTGTTCCACGTGGAACCGCTATAGCTTCTGAAGGGCGGCTTTGATGATATCCTCTACCCTGGCGCCAGGGTTGTCTTTCAGGATGCCGGGCATAACCTTTGAGATGTTTGCCTTAGAGAATCCAAGCATTGTAAGTGCCGTTGTGGCCTCGTCCACAATTGCCGAATTGCTGGTTTTGAACAGTACGGTTTCGGCCGAACCCTCTCCTTTTACTATCTTGTCCTTGAGCTCCAAAACAAGCCTCTGAGCACTCTTGAGGCCTATTCCCTTTACGCTTTTGATCTTGTTGACGTCCTCTGAGAGTATTGCCTGGCGGATTTCCTCCGAGGTAAGGGTTGAGAGCATCATGCGGGCCGACGCTACACCTATCCCGGATACGCCTATGAGCAGCCTGAACAACTCTCTTTCGTCTTTTGTGGCAAAGCCGTAGAACAGTTCTTCATCTTCACGGATATAGTGGTGGATGTACGCTACGGCGTCTGTCTTGGCCTGAAACGCTTCATAAGTCTGGAGGGAAATAAGTATGCTATACCCTATTCCGTGATTCTCCAAAACTAGCTCCGTGGGGGTGAGCTCAATGATTTGTCCTTTAATATAGTCTATCATATCGCAAATTTATGTAAATTTGTAGACTTTTACAATTACTTATGCAGCGTCAAAACATAAGAGAACTCTTCCCTGCCCTGGACCAGAAGGTCTATGGCAAACCTCTTGTGTACCTTGACAATGCCGCTACCGCCCAGCGTCCCAATTCCGTAGTTGAACTTCAGGCCAGGCTTGCCCGCAGTTCAAATGCAAATATCCATAGGGCTGTTCACAAACTGGCTTCCGATGCCACGGAGGCTTATGAGAACACAAGGGAATATGTACGGGGTTTCCTGAATGCAAAATCAAGGTCGGAAATTGTGTTCACTTCCGGAGCCACCGCTTCCCTCAATCTTGTAGCCTTCAGTTTTGGAGAGGCTTTTATCGGCAAAGGAGATGAAGTCATTGTCTCGGTTGCGGAACACCACTCCAACATTGTTCCCTGGCAGATGCTTTGTGATAGGAAAGGAGCCTCCCTTAAAGTCCTTGACATTGATGAAAATGGCAGGCTCTCCCACGATGCTTTGGAAAAACTGATTTCTGAGCGCACTAAAATTGTGGCTATCTCTCACATTTCCAATGTGTTAGGTCTTGTAAATCCCGTGCGGGATTTATGCGCTGTTTGCCATAAATTCGGAGTTCCGGTGCTTATTGACGGCGCGCAGGGAATTGTTCACGTAAAAGTAGATGTCCAGGAGATAGGCTGCGACTTTTACGCTTTCTCCGGTCACAAGATTTACGCCGCAACCGGAACCGGGGTCCTCTACGGAAGGAAGGAATTGCTTGATGCCATGCCTCCTTTCATGGGCGGCGGAGAAATGATAAAGAGCGTTAGTTTTTCTGGCACCACTTATGCCGAATCCCCCACTAAGTTTGAGGCCGGTACCCAGAATATCAACGCCGTCCCTACCCTTATTCCGGCAATAGAGTTTGCCAAAGCCCATGAGACAGATCCGGCAATAACGGAATTTGTGTACAGGAAACTAACTGAGGATGAGAGAATTACGTTATATGGGACAGGGCTTGAGCACAAGATTCCGCTGTTCTCATTTGCCGTAAAGGGCGCCCATCATGAAGACCTTGCTCTCATCCTTGACAAAATGGGCATAGCGGTACGTTCCGGCCAAATGTGCGCGGAGCCCCTTATGGACCGCCTTGGCGTCACAGGGCTCCTGAGGGCATCTTTTGCCCCGTATAATACTCTGGAAGAGGCCGAATATTTTATTGAGTGCCTGAACAAGGCCATAGATATGTTGGTATGACACTGGAAGAAAAGAAACAGCAGGTTATAGAGGACTTCTCAATGTATGAGGAGTGGCTGGATAAATACGAGTACCTCATTGAGCTTGGAAAGGCCCTAGAGCCCTTCTCTGATGCCGATAAAACCGAGGACCGGCTCATTAAAGGCTGCCAGTCCAGGGTGTGGCTTGCAAGCGAGCTTAAAGACGGAAAACTGTATTTCCGCGCCGACAGCGACGCTATCATAACAAAGGGTATAATCTCCCTTCTGATAGACGTTTATTCCGGCCATACGCCTGCAGAAATATCCGCCGACGACTTCGGCTTCATTGCCGAAATCGGCCTTAAGGACAACCTGTCCCCCACCAGGGCAAACGGGCTTGTGTCCATGATTGAAACTATAAGGAAGATTGCCGGTGAGGCTGGCAATGACGCCCCGAAAAATGGAGAATAAAGAGATTTTGACAGCAGAGGACGTAAAGGAGCTTCAGCCCCTTTATTCGGCCGTTATAGCCGCAATAAAGGAGGTTTATGACCCCGAGATCCCGGTGAACATTTATGACCTCGGGCTCATTTACGAGCTCACCATAAACAAGGCCCGGGAGGTGTCCATACTCATGACCTTCACCGCCCCCAACTGCCCTATGGCCGACCAAGTGCTGCAGGAGGTCCAGGAGGGCGTAGAGGCCGTTCCCGGCGTGACAAAATGCACCATTGAGCTTACCTTCGACCCTGTTTGGGACCGCAGCATGCTCTCTGAAGAGGCCCGCGTGGAACTTGGGCTGGACTATGATGATGACGATTACGGCAAATTAGATGGAGAGAGTTAACGTATATCTTGGACTTGGATCCAATCTAGGGGACCGGGACTTGAACCTCCTGAGGGCCATGAACCTTCTGGACGAGACCTTCGGCACGCACCCTGAAAGGATTTCCCGCATAGTGGAAACGCCTTCCTGGGGCTTTGAGGGCCCGGCTTTCCTGAATCTTTGCGTCCTTTACAGGCTCCCCCGCACCGGCAACCCCGAAGACCACGCCATGGAAATCCTCCGTCAGGTCAAGGAAGTAGAGCAAAAGCTTGGCAGGGACCTCTCCGAGCCCCTTTTTGATGCCGAAGGAAACCGCATTTACCATAACCGCACAATAGACATAGACATCCTCTGTTACGGGGATTTCACCATAAAGACGCATGATCTTATAATCCCCCATCCGCTTATTGCCGAAAGGAATTTTGTAAAGAAACCGCTTCTTGAGATATCCAAGCCGGAAATCCGCGAAGCCTTCCCTGAAATATTTGAGTAACAATTATTTATATGACACAAGACGAACTTTTCAAGGTGCTTGTCGCCCATTGTAAGGAGTACGGATTCATTTTCCCCTCCTCCGAAATCTATGACGGCCTGGCCGCAGTTTACGACTATGGCCAGATGGGCGTACAGCTCAAAAACAACATCAAGGACTACTGGTGGGAGGCCATGACCCGCCTCAACGAGAACATCGTAGGCATCGATTCCGCCATCTTCATGCACCCTCGCATTTGGGAGGCTTCGGGCCACGTTAGCGCCTTCAACGACCCCCTCATCGACAATAAAGACTCCAAGAAACGCTATCGCGCCGACGTCCTCATCGAGGACTACCTTGGCAAGATTGAAGAGAAAATAGAGAAGGAAGTTGCCAAAGGCCGAAAGAAGTTCGGAGACTCCTTCAACGAGGAACAGTTCCGTGCAACCAACCCCAACGTCCTCCGCGAAAAAGCCAAGTGGGAAGAGGTTCACAACCGCTACGTTGCTGCAGAAAAAGCCAACGATTTAGCTGAATATCGGCAAATAATTATCGATTGTAATATAGTCTGCCCTATTTCCGGCACCTGCAACTGGACAGAGGTCCGTCAGTTCAACCTCATGTTCTCCACCTCCATGGGCTCCACCGCAGAGGGCGCAAACACCATCTACCTCCGTCCGGAAACCGCCCAGGGCATCTTCGTGAACTACCTCAATGTCCAGAAGACAGGCCGAATGAAGATTCCCTTCGGCATAGCCCAGATAGGCAAGGCCTTCCGCAACGAGATTGTTGCCCGTCAGTTCATCTTCCGCATGAGGGAGTTCGAGCAGATGGAAATGCAGTTCTTCATCAAGCCCGGAACAGAGCTTGACTGGTTCAAAAAGTGGAAGGAAACCCGCATGAAATGGCACGTAAACCTTGGTATGGGTGCCGAAAACTACCGCTTCCATGACCACGAGAAGCTGGCCCACTATGCCAATGCCGC
>DGXO01000011.1 GCA_002395605.1 Bacteroidales bacterium UBA4230
GGCCGTCAAGAAAATGAACACCATTGATAAGATGAAGGAAGACGGAACCTTTGACAAACTTGCAAAGCGTGAGCGTCTTCAGGTAGAGCGCCAGAGGGCAAAGCTGGAGAAGAACCTCGGTTCCATCCGCGACATGTCCCGCCTTCCCAGCGCCCTGTTTGTGGTAGACGTCCAGAAGGAAGCAAACGCCGTGAAGGAAGCTGTCCGTCTGAACATCCCGGTAATCGCTATGGTTGACACATGTTGCGACCCTACCCCCATCGATTACGTGATTCCGGCCAACGACGATGCCACAAAGTCCATCGAACTCATCATGGATGTAATGTGCAAGGCCATTGCAGAAGGCCTTGAGGAACGCAAGCTTGAGAAGGAGAAAGAGGCCGAAGCCGCTCCCGCAGAGGAAGCCGCCGCAGAAGCCGCTCCCGAGCGCAAGCTCCGTCCCCGCCGTGGCGCCAAGGCCGAAAAAGTAGAGGCCGAAGCTCCCGCCGAAACTCCTGCAGAGTAATTAACCGTTTAAAGCAAGTAAAAAGTTATGGCTATTGCATTAGCAGACATCAAGAAGCTGCGTGACATGACCAGCGCCGGTATGATGGATTGCAAGAAGGCTCTTGAAGAAGCCGAAGGCGACTTCAAGCGTGCCGTTGAAATCCTTCGTGAAAAAGGTAAATCCACCCTTGCAAAGCGTGGAGACAACGAGACCACCCAGGGTGCCGTCCTCAGCCGCATCAATGGCGGCAAGGCCATCCTCGTGTGCCTTGGCTGCGAAACCGACTTCGTGGCCGCCACCCCCGACTTCAAGAAGCTCGCAGGTGAAATCGCCGACGCCGCCATCACCGCCTTCCCGAAAGACATTGAGGCTCTGAAGGCCGTGAAACTTGCAAGCGGTTATTCCCTCGAGGAAGACATCACAAACCAGGCCGGTAAAACCGGTGAGAAGCACGTCCTTGCTTTCTACGGCGCCCTTGAGGCTCCTTTCGTAAGCGAGTACGTACACTTTAATGGCAAGCTTGGCGCCATTGTGGCATTCAACAAGGAAGTTCCCCAGGAGATTGCCCGTGGTATCGCCATGCAGGTCGCTTCCATGAACCCTGTGGCCGTAGACGCAGAGTCTGTTCCCGCAGAGATAATTGAGAGCGAGCGCACCGTTGCCATCCAGAAGACTAAGGACGAGCAAGTACAGAAGGCAGTTGACAACGCCCTCAAGAAGGCCGGCATCAACCCCGCCCACGTAGACTCCGAGGACCACATCGAGTCCAACACCGCTAAGGGTTGGCTCACCGCAGAGCAGGCACAGCAGGCCCGCGAAATCATTGCCAAGGTTGGCGCCGAGACCCTTGAGTCCCTGTCCAAGAAAGAGCAGATGATTAACGGTATTGTAAACGGCCGTATCCAGAAGTTCCTTAAGGAGAACACCCTTATGGAGCAGGAATACCAGCTCTCAGATGACAAAGCTACTGTAGCTGCCGCCCTCAAGGCCGCCGATGCAGAGGCAAAGGTCCTTTCCTTCAAGCGCTTCTCACTTTCGGACTAAGACCTTAATCCGAAACAATTCGAAACAAAAACGACATCCAAAAGGGTGTCGTTTTTTTTGTTTGTTTTGCAATCGAAACATTTTTTTATATATTTGTGTTTGACTTACTAAACCACCGAACACCCTAACATCTTAATAACCAAAAAATTTAACAAATGAAAAGAGTTCTTAAAGCATTTGCCTTTGCGGCCGCAGTTGTGGTTGCAATGGTTGCCTGTAAGAAGGAAGAGCAACAGAAAGATGTTGCCCTTACAGGTATTGAGCTTAATGCTACAACTCAGGTTCTTCAAGTTGGTCAGGAGTTCCAGCTCACTGTTACCTACAAGCCTGAGAATGCAACAACCAAGCCCGCTGCATCCTGGGAGTCAGACGCCCCTGCAGTTGCTACCGTAGCAGACGGTAAGGTGACGGCCGTTGCAGCCGGCAGTGCCAACATTACGGCAAAGGTTGGTTCCTTTACAGCCACCTGCGCGGTAACAGTTACTTCCGCAGAGGAAGAGGTTGTTCCCGTAGAGGGCAATTCTGAATGGTCCATCATCGGTGCTCTTCTTGGAACCAACTGGGACAAGGACTTTGTTGCCGCCAAGGATGGAGACATCTATGTGGTCAAGAACGTAAAGCTTGCCGCATCAGACGCATTCAAGTTCCGTAAGAACAAGGATTGGGGAGAGAACCGTGGTGCGGAAGGCGACGTTGAGCCTTACAAACTGGCTGCCGGTACTGCAATCACCGTTGTTCACAATGGTAAGAACCTTGCTGCTCCCGGAGATGGCATCTATGACATCTACTACAATGCCGCAGTCGAGCAGCTTTGCCTTGTTGCCAAGGATGGCACACCTACCTGGAACGAGGTTGTAGTGCCTCCCACAGATTTCACCAGCCCCAACTGGGCCAACATCCCCGGCATCACCAATGGCAACCACACTTTCAAGTTCACCAAGGACGACAAAAACGCCTATTTCTACACGGAAAGATCAAATGAAGGCCGCTATTCAGAACTTTGGGGTGCAGGAAAGGGCTATATCTATTTTGCCTTTGACTTCGACGGAGATCTCACTACCGGTGAGGAACTCAACGGCAATGGCAAATACGAGTACATCGCCTTCATTTACTGCTTTGGCGGTACCGCAGATGCTCCTGTCATTGAAATCACCGCTGACGGTGGTGTCGCACCTTCAAGCTATACCGTTGCAAATGTAATCGCAAAGGGTACTGCAGATGCCAACGGTGCAAAGGTTGAGTACTGCGTTCCTCTCGCAGACCTCCCTGAGCTCCCTGAAGAATTCACCATTTATACTTGGGGTAACAAAGACCTTGCAAAGGTTGTCTATCCTTATCCCTATGAGGCTCCTGCAGTAGCTACTTGGACAGAGGCCGAAGCCGCCGGTGCAATCCACTTCTTCCAGTACCTGGCTCCCGGTTGGTCCCCCATTGAAGGTTATGCCAATGTTGAGGCCGATTCCTTCGAGAATCTTACCGTAGCCGATGGCGTTTATACTCTGAATTATACTGTCGCCGCTCCGGAGCGTTGGCAGAGCCAGTTCTATATGCGCCCCAATCCTGCAAAGGCCACCCTGCCCCTTAAGGCCGGCCAGAACTATCTGGTATCCCTGACCTTCAAGGCCAACCAGACCTTCAGCGCATTTGCAAAGATTTGCCAGTATAACCCTGAACTCACGGCAAACGGAGAGCCTAAGCACGAGGGCGCAACAATCCATGAGTGGGGTGAGACCCTCCTTACCGCTGATAAGGAAAAAACCATCGCTTATGTCATTGAAGGCGTAGATTGTGACAACATCAACTTCACTCTCGACTTCGGCACACATCCTGAAAACACCGTTGTTGAAATCTCCAAGGTCAAAGTTGAGCCTTCAGACCTTCCCGCAGGTCCCGTTGAAGATGGCCCTTCCGACCCCGTTGCCGAATGGGATTACACTCCTAGCGAGCAGTATCTTGCCAGCACCAACCTTTGGAAGGCTGTTGACGACGCAAAAGCCGTAGGTTACTTCTATCACTATCCTGCTGCCGGTTTCACTACAGTTACGGCCAACTCCTATGAACTTATTACCCTGAAACAGTCCACATATGTGTTAAGCTGCCCTCAGGCTGCAACAGATGGCTTGTGGTCCAATCAGCTCTTCATGTATCCTCAGGAAGGACATTTCATCGCCCTTGACCCCGCCAAGACTTACAAGCTCAAGGTTACTTTGGGCAGTAACAAGGATTTCAGTGGCTTCTTTAAGATGTCCAGGTATAACCCTGATGCAAGTAATCATGAGGGCGGTGCTATTTGGGAAACCAATTACCCTGTCGGCTTTATATTCGAAGGTGGTAACCCTGTCGTCTTAGAGAATGAATTCACCGGTGTTGAGGCAGTTAACCCTATCCTTATCTTTGCATTCGGCGGCAACCCCGCAGACTGCGAAGTCTATATCAAGGACATCATCCTTGAGGAAGCAAAGGCTCCCGTCCCCACTGTAACTGAGTTTGTCGCTCTGGAAAAAGGTACGGAAGGTACCCTTGAGGGCATTGTTGCAGCCAAGGGCAATAACGGTATAATTGTAACTGACGGTACAACCAACCTTTATGCTTTCAAGCCCACCGGAGATTGCAATGTTGGTGACAAAGTTAACATTGCCGGAAAGAAGGATGTTTACTACGGCCTGGCACAGGTAGCACAGGGCGGTGTTGTAACAGTTGTAAGCAGCGGTAATACCGTTCCTGCAACTGCTGTGGTTGACATTAACGCCACGTTCGATGCTTACCCGGACAACGCATCTGTCTCTGATATCGTTACCTTCAAGGGCGCCCTTACAATAAGTGGTTCAAATACCAATGTTGCCGTTGCCGGTGCCGAAAAACGTACCGGCTCTCTCGAGGGCATGGATTTTTCGGCCTACGCAGGTAAGGACGTTACTGTTACCGGTTATTATATCGGTACCGCCGGTTCCGGTGGAAAGTATCTGAAGGTCATTGCTACTTCCATTGAAGAAGTTGGTGCCGCTCCCGTGAACATCACCATTGATGGCGACATGTCTGATTGGGCCGATGTCCCCAGCGCAGATCCCGCAGATCTCTTCAATGCTTTCAAGGTTTGGAACGATGCCGATAATTTCTACTTTTACGTAGATACCACTCCCGGTTCCCGTCTTTGGGAAGGTGGTGCATATCTCTATCTGTATTTTGACCTGGATAATGATCCTTCAACCGGTGATGACGGTTCAACCGGCGCCAAGGGCAAGAAATACGAATCTTGGGTATATCTGTTCTGCTTCGGAGACTCTTCCAACTACGCGGTGGCCATTCAGAAAGATGGCGGTACTCATGGTATGAGCGCTGAAGGTATAGAAATTAAAGGTACCGGTTCGGCAGACACTTGTGTGCTTGAACTTTCAATTCCCAGAGCAAACTTCACTACAGCTGCTCCTAGTGTAGGCGACGTTATTAATGTCATGGCATATCGCAGTAAGGATGGCGGTAACGTCAACTTCCCCGGCTACGTGGTCAAGTAATTGATTCTCTTAATAAAAAATCCCCCGAAGGACTTTCTCCTCCGGGGGATTTTTTTGATATGTGAGTTTTACTCAACCTTAGTGAGGGCGAATTTGCCGTCTGCGCCGGCTTCTGCGCCAATCTCGTAGTAGAGCTTGTCACCTGCCTTGATGTTAAGACCGGTAACGTCTACGGTCTGGACAGATGTGGCCTTGTCTACCACAAGAAGACCAATGCCGTCTGCGATAAAAGCTTCACCAAGCACATAGTGGACATATTCCTTGCCACCTTCAGTAACTTTGTCGGCCTCGGGATCAAGACCGTCGGTGGGCCAGGTGCTCATGCTGATGGTGCCACCCCAAGCCCAAATGGCGGGCTGCTCCCAACCGGGAGTGTTCACAACATAGAGGTCGGCGGTAGTAGCAGCGGGCTTCTGCTCTTCAGGCTTCTGCTCTTCCTTCTGCTCATCCTGTTTCTGGTCCTGAGCGGGCTTCTGGCAAGCAACTGCAACTGCTGCAGCGGCAAATGTCACAAGTGCGATTCTAAAAATCTTTTTCATCACTGAATTAATAAATGGGTTAATGGTTTAAATTCAGGTTCAGGTTTTCGTAACGGACCGCAAATATAGTAAAAAAGGTGTTTCGGTGTGTTTCTAATATACGGTTTTTACCGGTTTTTTGGATGGAATGAGCGTAAAGCAGTACGAATAGCTCTCCGTGCTCCACAGGGTGTAGGCGGGTTCAGGGCGTGCACCCCAGCTGTCGTAGCCGCCGATACCGCTCATCTTGTAGTCTACCGAGACCTCGGTGAAATCACGCACGGGAACGTCCGTGACGTGGGTCTGGCTCTTGGTGATACCGCCATCAAGGTCTTCAATGGTCTGCCTCAGGGCGTTGAACTCAAAGAGTCCCTGAACGGTGAGGCCGCCAATGGTGAGCCAGTTTACGTCTGTGTGGTGACCGCTTTCCTGGGGCCTTATATAAGGATAGTACTCCTTTGAAGCGGCACTCTTATAAATGCTCTTGAAGGTGCAGGAGCTCCTGTCCCAGTAATTCTCCAGAGGGCCCCGGCCGAAGTACGAGAACTCGTCATCGGCCACATGGAAGCGGATGCCAAGGCGGGGTATCTCAACGTCCTTGAGGGCAGGCTGAGCCTTTGTCTCAACCTCAATCTTGAGGACTCCGTCCGGGAATACTGTCCATACCTCCTTGCCCCTTACGCCTTCACCTTCAACCATGATGCGCACGGTGCCTTCGGCCTCTTCGGCCGTAACGGAAACGGGCTTCCAGGCTTCCTTGTACATGGCGGTTCTCTGAGGGGCCAGGTTGCCGTAGTCGTTGTCGATGGGGGCGCGCCAGAAGGAAGGCCTGATGCCGAATTCGGGGTCTATCATATCCTTGCCTTTTACCTTCCAGCTCTTTACCACGCCCTCTTCCTTGTCAAAGACAAGTTCCACCTTCTGGCCGCGCACCACAATGCGGGTGTCGCCGTCCGTGAAGCCCACGTAACGCTTTACAAGGGCCTTTTTAGGGGCCGAAGTGTCCTTGATGAAGATTTCGTCGCAGGCGCCTTCCGTGGTGAAGAAGATGCGGTACTGTCCGGGCTTTTTCATGCGGGGAAGACGAACCTTGAACTCCTGGTATTCCTGTGGGCCCACATTCAGTTTCACCTTGCCCTTTGCAAGGAAGATACGCTTGCCGTCGCGCTCCACCCACCACTTTATCTTCTGGCCGCTGAGCCTTGTGAAGTAGAAGCGGTTGAATACCTGGAACACGCCATTTTCAAGGTCCTTGGCGGTTACGGAGATGTTCTGGTACTGGTGCTTTACCTCATAGAAGGCGGGATGGGGGTCACGGTCCGGGCCCACGATTCCGTTGCAGCAGAAGTTGCCGTCGGACGGGGGATTCACGCCGTAGTCGCCGCCATAAGTCCAGCCGCGCTCCTTGTCATAGAGGCCCTGGTCCACCCAGTCCCATATAAAGCCGCCCTGGAGATGGACATGGGCATAGAACTGGTCCCACATGAGGTCCAGGGAACCGTTGGAGTTGCCCATGGCGTGGGTGTATTCGCAGAGCGCGATGGGGCGCTCTCCGTAGGTTTCGCCCATCTTCTTGAGCCACCTGGTGTCCGGGTACATGGGGTTGATGAAGTCCGTGTTGTGCTGGAATTCGGCCCTCTCATATACTACAGGCCTGTTTTGGCCGTCCTTTTCAAGGGCCTTGAGGATCTTGTAGGTCTCGTAGAAGTTGACGCCGTTTCCGGCCTCGTTGCCAAGTGAGAGGATGGTTACGCAGGGGTAGTTGGCCGTACGCCTGTACATGTTGAGGGTGCGGTCAATGTGCTTTGTCATCCATTCCGGCTTGTTGCCGAGGGTATGGTTGATGTCATAGCCCATTCCGTGGCTTTCTATGTTGGCTTCGTCGTAGACATAGAAACCAAGGGAGTCGCAGAGCTCGTAGAACTCGCGGGGCTGGGGATAATGGCAGGTGCGGATGGAGTTGATGTTGGCCTCCTTCATGAGGAGAAGGTCTTCAAGGATGTTCTGCTTTGTGGTGTAGTGGCCGGTGTAGGGGTTGTGCTCGTGCATGTTCACGCCCTTGAACTTTACCGGCTGGCCGTTTACAAGGAAGGCGTGGACCATCCTGCCGTCGGTGTCGGGGACCTCCTTTATTTCCAGCCTCCGGAAGCCCACGTGGAAACGGGTGTATTCTCCGTTCACCCTTAGGAGAAGGGTGTAGAGTTCTGGGGTTTCGGCCGTCCATTTGCGTACGGCGGGAATGGTGTCCGTGACGGTTGCCATGGAGCCGCTGAACTCGAAGACGGCGTCGGCAACGGCCTTGCCGTCCTTGTCAAGAAGCTCGTAGAACACCTCTACAGGGGTGCTGGAGCGCATCTTGAGCTTGAAGATGCCGGTTTCAAGGTCTTCGGCCAGGGTGGAAATCACGCTGAAGTCGAAGCCCGTGTGGGATTTCTCGCTGGAGAGGTAAACGTCGCGCTCTATGCCGCTGATGCGCCAGAAGTCCTGGTCTTCAAGGTATGAGGCGGCGGTGTAGCGGTAAATTTTGAGCTTCAGGTCATTCTCCCCGGGCTTCAGGTACTTGGTGATATTGTAGCGATGAAGGCTCTTGGAGTCCTCTCCGTAGCCCACTTCCTGTCCGTTCACATACACGTATGTGCCGCTTTTTGTGGCGCAGAGGTTAAGGAAAACCTCGCGGCCGTTCCAGCTCTCAGGCACCGTGAAAGTGCGGTGATACACTCCGGCGGGGAAGGCCTCCGGCAGCTGCGGGGGCTGGGGATTCTCCGGGCAGAAGTCGTAGGGGATATTGGTGTAAATTGCAGTGCCGAAGCCCTGGATTTCCCAGTTTCCGGGAACCTTTATCTTGTCCCAGCTTTGAGGCTCCATGGTAAGATTATGGTAGTCTTCAAAGTACTTGAAGTCCCATGTACCGTTAAGGTCCACATAGTTCTCGCTCTCACGGAACCCTTTCCGGAGGGCGTCTTCACGGTTTGCGTAATAGATGACTTCGGTGCGCTTTGTCTCTGCGTTTACGGAAGTTGCCTGCATGTCCTGCCAAAGGGGAAGGACCGCGGCGGCTAAAAGTAGTAAATTCATAGTGTGCTTTGTGCGGTTAATATCTCACAAAGATAGTCATTATTTCTTTACTATCCATTCCCATTGTCCAACTCCGCCTTATCAAAATCCCCACCGTGGTGTTGGTCATTGCCCGTTAAACCTGCCGGAAAACCATGTTTTTGGTAGCGGTGAGGTAGACGGAGCGGATGGCAAGATGCATGAAGTACGCCGCCATGAGAATGTGAATGGCAAGCGGCCCTTCCGGGGCGCGGCCTTGAATCAGGGTGACAACCCCGGCGCCTCCGAACCACACGGCAAAGAATCCCACTGCGCAGAGCAGCGTACTGTTTCTCATGGCCGAAGTGGCCGTGGCGCCAGTATAAATGCCGTCCCAGATGAACGCCGGAACGCCGATCAGCGGCATCAGGAGCAGCCAGGGAATGAATTCCCGGCCGGCGTCAACCACTGTTATGTCCGAGGTGAGCAGCCGGAATGCCGGCACGCCTCCAAGCCCATACAGCAGCATGAAGAACCCGGCCAGACCCCATCCCCACGCAAAGCAGCCTTTCACGGCGGCGCGAACTCCGTCACGGTCTTCGGCCCCTATGAACCGTCCCGTGAGGGCCTCTCCGGCGTATGCGAAGCCGTCGGTGAAATAGCTGAACACCAGCAGCAACTTCATTATTATGGAACTCACCGCCAGCATTGTGTCCCCGTACCTTGCCGAAATAACCGTAAACCCGATGTACACGGCAATCATCCCCACCGACCGCAGCACAAGGTCCTGGTTCATACGGAAAAACGACGGTGCTTGGACCTGGTCCACCGCAGGGGCGGCTGTTAACACGGAATTGGGCGTTTTTGTGTAATCAGATGTACCGGAGGTCCGCTGGTTACACAAAATGTCGCGATTTTGTGTGCGGAGCTGCCCCATGGAGTGGCGGGCTGCAAAAACGGCATAAATGAATCCGCACCACTGTGCAATGAGAGTGCCCGCGGCAACGCCAGCAAAGCCCATGGCCGGGAGCCCGCAGAGGCCGAAACCCAGGCCGAAAGACAGCGCGATGTTGAGGCCGTTCACAAGGAGGTCGGCAATCATGGGCTTGACGGTATCCTGAAGGCCGATGAACCAGCCCTTGAAAGCAAATAGGGAAAGAGTGGCGGGCGCCGCCCAGATACGTATCATGAAGTACTGTGAGGCCAGTTCCCGCACTTCCGGGGAGCAGTCTACAAGGAGAAAAGCCAGCCACAGCACCACCCATTGCAGTGCGATGAGCGCCAACCCCGAAACAAAGGCAATCCGAAGGGCCCTCAGAAGGATGCTGCGGATGGAAGATGCCCGGTCCGGGCCGGGCATGACGTAACCTGCCTGCAGCCGCCCGAAGGCCTGGGCCGTGAGCCCGCCGGTGCCCGACCGAAGGAAAGTGAAGTTCCAGTACAGGAGGTCGAAGAGCATTGTGCCGATGGTTATCCCCCCAATCAGCGCCGCGCCGTCCATGGAACCGCCAAGGTGCCCCGCTACGGCGATGTCGGCCATCCCGACCAGCGGCACGGTTATGCCCGCCAGGATGCTGGGGATGGCGAGGGAGAGGATGTCTTTGTTCAGATTCTTCACTTCGTTCAGAATGACAGGGGCTACCTGAACTTCTTGTCTTCCTCCAGCATGCCAAGGTAGGAGTTGTAGCGCTCCGGGGCTATAATGCCCTCGGAGACGGCCTCCTTTACGGCGCAGCCGGGCTCGTGGGTGTGCGTGCAGGGAGTGAACCGGCAGCCGGCAGCCACGCGAAGCATTTCCGGGAAGTACCGGGCAATTTCGTCGTGCTCCAAATCCACAAGGCCGAAGCCCCTCAGCCCCGGAGAATCAATCACATAGCCTCCGGAAGACAGCGGGTACATCTCATATAGCGAAGTTGTGTGCTTCCCCTGCAGGTGAACGGCCGAAATGTCCCCCACCTTTGGATCCAGCGAAGGGTCCAGGGCCTTGATGAGCGACGATTTCCCAACGCCGGACTCTCCGGAGAAAAGGTTCACCTTGCCGCGGCATGCCTCCCGAAGTTCATCTATCCCTTCACCGGTTTCCACGGATGTCTCCAGAACCGGGTATCCGGCCCGCTCATAGATGCTGCGGAACGCCTCTATGGCCTCCGGGGCCTCCGCGCGGTACATGTCTGTTTTGGAAAGCACTATGGTGGCAGGAATGCCGTACACCTCACACGTTACCAGCACCCTGTCCAGGAAAGGCAGCTTGACCTCCGGAAAATACAGGGACACAACAAGATATGCCATATCAAGGTTGGCCGCAATTATGTGC
>DGXO01000081.1 GCA_002395605.1 Bacteroidales bacterium UBA4230
TTGATTTTTAGGAGTAGCGGGAGGGGGTCACGATCCTTCGACCTCCGGATTATGAATCCGACGCTCTAACCAGCTGAGCTACCCCGCCATACCGTGTTTTCAAAATAAAAACCAGCTTGTAAAAGGCTGATTTTTGTTGAGATAGAAGGACTCGAACCCTCACTGACAGAGCCAGAATCTGTAGTGCTACCATTACACCATATCTCAATGACTCCCGAATTGGGACTGCAAATTTACTGCTTTTTTCTAAATCTGCAAGGGCAAACACAAAAAAAGTGAAAAAGAAGGAGCGTGGACTTTCCGAAAAGCACGGAAATTGTTATATTTGCAAACTATGCGTGCACGCGTAATAATAATATCGTTAGTAGTTGTCCTTTCGGCCCTGGCAGGATGCAATAAAGCTCCTGAGCCCGTGGGTACGGACATGCATGAGTTTACTCCTGAGGAACTTCAGAAAAAGCGCTTGGACGACGCCTTCACCGTCTTTTTCAAGGATTTCAACTTTGAAGGCGTGGAAAATCCCACCATGGAGATTCTCCTTAACAGCCGCATCACTTTCCCCCAGCCGGGAATCCTCCGCTATACCTATGTGAGCAAGGGCATCACCCTCATCACCATGGACGTTGGAACAAGCGGTTTCTCCGCAGACCTTCACGGCGGCATCCACCTTGAGGGAATCGGCATAGGAGACAACGCCACAAAAGTTTTCATTGACGGAGACCAGGTTGCAACCCTGGGGCTCATCACTTACAACAACATCCCTACGCCCGTTTTCCGCTTCCCGGACGGCACCTCGTATGCCGTTACGGGCGTCCTTCTTGTAGAACCTCTCATAGATTTCCTCCTCAAGAATGTGTTCTCTACGGAATAAGGTGGCGGCGCTGGTGCTGCTTTCGGCCTGCTTCTTCGCGCGTGCGCAGGAGCCGGATACCGTGGCCACGTTCAACCTGGACCGTTCCGTTATCACGGAGGAAACAAAAAAGCCCCTTGTCCTCAACAGCCGCGGCATCAGCGGGCAGGTGAACACGGACGAAATCGCCAAGATTCCGTCCATCCTTGGCACCCCGGACCCTATCCGCTTTGTGCGCCTTCTTCCAAGCGTGCAGCTCAACACGGAGGTGGACGGCGGCCTGTACATGCAGGGAAGCGAGCACTCCCACACCCTCATTTCCCAGGAAGGCGTCCCCATCTACGGCACGGGGCATATGCTGGGCTTTTTCTCCACCTTCAACTCCCCGCACTACAGCGGAATGAAGTACGCCACCTCCTGCGGCCAGGAATCCCGAATCGGCGGCGTCATAGACATGCAGCTGGCCGATACCGTTGCAAGGAAACTGTCCACGGACGTATCCATAGGCCTGCTTTCGGCCCAGGGGACCGTGGACATACCGCTTGGGAAATCATCCCTGAAGATAAGCGCCAGGCGCACCTACATAGACCTCCTCTTTGGCGGCATGCTCCGCTACGAGGACAATGCCATGACCTACAACTTCACAGATGCCAACATAACCTGGACGTGGAAACCCACCCGCAAGGACCGCATTACGGTGGACCTTTTCGGGGCGCTGGACCACGGCATGTTTACCGGAGTGGGCCTCTTTGAAAACATGGACGGAAAGTGGTACAACGCCCTTGGGGCCGTCCACTGGAACCACTATTTCCCGGAAGCGTCCCTCAAGCAGACCGTCTATTACACCACGGCGGGCCTGGACCCCCGGATCAGGGCCTTCGGCGTATATGGCAGAATGCAGTCCTACATAATGGACGCCGGCTACCGCGCAAAACTCCATTGGAAAAACTGGGACTTCGGGGCCCGGTTCAGCTCTTACTTCACCCAGCCCCAGAACCCCTACACGGAAGGTCATTTCAACGACGCCCGCAACAACGGCAGCATCCCCAAGGAAAGCGGCTTTGCCGCGGCGGTGAATGCCGAATACACCCGCGGAATAGGCTACTGGCTAAGCCTCAAGGCCGGTTTCGGGGCCGATTGGTACCTCTCGCCGCAGCGCAAGAGTTACTGGGGCGTAACCCCGGAGGTCAGCCTTGTGGCCGATTTCCTTGAAGGCGGCAAACTTGACTTCACCTATGGTCTCAAGCGCCAGAACCTGTTCCAGACCGGTCTTACCTCTTCCGGCCTTCCGTCGGAATTCTGGACCCTGGCCGGAGACCTTCAGGCGCCGCAGTGGGCCCACTGCTTCTCCCTGGCATACAACAACAGCTTCCTGGACGGAATGCTTTCAGTTTCGGCCGAAGTTTACTACAAGCAGCTCTACAACCAGCTTGAGTATGTGGGAAGCCTCATGGACATGTATACCGGGGACTATTCCCTTGAAACCAGCACCCTCAAGGGAAACGGCCGCGCATTCGGCTTCAACCTCATGATCCAGAAGCAGAAAGGCCGATTCACCGGCTGGATCAGCTATGCCTGGGCCAGGAGCCTCCGCACCTTCCTCAACGACTGGCACTCATTTGAGTTTACATCGGCCCATGAAAGGCGCCATGAACTTGACATAGTTGCAACCTATGACTTCGGGCGCTTTGACGTAGGCGGAACATTCGTGGTGGCAAGCGGTACGCCCTACACCCGTCCCACCTCTTTCTACCTTGTGGGAAGCCGTATGGTGTGCACCTACGGCCCGTATAACGCGGAAACCCTCTCTCCCTATGCCAAGCTTGACCTTAGCGGCAACTGGTACATAAAGAAGAGCCCAAGGCTCACACATGGCATCAATTTTTCAATGTACAACGTCCTTGGAAGGGTTAATGCTGTTGGATACGGACTCCATTTCAACAGAAAGAATATGACCTATTCTTTCCGTCCCAACCTTATCCAGATCCGTTTCATGCCGTCCGTCGGTTATTTCCTGAGATTTTAGATGAAAAAGATTCTTCATATCGTAGTCATCGCCCTTCTTCCTTTGCTCCCGGCCTGCTCCAAGACGGAGGAGGTTGGAAGGTCGCAGCTTGTGGTGGAAGGCTGGATAGAGAACGGGCAGCATCCCATTGTAATGGTGTCTGAGTCCATCGGCATCGCTACCGGCCGTGAGATGGACTCCAAGGGCATCCTTGACCATATTGCAAAATGGGCCAAGGTAAGCATCTCCGACGGCACCAGGACGGAGATCCTTACCGGAATTCCTGATACAGAGTATTTCCCGCCGTACATCTATACTACATCGGCCATCACCGGAGAAGTGGGCAAGACCTACACCCTCAAGGTGGAGTATAAGGACTACAAGGTGGAAGCCTCCACCAAGATTCCGGAGCCTGTTCCCATAGACAAGGTCTATGTCCAGGCCGTAACGGATACTACAGCTTCCGTTAGGGTTTGCTTCACGGATCCCCCTCAGACGGGCCAGTTCTACAAGATATTCACAAAGACTGAAGGGAAGGATTCCCATTATCACCCTTCGGCAATGACCAATATCTCCGACGAATCCCTGAACGGCTATACAGAAGTCTTCGTATACAGCACCCAGCGGCTTATGGACTACATTGATATGCCCAACATCCACACCGGTGACGTTCTGTGGATAAAGCTGTGTTCCACGGACAGAAAGACGTTCGAGTACTGGAACAATTTTGAGATAATGCTGGTCTCCAATGCCTTCAGCATGTTCTTCGAGAACGACCTGGAGAGCAACCTGGACGGAGCCCTTGGCTACTGGGCCGGCTACGGAGTGGATAAGGAAGTTAAATTTACAGTAACAGATCCGGATGAATAATCTAGACCCTCATTGCCAGGCTATCCTGGAAGAATACAGGCAGGCAAAAGAGTCCTGCGACGAAGCCGCCGTCAAGGTGAGGACCATGCTTGAAAAGGTTTTCAAGCGCTCCGGCCTTATTGTTGCCGCCATAGAATCCCGCGTGAAAACGGAATCCTCGCTTGCCGGAAAACTTGAGCTCAAGGGCTCCAAATATGCCTCCCTTGCCGATATCACCGATATCGTGGGCGTCCGCGTCATCACTTTCTACACGGACGACGTAGACAAGGTGGCTTCGGCCGTAGAAAAGCTCTTCAAGGTGGACTGGGAGAACTCCGTAGACAAGCGCAAGCTCCATGAAATAGACAGCTTCGGCTATATGTCCCTTCACTACATCTGCTCAATGGACGGCTTCCCGTACCGCTTTGAGATTCAGATGAGAACCGTGCTCCAGCATGCCTGGGCCAACATGAACCACGACACCGGCTACAAATCCGGTGTTGAGATTCCCATTGAGTACCGCCGCAGCCTCAGCCGCCTTTCCGGCCTTCTGGAGCTGGCCGATGAACAGTTCTCCATAATCCGCGCAGACCTTGCCGACTACCGCCGCCGCGTACAGGCCCTTGTGGCCTCCGGCAACCTTTCGGAGGTCCCCCTGGACGGAGACTCCTTCCGCAGCTACCTTAACATGAGGCCCTTTGACGCCCTCAACCGCCGCATCGCTTCCATGAACCAGGCCGAAATCCAGGAAACTCCGCTCATGCAGTACATGGAGGTATTCAGGGCCCTTCAGTGCAAGACCCTCGGAGACGTGGACAAGCTTATCAAGGAATACTCCGAAGGCGCCTTCCAGCTGGCCTGCTACCAGATAGGTCTCACAGACCTTGACATCATATCCTCATCACTCGGCCCTCAGGACATCTGCATTGCATACATCGTGCACTCCGGCGCAGGCAAGCCCGGCCTCAAGCTCCTCCTTGACACCCTCAACGGAGCCGCGGACAGCAATGCCATGATGGCCGAAATCCTTCTTGAACAGACATCCAACCTACCCTTCATGAATCAGTAGTTATGGCAAACAAACCACTTGACACAGAGCTTCTTGACCGCGCAATCATCTTTGCGGTCAAGGCCCATGCCGGAACGGAGCGTCGCGGTAAGGGCTTCCCCTACATAGTTCATCCCATGGAGGCCATGGAAATAGTGGCCACCATGACCCCGGACCAAGAGCTCCTGGCCGCCGCCGCACTCCACGACGTAGTTGAGGACACAGATGTCACCGCCGCGGAGATAGAGGCCGAATTCGGCCCGCGAGTTGCATCCCTTGTGGTGGCCGAATCCGACGTTTTCCCGGAAGGGGTTTCGGAGAAAGACAGCTGGCGTTTCCGCAAGCAGGCCGCCATAGACCGCCTTTCAAAGGCATCTCATGAGGCCAAGATGGTGGCCCTTGGAGACAAACTCTCCAACATGAGGGCCATTGCCCGCGACTACGCCATGAAAGGGGACGAACTATGGAAAATCTTCCATGCCCCTCATCCCTCAGACCACGAGTGGCATTACCGCGGCCTTGCCGACGCCCTCAGGGAACTTGAGGACACATTTGCATTCAAGGAATTCGAATCTTTAATCAACCAGATATGGAAGCACTGAAAATAGATCTTGCCGACTACGTCCACTCAGGCGAAGGCGCCAACGGAGAAAGCTTCAACCACCGGACCAACCCGGACATCATGATGAAGCTCTACAACCCCGGAAAAATCCAGCAACCCCTGGACGAAATGCTCATGGCCCGCAAAGTCTATGAGCTTGGAATCCCCTCCCCTGAACCCGGCGAATACGTAACCGACGGCGTTCGCTACGGCCTGCGCTTCCGCCGCATAACGGGGAAAACGTCTTATTCCCGTGCCACCGCCGACAACCCCGGGAAGGTGGCCCAGTATGCCGCTGAGTTCGCGGAAATGTGCCGAAACCTTCACAAGGTTCACGTTGACCCTGAGGAGTTTGAGTGCGTGAAAGACCGCTACTACAGGCTCCTTGCGGAGAACCCGTTCTTTACTTCGGCCGAAAAGGACGCAATTGGGAAATTCATCGCGGACGCCCCGGACACAGATACCGCCATCCACGGAGACCTCCAGTTCAGTAACGCCATCTTCGTTGGGAAACAGCGCTACTTCATAGACCTTGGAGACTTCTGCTACGGCTACAAACTCTTTGACGTGGCAATGGTGTACCTCTGCTGCTGCCTCAGCAAGGAAGATTTCATTTCCGAGATTTTCCATATGCCAAAGTCCCTTTCCATAAAGTTCTGGGAGCATTTTGCCCCGGAATACTTCGGCTACGACCGCCCTCTCAAGGATATAAATGAGGAGATAAGGCCTTATGCCGGCCTCAAGACCCTTATAATCGAACGCGACACCAATTGTCCTAAGCCGGAATTCAGGGAATGTCTTAAAGGAATAATCTAGTATGGCAAAACGTACATTACTAAAAAAAGAATCCGAGTCCACCAGGAAAGCCGCCCTTAACGGCTTCCTGATTGTGATCGTGAGCATGGTTACGCTTGAGGCCACGTCCCTTCTGCAGTACTACTTCTCCACCAAGAACATTACCGCCGAAGCCAACCGCAGGGCCGAAGGCCACCTGAAAGCCACGGAGATCCAGATTCTGTCTGTGACGGACCAGGTGGAGACAGCTGTGAGAAACACCATCTGGAGCGTCCAGAACCAAATTGGAAAACCGGACAGCCTTGCCGCAATTACCGCCAGGATGGTGTCCCAGAACAAGGTCATTTATGGGTCGTCCGTTGCGCTCATCGACAAGAATGTGGCTCCATACTCGTTCCGTAGCGGAGACGAGGTTGCCCAGTCCACCCTTGCTACGGATGAATACGACTACAAGTCCCAGGAATGGTTCCAGAAGCCCCTTGAGATATCCGGCGGATACTGGTCCGAGCCCTATTACGATGAAGGCGGCGGCGGAGTCATCATGACCACCTACTCCGTGCCCGTAATGATAAAGGGCAAGCCCGCAGCCGTCTTTACGGCCGATGTCTCCCTTGACTGGCTTACGGAGCTTGTGGGCAGCGTGAAGGTGTATCCCAACACATACAACTTCATGATTTCCCGTACCGGACGCATTATGGTAAGCCCCGCCGAAACCCTTGTCATGCGTCACTCCATCCAGGAAGTGGCTCAGAAGACAGACGGCTCCGAGGTATTTGCCGAAGTTGGGGAATCCATGCTTGCCGGCAAACCCGGCAACACCCAGCTCAAGTACAACGGCAAGGTGCTGCGCGTGTTCTTTGACACCATTTCCCGCACCGGCTGGTCCATGTCCATCATCATCCCCGAAGACGATATTTACGGAGAGTCCAAGAAAATGGGCTTTGTGGTATTGCTCCTTCAGATCCTTGGTGTCATTCTTCTCATAGTCATCCTGTATTTCACTATTAAGAACCAGAGGGATCTCAACAATGCATCCGAGAGCAAGAACCGCATTGAAGGAGAGCTCCAGGCGGCCTCCGACATCCAGCGTTCAATGCTGCCCAAGACCTTCCCGCCTTTCCCCAGCCGTGACGACATAGACATGTCGGCCGCAATTGTGCCGGCAAAGGAGGTTGGCGGAGACCTCTACGACTTCTATATAAGGGACGAAAAACTGTTCTTCTGCATAGGGGACGTAAGCGGCAAGGGTGTCCCGGCCAGCCTGTTCATGGCTGTGACAAGAAGCCTTTTCCGTTCTGTGTCAAACCATGAGCACAGCCCGGCAAAGATAGTCACCACAATTAACAACACCGTCTCCGACTCCAACGACGCTTCAATGTTCGTGACCTTCTTCTGCGGCGTCCTGGACATGAAAACCGGTCACCTGGTCTACAGCAATGCCGGTCATAATGCCCCCTTCATGCTCACAGACCGTATTGCCGAACTTCCCGTAGATCCAAACATTCCGCTGGGTGTGCTGCCGGGCTTCAAATTCTCCGAGCAGGAGGTAGATATCAAGTACGATGACGCCATCTTCCTGTACACGGACGGAGTGTCGGAGGCCGAGAACATCAATCATGAGCTCTTTGGAGAGGAAAGGATGATAAAGGTGCTGCACACCCGCCGCCCTGCCGCCGAGCAAATGGAATGCATAGCGGATGCCGTGATAAAGTTCCGCGGAGAGGCTGCGCAAAGCGACGACATCACCGTTCTCTTCATCCATTACCTTGGCCATAAGGACACCGAAGACGGCAAGGTTCTCAAGATGACGTTTGACAATGACATCAAGCAGATTCCAAAGTTGGAAGGCTTTATGGATGAGGTCCAGGAGGCTACCGGGATCGATACCAGCCTTACAATGAGCCTTAACCTGGCCTTGGAGGAGGCCGTCACAAACGTGATGATGTACGCTTACCCCAAAGGACAGCACGGCAACGTGAACCTCAAGGCCATCCTCAAAGATGGTTCCATAGAGTTTGTGCTCTGGGACAAAGGCGTGCCCTTCGATCCCACCGCCGCCCCTGAGGCCGATACCACACTGGGTGTGGAAGAAAGGGCCATCGGCGGTCTTGGAATACATCTTGTAAGGAACATCATGGACACCGTCTCCTACGAGAACAAGAACGGAATGAACATACTGACAATGATAAAAAACACAAAATAATTATGAAAGTAGAGATTATTGAAAAAGACCAGACTCTGGTTGCAAAACTTGCCGGACGTCTTGACACTGCCGTTTCACAGGAAGTATCGGCCCAGCTTCAACCCCTTGTAGACAATGCCGACAAGACCCTTGTCCTGGATTGCAAGGACCTGGAGTACATCTCCAGCTCCGGCCTCAGAATTTTCCTCACCATCCGCAAGGCTGCGGCTGCAAAGGGTGGTAAAGTCATTGTACAGGACATCAGCACCGAAATCCGTCAGGTGTTCATGATGACAGGCTTCCTTAACCTCTTCGAGGTTGTGAGCACAGCTGAATAAAAGAAATCGCCCCGTGATTGGGGCGATTCTTTTTTTATTCGGCAAAGAGCGAAATTATATTCAGGATAACCTCCGAGGCTTTTTCCATGCTCTCGAGCGGTACGAACTCCATTTTGCCGTGGAAGTTGAGGCCACCGGCAAATATGTTGGGGCAGGGAAGGCCTTTGAATGAGAGGTTGGCGCCGTCCGTGCCGCCGCGGATGGGCTGGATCTTGGGCTTGATGCCGGCCATTTCCATTGCCTTTACGGCCTTTTCTATTATATGGTAATGGGGCTCCACCTGCTCTCGCATGTTGTAGTACTGGTCACGGAGATCCAGGGTCACGGTGCCTTCGCCGTATTTTGAGCCGATGAAGTCGGCCACTTTCCGCATCATTTCCTTGCGCGCTTCAAACTTTGCGCGGTCATGGTCACGGATGATGTAGGAGAAATCGGCCTCCTCTACGCTGCCTTTGAAGGAAATGAGGTGGAAGAAGCCCTCGTAGCCTTCCGTGTATTCAGGTCGTGCCATTACGGGAAGCATTGCGTTGAACTCCTGGCCTATCAGGATGGCGTTTTTCATCTTGCCCTTGGCCGTGCCGGGGTGGACGTTCCGGCCCTGGATGTGGATTTTGGCGCTGGCGGCGTTGAAGTTTTCAAACTCCAGCTCTCCAATTTCGCCGCCGTCCATGGTGTATGCGTACTTTGCGCCAAAGCGCTCAACGTCGAATTTCACTACGCCGCGGCCGATTTCTTCGTCCGGTGTGAAGCCAATCTTGACGGGGCCGTGCTTGAATTCAGGGTGCTCCACTATGTACTGGACGGCGTCCATTATTTCGGCCACGCCGGCTTTGTCGTCTGCGCCAAGGAGGGTGGTGCCGTCTGTGGTAATGAGGGTCTGGCCCACGAAATGAAGCATTTCCGGGAACTCGGAGGGCTTCAGGGACAGGCCGGGAACGCCCTTCAGGGGGATTTCCCCGCCGTCGTAGTTCTTTATTATCTGGGGCTTTACGTCATTGCCGGGGGCGTCCGGGGCGGTGTCCACGTGGGCGATGAACCCTATGGCCGGGCCGGGGGCGTTGCCGGGAATGCTTGCCATCACATAGCCGTATTCGTCAAGGGTGGCCTCCACTCGCATGGCCTGGAGTTCGGCCTGGAGCATCTTCAGGAGGTCCCATTCTTTTGCGGCCGAAGGCTGGGACTCTGATTCTTCGTTACTTTGGGTGTCTACGGAAACGTAGCGTAAAAAGCGGTCTAATAACTTTTCCATAATATTAATTTGTCATTTCGAGCGAAGTCGAGAAATCTCATTTCTTTACTTTCATCGATTCGTAAATCATATAGGCAATGAGCGCCACAAAGGGCACAATTGCCACGGCCTCTCCGTACTGGGCGTTCCAGTCGGCAAGGAAAATGTTTACGTTGGCAAAGCGCAGTATGGCGCTCACCACACCCATGAGTGCACCGCCGGCAATGAAACCGGAGGCTATTAGCGTGCCTTTTTCCTGGCGGGCCGAATTGACGGCGGCATCCTTGCTGCGTGAGCTCACGTACCATGAGATGGCGCCGCCGATGAGAAGCGGGAGGTTGAGGTCCAGCGGGATGAACATGCCAAGGGCAAAAGCCAGGGCGGGAATTCCCAGGGAGTTGAGGATAAGGGCAAGCACTGCTCCTATTCCGTACAGGAGCCAGGGTGCGCCGCCGCCGCTCATTAGAGGGCCGATAAGGGCCGCCATGGCATTGGCCTGGGGTGCTACAAGGGCGTTTTCTCCGGTGAAGCCGTAGGTTTTGTTGAGGATGAGCATGACCCCGCACACTGTTACGGCGCTGACGGCCACGCCAAGGAACTTCCATCCTTCCTGAACCTTGGGCGTGGAGCCTATCCAGTAACCTATCTTGAGGTCCGTGATGAAGGAGCCGGCAACGGAGAGGGCCGTGCACACCACGCCGCCTATGATGAGCGCCGCAACCATTCCGGAATTGCCCTTGAGGCCGGCGGCAATGAGCACCACGGATGCAATGATGAGGGTCATGAGGGTCATGCCGCTCACGGGGTTGGAGCCCACAATTGCAATGGCGTTGGCCGCCACGGTTGTGAACAGGAAGCTGATTACGGCCACAATGAGAAGCCCCACCAGGGCCTGCCATACGTTATTGACCACCCCGCCAAAAGCGAAGAAGGCAAAAACCAGCACCAGGGCTATCACAATGCCGAACACCACGTTCTTCATGGACATGTCTTCGTCTGTCCGGAGAGTTGAGGAAGATTCGGCCTTTCCTCCCTTGAATTCACTTACGGCAAGGCCAAGGGCGGATTTGATGACGCCGAAACTCTTCACTATGCCTATGATTCCGGCGGTGGCGATGCCTCCGATACCGATGGGACGGGCGTAGGTGGAGAAGATGTTCTCTGCGCTGAGCCCGGCGGCCTGGGCCTCCGGAAGCACATATCCTATGAGGGGAATTATGAAGAACCACACCAGGAATGAGCCGCAGCATATTATGAGGGCATATTTAAGGCCGATTATGTATCCAAGGCCGAGGATCGCGGCGCCGGTGTTTAGTTTCACAACCAGCTTTGCCTTGTCCGCGATGGCTGCGCCGAAGGACACTACGCGGGAAGTGAGGGTTTCGCTCCAGAGGCCCACGGTGGCCACGATGAAGTCGTATAAACCGCCTATGAGACCGGCTACCACAAGTGTCTTTGCGCTTGAGCCGCCGCTTTCACCGCTTACCAGGACCTGCGTTGTGGCGGTAGCCTCCGGGAACGGATACTTTCCGTGCATCTCCTTCACAAAGTATTTGCGGAAGGGGATGAGGAAAAGGATTCCAAGCACGCCGCCAAGAAGCGAGCTCAGCACCATCTGCCAGTAGTTCACCTCTACACCTAATATATATATGGCGGGCAGGGTGAAAATGGCACCGGCCACAACTGCGCCGGAACATCCTCCGATGCTCTGGATGATGACGTTCTGGGCAAGGGAGTCGTTTTTCTTGAGCGCCCCCGTGAGCCCTACCGCTATGATGGCAATGGGGATGGCGGCCTCAAACACCTGGCCAACCTTCAGGCCCAGGTATGCCGCCGCGGCGCTGAAAAGGATAACCATAAGGATGCCCATGGACACGGAGTAGGGCGTAACCTCCGAATACTTTTTGTTGGGATCAAGGAGCGGCTGGTATACCTCTCCGGGCTTAAGTTCCCGCTGCGCGTTCTCCGGCAGCTGCATATTTTTCTTTTCTTCCATGCTCAAAGATACAATAAAAACGCCTTTTTGAAAAATTGTTGAAAAAAATGTTAAAAAAATTTGTCAGTTCAAAAATAATGTCTACCTTTGCAGTCCCGTTTGAAACGGGGTAGTTCTTTGACAAGTTTGAGAGAATAGATTAGAGGTAAAGCAAAAGATAGAATATTTAGTCTGTAAATTTTTATACGGAATTTTCGGACTACAATTTC
>DGXO01000080.1 GCA_002395605.1 Bacteroidales bacterium UBA4230
GGCCTTATGGCCAAGCCCCAGAAGAGCGGCGCTGCCGGTGCAGAAATCATCGAGAACCCTATCGTAAGTAACCTTAAGGAAGGCATGTCCGTGCTGGAGTACTTCATCTCCACCCACGGTGCCCGTAAGGGTTTGGCCGATACCGCCCTCAAGACCGCTGATGCAGGTTACCTCACCCGCCGTCTTGTGGACGTATCCCACGACGTCATCATCACCGAGGACGACTGCGGTACCCTCCGCGGCCTCATCGCAACCGCCATCAAGAACAAGGATGAGGTTGTGGAATCCCTCGGAGAACGCATCCTCGGCCGTACTTCCGTCCACGACATCTTCAACCCTCTCACAGGAGAGCTTATCATTGCAGCCGGCGAGGAAATCCGCGAGGATGTCGCCGCCCTCATCGATACCCTTCCCATCGAGCAGGTTGAAATCCGCAGCGTCCTCACCTGCGAATCCCGCAAGGGTGTCTGCGCCAAGTGCTATGGCCGTAACCTTGCCACAAGCCGCATGGTCGAAACCGGTGAGGTGGTTGGCGTCATCGCCGCCCAGTCCATCGGTGAGCCTGGTACACAGCTTACCCTCCGTACCTTCCACGTTGGTGGTACCGCATCCGGTTCGGTTGCAGACAACACCATCGTTTCCAAGTACGAAGGCAAGCTGCAGTTCGAGGAACTCCGCACCATCGACCGCGTTAACGAAGACGGCAGCGTGAACCCCGTTGTGGTATCCCGCATGACCGAACTCCGCATTGTGGACGAGCGCACCGGCATGACATACTCCCAGTACGACATCCCTTACGGCTCAACTCTGTACTTCAAGGACGGAGACACCGTGAAGAAGGGAGACCTCATCTGCGAGTGGGATGCCTACAACGCCACCACAATCGTGGAAACCGCCGGTATCGTCCGCTTCGAGAACATGATTGAAGGCGTAACCTTCTCCGAGGAAAGTGCCGATGAATTCGCCACCAATACGGACAAGGTTATCATCGAGAGCAAGGACAAGACCAAGACTCCCGAAATGCTCATCGTGGATGACAAGGGTGTCATCCTCCGTCAGTACAACCTGCCGGTAGGCGCCCACATCATGATCAGTGACGGCGAAACCGTGAAGGTTGGCGACGTAATCATCAAGATCCCCCGCGCCATCGGAAAGGCTTCCGATATCACCGGCGGTCTGCCGCGTGTTACGGAGCTCTTCGAGGCCCGTACTCCTTCCAACCCTGCAATCCTCTCCGAAATCAACGGTGAGGTCATCATGGGCAAGGTCAAGAGAGGTAAGCGTGAGATCATTGTGAAGAACCGCAGCGGCAAGGAGTGCCGCTACGAGGTTCCCACCACCAAGCAGATCCTGGTCCAGGAGAACGACTACGTGAAGGCTGGTACACGCCTCTCCGACGGCGGTACTTCCCCCACCGACATCCTCTCCATCCTTGGCCCCGTAAAGGCTCAGGAATACATTGTCAACGAGATTCAGGCAGTGTACCGTCTGCAGGGTGTGAAGATCAACGACAAGCACTTCGAGATCATCGTACGCCAGATGATGCGCAAGGTCCAGATCAACGATCCCGGCGACACCGAATTCCTCCCGGAGGAACTTGTGGACAAGTGGGATTTCATGGACCGCAACGACGCCATCTTCGGCAAGTACTTTGTTGAGGATGCTGGAGACAGCGCCCGCTACGAACTCGGCGACATCATCAGCGCCCGTGACCTCCGCTCGGAGAACTCCTCTCTGGAGCGTCAGGGAGCAAAGCTTATCGCCGCCCGTCCGGCCCGTCCCGCCACGGCCTCCCAGGTGCTGCAGGGTATCACCCGCGCCGCCCTCAAGACCGGCTCCTTCATCAGCGCCGCTTCCTTCCAGGAAACCACCAAGGTTCTCTCCGAGGCCGCCATCCGCGCCCGCGTGGATAACCTTGAGGGCCTGAAGGAGAACGTCATCTGCGGCCACCTGATTCCCGCCGGTACCGGCCTCAGCCGCTACCAGGACATCATGGTTGGCTCAAAGACAGAGACCATGGCCGCCCTGGCCGAACTCTAGGCTTGCCGTGGAGGCAAAACGCTGAAAAATCAGCTCTTTATAATAAAGAGGGTGCTTGAATTCAAGCACCCTCTTTTGTGTATCACGCTATCTCTCAACCACTTACCTCCACGCGCGTTCCCTTGTCATCCTGAGCGTCCTTCCTGTCATTCTGAGCGTCCCTCCTGTCATTCTGAGCGAAGCGAAGAATCTCAGCCCATCATGCCGATATACTTTCCGGAGAGGGGAGAGCCTGACTCTTCAAAGAGGTGCTTGTACCGCGTCTTTCATGACGCGTAACGCGTCCTTCCCGACCTGATCGGGAATCTCCCCAAAGGCGTTACCATCACGGTAGCGCCTTTTTTTGTCTGGCAGGAGGCCCTATGCCCTTCGGGCCGGTACGCGCCTTCGGCGCTATCCCTCCCGCATCGTCATGCCCGGCTAGACCGGGCATCTCCTTGCGGGCCCCTCCCGTTCACAAAGACACGGGCGTCTATGCCGCCCGAAGGGCACAGGGCCATCCTGCCCTTGTCATTCTGAGCGCCCTTCCTGTCATTCTGAGCGCCCTTCCTGTCATTCTGAGCGAAGCGAAGAATCTCCGTGGAGCTAAACATCTCTATGTCAATCAGTTATACAAAAGAGGGCACATAAAAAACCGCACCCTCTTTCCCGTAATTCGTTATGTTCCAATCACTTACTTCCACGGGCATCCGTCATTTCCGACCCTTTCCGTCATGCCCGACCTTGATCGGGCATCTGTTTAGCCGAGCATTCTGATAAAGTCCGGAGAAGAAGGTACGGGTTGATCTTGGAACAGAGTTTTGTAGCGGGTTTTTCGTGTTCGCAGAGAGGGCTCACTCATCCTGAGGAAGTATGCGATGCTTTTGATTGATAATCCAGCGAAGAACATTGTAAGAATGGTATAATCCCGCTCTTTAAAAGTGCCCTTGTATTCCTGGCGCAGGCGCTGGACAATGTTGTCATTGGAAGCGTCCACGGCTTGTTCAAGGGAAAGGACAAGGCTTTTATCGGCCCTCATTTCACCTATTTGTCTACGGAAAAGAGAGATTATCTCGTCCTTGGTCTGAGCACCTTTTAGTTTCTCGCGTTTCATTACTTCCTCATCTGTCCATGAGAAGTAGGAGTCTGATAATTGCTGCAGGAAACGGACCTTGTCTATGATAACGGCGTCGCTTGCTTTTCGGAAATGCTCGTTCCGGCTCTGGAGAACCTGCAGGTCATTGGTGAGGGACTCAATGTTTGCAATATCCTGAATTCTGTCAAAGTGCAGTTTCCGGGTGATAAGGCTCAACAACACTATTATCATAAGCAGCACTGCTGCCAGCGAAATATAAATGATATTGTTCAAGCGGGAGCGTTCTTTTTGATTTTTCAGAGAATCTCTGTAATACTCTTCGAATGCTTCGGAAACAGACTGCCCTAGTATTTCAGTGACTTGCTTATTCTGAAGTTCGCCAGCGGTTAACAAATAATAATATGCATTTTTATAATCACCTTGCATCTTAAATGCACGTGACATTTGATCGTATATTGTTAAAGTATCAATGGCATCCTTGATATAAGATTGAGCAAGATTGAAATACTTTTTTGAGTCCGATGTTTTACCAAGAGCTTCGCTGATATATCCTTTATTCCCATAAAAAATCATAGAATCAGCATAATCTTTGCCGATGGTTATCTTGTCAAGGCATTCATTGGCACCTGCAAAATCCTCTTTCCCCCATAGAAGAACTTCTATTCTATTCTCCATAGAGATTTGAATCAAGGGTGGATATGAGTTTCTTGAAATCACATCATCAATAATAACAAGAGACTCATCCCATTTTCTGGCTCTTATCATTTGCATTGCCATATTAATTCTAGCATAATCGGCCGATAGTGTTTCTCCACATGCCTCAAAGAAATCTATTGCTTCTTGCGAATAGTATAGAGCTTTTAGATGGTTATAGTTATTATTGTGTATTGAACTTAAATGCCGACAAGCAAGTCCAGCGTTATGATTATCTCTAAGTTCTTTTGCAAGGGAAAGTGCTTTGTCAAAATCTATAGCTGCACTAATATAATTCCCCGCATTTTGTTTGACAACTCCTGAATAATAAAAAGAAAGCATTTTCTCACGCTTGGTAGGGTGATTCTGGTAGTAGTTATATGCGATAGAGATTATTGAATCATCTGCTATGTCGATATAGTTTTTGTCAAGTGCCATAGACAGAAGCAAGGCGTGTTTGGCTTGCATCGGTCTGGTTCTCAAAACTGAGGAGTCAATATCAATAAGAATACTTAGTGCGCTGTCCGGATGCTCTGCCATTAAAGATTCTGCAAGATTGAGTTTCCCACGTGTTTCGTGACCACGGCAGGAAAACAGACCATTTAAAACAACAAAGGTTACTATGGTCATAGAGTAATATGAGAACCGTTTCATAAAAATAGTGCTGCCAGATATTGCTGCGAAGAGATACTTATGTGCTTGTTATGGAAATCTATTATCTTCTAATACAAAAATAAAGAGAAAGAGCGTGAAAAACAATGTTGGCCGATGCATGTAATATCTGTTTTGTAGGATAATGTTGATATTCAGCATGTTAGGTAAAGAAATTGTAATACTATTTAAAATGATAAATTGATTATGATTATGTAACTTTGCACAGTGTTCAATAATGTTACCTTATCACTTCCATGTGGGGGTGTGGAGAAAAAATGCATTTTTTTAGGGGGGGGTAAAAGTAAAAGAAGTTTATTATATTTGCCTGTAGAAACTTAGTTATTAGTTATGAGATTATTTTTAAAAATAGTATTGCTTGGTGCCATTGTCGGGCTATTTTCTTGTGAGAAGATTTCACAGCCGTCCAAAGATGCTAACTGGTGGGAGAGGAGAAACTTCATACATTATGGCATTGAATCAGTCGAAACCGGGCTTTATTCCGAAGATATCTCTGGCAAGTTAGATAAATGGGATATCCGTTACTATTCATATAATAGAAACGGAACGCTTGCATGTGTAAAGGGTGATACTTTTGAAACGCGGTATACTTATAATTTTGACGGAACGTTGAATAAGCAGGAAACAGTGTATTTTGAATATGATAAATCAACTCAAAAAAGCATTATTTCCGAAGAAGAATCTATTGAGTATGAGTATAATAATCCCGGAAAGTATGTTATAACGTTTGGGCTTTTTCCAACGGAACTGACTTATTTGTGTGCATCTTTAATACCCAATCTTTCAAGAATAACGCAAAAAAGAGGCGATACCTATTGTATCTCTGACTATACTTTTGATGGTGATATGATGACCATAAGTTTTACAAGTGATACAGGTGACTCAGTTGATCCTATATTTGTAGAGTATCATGGTAAATATCCATATCAAGGGCACAATGCTACCAGTTCTTTTGGCCCGATTTTTTATCAAGACAATGGGATGTTCAAAGCATTTGCTGAAGATTATTACTTTAGTTGGAAACCTACAGAACACAGGGTATTTCATTTTCTAGAAGGATGGGCTAATAAAATGTTGATAGACAAGGTTGTCGTAGGAGATGACGTGTCAACATATCTTTATAATGAGCATGGAGATTGTATTAAGGTGATAAATCAAAAGGATGGAGTCTCCTCCGTGCAGATGACATGGGAATATAAATACGATTCAAAAGGGAACGTCATAGATGAAAAGCAAACCGAAAAAGGTCGTGATTATACAATCAATACATATCGTATTATTAAATATTATTAGCCCTTTTGTTTTTTGTACTTCCGTTGTCATTCTGAGCGAATTCTGAGGGGCGCAGTCGAAGAATAATGCAATTTTTTAGGGGGAGGGTAAAAGTGAAAGATGTTATTATATTTGCGTGGAGAAAAGGGGTTAAGTTATGAAAAATAGTATCAATCTCTCAGTTATTCTTGGCACTTTGGTGCTTGTCGGCTGTTCGCCTAAGGTAACCACCACCCTTATCAAGGCAAAGGCTCCGCTGGAACCTGAGGAAGAGATTGCTGTTCTTCAGCCTGAAGCCACTGTTTCCCGGAAAGCTTTTGTGCTGGAAACAATACGGCTGAGAGGGCGGGATTATGACTCTCTCATGACTATCGGCAAGGAAAAAGCCCGTCAGGCAGGCGGCAATATGCTGAAGATTGTCAATTACATGGGGCCTGATATCGGTACTCCAAGGCACAGGATAGCCGCCGTAGTGCTTTCGGATGATGATGACGCCGGAATTCTGGCCGATTCCACAACTCTTTCCAAGGAAGCAGTGGACGAATTAGTCATGAATAGTACATCCCTGGCATATGAATCCGGCTCTGTCCGGATTGCACTTCAAGGCGGTGCTGGAATCAGGCTGGGGAAGATGGCATCGTATGATGAGGCTGTCATGCAGCAGCATGCAAAGAATATGAGGTTCGGATATAACTTTGGTTTAGATGTTACATCCTTCTTCTCCGGAGACCTTGGTGTGGGAGCAAAGTTCCAGAACTTTCAGGTAGGAGACAGCATGCCCGTTACAGCAATCGATAACAGCGGGAAAACAGTAAACGGCGTTCTTTCAGACCAGATCAGTATATATTTCATCGGCCCTTTTGCCAGATATCGTTTATTAAGTCGTGATAGGAAAAATGCCTTTTTGGTGACTTTCGGACTTGGATATCTAGGCTATTACGACACCGGTATTGCCGTTAATGAATCAGGAAAGATCAGAGGAGGAAGTATAGGTAGTCTTTATGAATTGGGCTACGATTTTGGCATAGGCCGGAACTTTTCTATAGGGGCTTCGCTTACTTATGTGGTTGGGGCGATGAGGAATTATGAAGTGATTCTTAATGATGGCTCCTCGCAGTCTCATAACGTTGACTCGAAAAACGCCGAAAACTTGTCCAATCTCTGCCTCAGCATCGGCCTGCGGTATAACTTGTAACATCTAATAATCAATATTTATGCGTAAGGAAAATGTCATATTCGCCTTTCTTGCAATCCTTTCCCTTTCTGCCTGCTCACCTAAGGTAACCACCACCCTTATCAAGGCAAA
The DNA here is from genome assembly GCA_002395605.1 of Bacteroidales bacterium UBA4230. Taxonomy (GTDB): domain Bacteria; phylum Bacteroidota; class Bacteroidia; order Bacteroidales; family UBA932; genus Cryptobacteroides. Next base: position 7,059 of record DGXO01000080.1, read on the forward strand.
GGCCCCGCTGGGGCCCGGGGAAGAGATTGCCGTCCTTCAGCCGGAGGACGCACAGCCGGAGGATGCCGTGCCGTTGAAGGCAATTAGGGCAATCGGCCCGGAGTACCTTCCATTGTTGGAAGAGGTGAAGAAAGAGGCCATGGATGCCGGCGCAAACGTGGTTAAAATCACAGATTACTTTTCACCGGACATCGCAAGTTCCCGGCATAGGATTGCGGCTCTGGCATATTGCCCTGGTGACGCCGACTCCCTCAGAATCCCCCAGATACAACTGGCGGAAGTGCTGAACGTCAAAAAAGAGACCGGTTCTCTGTACGCTGCCATTAACGGCGGTGCTGCCTATCTTACGGCAAAGATTCCGGACAACCTCGGCAACGTGGAAAAAACGCATGCAAAGAATATGAAATTCAGTTTCACTTATGGGGCCGAAGTTTCATATTTCTTTGGCGAATCCGCCGGCATTGGCGTCAGGTTCCATAATTTCCACACCTCAGATGAAATGCCCATGTCTGCGGTCATAAATGGCAGCATTCGGGAAGGCTATCTGAAAGACCAGATAGACATCTGGTTCGTGGGCCCTATCCTTAAAGGGCGCCTGCTCACTCCATCCAGAAAGCAGGCCTTCCTTTTCAACTATTCTTTCGGCATTGCCGGAGAAACAGACCGTGCCGAAATTTTGTCTGTTCCTGGAATAGCCAAAGGATTTACCCTCGGCCACATGTTTGAACTTGGATACGACTTCCGCGTCTCAAGGAATTTCTCTGTGGGCGCCGGATTGTATTACCTTTTGGGAACCATCCGGGACGTAGACATATATGACGGTGCGGGAAACAGCCAACACATTGCTTTGTCACAGGATAATTTCGAAAACGTCGGACACGTGGGCCTCAGCATCGGCCTGCGGTATAATCTTTAGTTCGGCCATAATTCCGCAAAAATGCGTATCTTTGTAAGCTATGAGACCATTATACCTTACAAATACGCTAAGCCGCACCAAGGAACTCTTCAAGCCAATCCATGAAGGTCATGTGGGCATGTACGTGTGCGGCCCCACCGTTTACGGAGACGCCCATCTGGGCCATGCGCGCCCCGGTGTCACCTACGACGTCCTTTTCCGCCTCCTGAAGGCCCTTGGCTACAAGGTCCGTTATGTCCGCAACATCACGGACGTAGGGCATCTGGAGCACGACGCCGACGAAGGCGAGGACAAGATAGCAAAGAAGGCCCGCCTGGAGCAGTTGGAGCCCATGGAGGTGGTGCAGTACTACACTGAGCGCTACCACGAGGCCATGCGACTCCTTGGCTGCCAGTCCCCGTCCATCGAGCCCCGCGCCTCCGGACACATCATTGAGCAGATAGAGACCATCAAGAAGATCCTTGCCGCCGGTTATGCCTACGAAAGCAACGGCAGCATCTACTTCGATGTCAAGAAATACAACCGTGACCACAACTACGGCATCCTTTCCGGCCGAACCCTGGAGGCAACCCTTGAAGGCACCCGCAGTCTGGATGGCCAGGGCGACAAACGCGCCCCGTACGACTTTGCCCTTTGGAAAAAGGCCGAACCGGAGCATATCATGCGCTGGCCTTCACCCTGGGGCGACGGCTTCCCGGGCTGGCACCTCGAGTGCTCCGTGATGGGTGAGAAATACCTTGGATATGAGTTTGACATCCACGGCGGCGGAATGGACCTCATGTTCCCTCACCATGAATGCGAGATTGCCCAGAACGTGGCCTCCCGCGGCACCAGCGGCGTGCACTACTGGGTACACAACAACATGATAACCATCAACGGCCAGAAGATGGGAAAGAGCCTCGGGAACTTCATCACGCTGCCCCAGCTCTTTGCAGGAGAGCATGAAAAGCTCACCCAGGCCTACACCCCCATGACCGTGAGGTTCTTCATTCTCCAGGCCCACTACCGCAGCACCCTTGACTTCTCCAACGAAGCCCTCCAGGCCGCGGAAAAGGGCTACAAGAAGCTTATGCAGGCGTGGAAGGAGATTGCCGGTCAAGCCGGCAATGACGCCCCCGCCACCGTCATACCCGGCTCCGCCACCGTCATACCTGGCTCCGCCACCGTCATACCCGGCCCCGACCGGGTATCCGCAGAAGTCCAGGCCATCATAGACGCCGTGTGGGAAGCCCTCTGCGACGACCTCAACACCCCCATCGCCATAGCGAATCTCTTCGATGCCGTGAAACTCATCAACGGCGGCAAGCTTTCGGCAGGTGACAAAGCGGCCCTGGCGCAGCTCTTCAATGAGGTTGTAGGCGGCGTGCTTGGCCTCCAGGACGAAGACGCCAGCGCCTCCGGCAAGGCCGAAAAAGCCCTGGAAGGCGTGATGGGCCTTGTCCTTGAAGCCCGTAAGAAAGCCCGCGAGGAAAAGAACTGGGCCGAAAGCGACCGCATCCGCGACACTCTGGCCTCCTTCGGCATAACCGTCAAAGACACCAAAGACGGTGCCACCTGGACCCTGGAATAGACTATGCTGAAATTCATTTCCTGGAACGTAAACGGCCTCAGGGCCGTGGCAGGCAAAGGATTTGCCGACATATTCACGGAACTGGACGCCGACTTCTTCTGCCTGCAGGAAACCAAGATGCAGGCGGGACAGCTGGACCTTGAGTTCCTTGGCTATGAGTCCTACTGGAACTACGCCGAAAAAAAAGGCTACTCCGGCACGGCCGTTTACACTAAGCATACTCCGCTCAGCGTACGCTACGGTATGGGCGTAGACGCCCACGACCACGAAGGCCGCCTCATTACGCTGGAGTACAAGGATTTCTTCCTTGTTTGCGCCTATGTCCCCAACTCCCAGGACGGCCTTAAGCGGCTGGATTACCGCATGCAGTGGGAAGATGACCTCCGGGCTTATCTGAAGGCCCTTCCAAAGCCCGTAATCTTTTGCGGAGACCTCAATGTGGCCCATGAGGAGATAGACCTTAAGAACCCCTCCACAAACCATTTTAACGCCGGTTTCTCCGACGAAGAACGCGGGAAGTTCTCCGAACTTCTTGCCGCAGGCTTCACGGACACATGGCGTTTCCAGCACCCCACGGACGTCAAGTACTCCTGGTGGAGCTACCGCATGAACGCCCGTGAAAGGAACGCTGGCTGGCGCATAGACTACTTCATAGTCTCAGATGCCCTCCGCGGCCGCATAGCCTCTACGGAAATTCACAACGAAATCTTCGGCTCGGACCACTGTCCGGTAGAATTATGCATGGACTTATGACAATCATAGACGGAAAACAGATATCGGCCACCCTCAAGGAAAGCATAAGGGAACAGGTGGCCGGGTTCCCTGAAAAGTACGGAAGGGTACCGCACCTTGTGGTAGTAAGGGTGGGGGAAGACCCCGCAAGCGTAGTTTACGTACGCAACAAGGCCAAGGCCTGCGAGGCCTGCGGCATAGAGAACACCACCATCGTGCTTCCTGAAGAAACCGCAGAGGAAGCCCTCCTTCAGAAGGTGCGTGAACTTAATGCCGATGACACCGTAGACGGCATCCTGGTGCAGCTTCCCCTCCCGAAGCATATCTCCGAAGCCAAGGTCATAGAGGCAATCGCGCGTGAAAAGGACGTGGACGGCTTTCATCCCGGAAACGTTGCCGGATTGTGGCAGAAAACCCCTCACATGAGCCCCTGCACCCCTGCCGGCATAATGAAGCTCCTGGAAGCCACCGGCGTGGATCCTAAGGGCAAGAGAGCCGTTGTAATAGGCCGAAGCAACATTGTGGGCCTCCCCGTAGCCAAAATGCTCCTTGACGCCAACGCCACCGTCACAATCTGCCATACCCGCACCGTGGACATGCCTTCCGTCACCCGTGAGGCCGATATCCTTGTGGTTGCCGCCGGCCGCGCCAAAATGGTTACGGCCGATATGGTGAAAGATGGCGCCGTGGTCATTGACGTTGGCATGGACCGTGACCCGGAAACCGGAAAGCTCTGCGGAGACGTCGACTTCGACGCCGTTGCTCCCAAATGCTCTGCAATCACCCCCGTCCCAGGCGGCGTGGGCCCTATGACCATAGCCTGCCTTATGGAAAACACCGTGCAGTGCTTTTTGGAAAAGATGCGCGTGGAGCTAAACGCGTAATTATCAGTTGATTAATAAAAAACGTCTGCCTGAAACCAGGCAGACGTTTTTGCGTAAACGCTTGAGTACAAGCGCATTGCCTCCACGGGCTATTTGCTAAGGACAATCTTTTTGCCGTGCTTGGGAGCAGCAGCTACGGGAGCCTTGCTCTTAAGCTGGAGAGCATTGGCGTTGGCGATGCGCACCTTCTTTGCAACCTTGGCATAAGAAGACTTTACGCTCTTCTTCGCTACGACTGTCTTCTTTGCAATGGCGGCCTTCTTCACGGCGGGGGTCTTTGCCGGAGAGGATGCAACAACCTCGCTGGGCGTCAAAACATCTGAAACACCGTAGCGGCCGGTAGCCTTTCCGTTCTCGTTATACTCCACGATGTATATCTTGGATTGAACACCGGGGTTCCAAATTCTGATCTCATCCTGAGGATCGGAGCCCGAATACAGAAGATCGTCCATGGCATAACCCTGGCTCATGTATTGGGCAATCTGGCTCTCGTATGAAGTTGCAAGAGTTTCGATAGAACCGTCATAGTAGTAATCCAGGTCATCGTCGGTGTCTTCTTCAAGGAAATACCAGAGGATGCCGGGGGCATTGACAACGCAGTCTGAATACTTACCGTCAAAGGTTCCGTCGGTCAGGGTTACGCTCCAGTCTGGCATGAAGGTGAGCTCAAGAGGAACTTCTTCAAAGCCGGTGAGAATCTCAGAGTACCATTCGCCTGTGAATTTGCCGTTTTCATCGTAAGCCAGGATAACGATGTCAAGGCCGTTTGAAAGTCCGTTGTAAGGACTAATGAAGGGGAGGGTGTCTGCAGAGCCCATGTAGCCGTTCTCTACAAGGTAATCCATGGTGATATCGTTGCTTGAGAGGGTTGAGGCCCAGTCGCCAACGTTGTCGGCAATGGCTTCAATGCCGTAGTCTGCAACGGTTCCGGCTTTGAACACAGACACGTCGAAGTACTTGGCATCGCAGGCGGTGACAACGATAGCCTGGGGATAATCGGCGTAACCAGTATCTACTGTGGGGTCGTAATTCACGGCCCATGAGGTCTTTTCAACCCATTCGATGGGAATTACTTCTTCGGTCTCAATGAGGCTTACTCCATATTTTGGAAGCACATTGCCGCTGGCGTCAAAGGCGACGATGTACACATTGTAAGGGCCGTCTTCGCTATATGTGCTCAGGAGAGCGTCGAAGCTGCCGTCGGATGCTACTTCGGAAAGGCCGAGGTCATCAACGATGTCTGCGCCTCCGTATACGTAGTCGTAAACCTGTGATGCGGTGCTGTTGATGTAATTGTCAACGGTGCCAAAGTAGTCGGCAATTTCGTCGTCGGTGTACCACTGGCAGTATACGTATGCGGCGCCTGCTGCATTACCGGTTATCCAGAAGGTCTTGCCTTCGTCATCCCAGCCGTCATATTCTGCGCCCCAGTCTGAATTGAGGTTATACTGCTCGTTCCAGACATATAGCTCAAGCGCGTCTTCGGGGTGATCAAAGGGGAAGGCTTTGAATGTCTTTGTGATTTTGCCTTCGGCGTCTACGGGGAATATGGCAAACTCATAGTTGCCGGCGGAAAGGCCGTTGAAATAGATCTCGGAGCCGTCATTTCCCTCATTGTAGAGAACCCAGTACATGGCTTCTTCAAGGTCTTCGTCGTACATCTCCATTTCCTCCTCAAGAGCGGCGGTGACCTCTTCCTGAAGCAGGGCAAGGGTGCCTTCAAAGTCGGACTGAAGGGCGGCAATAATGCTGTTTTCCTCAGAGAGGTCAACGATGACGGGATAGTAGTAGCTGCCGTCAGTGCCGCTTACTTCAAATACTTCAAACTGGCCTTCGCTGTAGTAGCCTTCAACCCAGTTGCATCCCTTGTACTCCACTTTCCAGTCAAGGCTGCCGGTGTCCGGCGGAGCAACCTCGCTGGCGGTGGTGACTGCCTTGAGCTCAGTGGGATAGAGGACGATGTCGTAGGTGCCTTCGGCAATGGTGATGTTGCCGCCCTTGTGTACCAGGGCAAGTTCCTCGCCGATGACCAGAGCGTCGGATGCGCCAAGGTCATAGTCGCCCCACTCCTTGTTGCCGCGGAACTTGAATTCTCCGCTGAGGGCAACACCTGTGGCCTCCCACTTTTCAGGGGAATCGGCTGTTTTTGTGAGCTCTACGTCGCCTGCCCACTCATTGAATGCGCCGATAAGGCCCCATACGGATGCGCCGGAAAGATCCACTTGCTCAGGTTCTTCGGCCTTGACAACCTTGATGTAAGCGGTGGCTTTCTGGGCATCGATGGTGGCGCCGTTTGCGGCAGAGAGTGTAAGTACGGCCTGCTGGCCATCTTCTACGGCGGCTAGGTCTACGCTCACCTCAACGGTGGCTTCTTTTGCGCCGGCTTCAATGGAAACGCTGCCTTCAAATGAAAGAGCGGTTGCGGGTACAGCCGTGAAACCTTCCTGAGCTTCTGAACCGGCAGCTATGATGACGCTGACCTTAGAAGATGCGGCGGGGGATACGGCAAGTGAGAGAGTAGCTTTCCCATCCTGGGAGAATTGGGCGTCCGTGGTGGCGAACCCAACCTTTGACTCCTGCTGGGATTCTTCTTTTTTGGTGCAGGAAAAAACTGTAAGTCCTGCAGCGACAGCAACGGCTGCTGCCAACAAATACTTGCTTCTAACCATAGTTAATTGAATAGTTTTGTTGTTTATTGGGCGTAAAGGTAAGAAAAAATTTTTATTTACAAGCTTTTTTGTATAAATCTGCAATTCAATTAGTTAGTGGTTTGAAACAGGTTTATGAAACGTTTTCCTTTAGCTTTGGTTAGCATTTTTGCGGCCCTGCTTACAGTTTCTTGTACAAAGCCCACTTCCAGTAACAATTCGGAAGTAGTGGCTCCGATGACTATGTCCATGACAATAATTTACGAAAAATCCTCTCCGCAGATATCTTTGGAGAGGATTTGGGCGCATTGGAAGCCGGGGCTTTGTCAATTCCGCCGCCGCGGTCACTTTGCCCTGACTACGCCTTTTGCCTTGCGCTCTGAGCGGGGCTGATACACCTTTGCCCTGAGCGGCTTTTCTTCTTCTTCAGGAACGGACACTTTTCCGCTTCGCTTCATGATGCTGGAAGGCTTGTCGGTGGAGGCGCTCTTCCTTGTCATTGTCAAGGGCTTCATTACGCCGTAGTCGTCGTAGAAGCGGATTACGTCGTTGTTGTACACGTGCCACTGCCCGGACCGTACTTCCTGGTACACGTACTGCATGCAGTAGAATTTACCTGCAAATTCGTCGTTTCCTACCGCCACCTTTATGTCGCAGGGGCTTACGTAGGCCTTGTCATCTATGTCGGCTTCGGCATAGGCAAGGTCAAAGTTCTCGTCCGGGACAATGTACAGACCCTGCTCCTCAGTGAGGCCGGCATAGTCTATCTGGCCCAGGAAAAGCTCGTCTACGGATGCGCCGTCAAGGCTTTCGTCGTCGTAGGTGGTGATGTACTGCGACACAAAGTAAAGCCTGCCGTTGGAAGGCTCAAAGAAGGCCTCCAGGTACTCCTGGTTCATCTGCTCCCAGTCGGTGGCATCCTTCCTAACCTCCCATCCGTCAATGCGGTACACCTGGTTGGACTCTATCTGGCTTACCTTGATCTCATACTCAATTCGGCCGTCAGACACGCTCCAGTTGCCAAGCCACTCCAGATATTCCGGCGATGCTTCCTCTTCCTCTACGATGAACATTATGGATGCGTATTCGCCGGTTAGGTTTTTATTTGCGTCCAGGCCGATAACAAATGCATACCACTGTCCGTGACGCAGCCGCCCGAACTGAATCACTTCCGGAGAACCTTCGTAGACATAGTCCGAGTTGTACTCCAGTTCGTTTTTCAAGAAGGCTGCAAGGTCTCCGCCATAGGTTGCGTAGTTTGCCCTGTTGATAACGCTCACAAGGTACTTCTGGCCTGCGGGAACATTGTTTACGCGGATTTCATCGGTGTAGGCGCCATCCACAACCTTCCGGCCTTCATAGGAGATCTTCCAAGTGTAGTTGGGAGTGGGCGTAATTTCTTTGTCCTGAGGCTTTTGCTGCTCCTGGCCCTGGTTATTCTTGCCCTGACGGTTGTAAGGCTCCACGCGGGTGCTGCAACCCGCCAGAACCGCGGCCAAAACTGCGGCCGCCGTGAGATATCTGAGTGCTTTCATACTGTTGTCCTCCTTTTGTTTGTCCGGTGCCTGCAGGAATTCCATTGAGGCACTTCCCTTTGAGTGCAAAGTTATACAAAAACGGGGCCATTAGCAAACTCCGCTCCTTCCGCGTCCTCCTAGGACTCTCGCGCGTGGAGGTAACTACCTGGCACACAGTATGTTACGTGAAAGAGGGTGCTTCGATTTGAGCACCCTCTTTCATGTTATGGATTGATAATCAGCAGGTTATCTCCACGGGGCAATTAGAACGGAAGGTCATCTGAAGGCTCGGCGGCAGGCATCGGCCCCTGATAATCCGGGGAAACCTGCGGTTGAGCGGGAGCCGGGGCTGGTCCTGGGGCCGATGACGGCGCCGCAACCGGAGCTGAGGGAGAAGCCGCTGCGGGAGTGGGAGTAGTGGCCGCGGGAGTGGGCGCAGGTGCAGAATAGCCGCCACCCTGCGGCGCTGCAGGGTAGCCGCCCTGATACGCGGGCTGCTGCTGATAACCTCCGGGCTGCGCCTGGGAGCCGCCAGGCTGCTGATATCCACCCTGGTAACCGCTGGGCTGTGGCTGATAACCACCAGCTTGCTGATATCCGCCAGGCTGGGACTGGTAGCCGCCTGATTGCTGCTGGTCTCCGTCCGGGCGCTTGCCTAGAAGCTGAAGGTTGTCTGCAACTACCTCAGTGGTATATCGTTTGTTCCCGGTCTGGTCTGTCCACTGACGTGTGCGGAGTTTGCCTTCAATATATACCTGACTGCCTTTGTGTACGAATTTTTCAACGACATCGGCATTATTGCGCCATACTACTATGTTGTGCCACTCAGTGTTTTCACGGAGTTCACCGTTGCGGTCACGAAAACGCTCTGTGGTTGCAAGACGGAAGGATGCAACTTTTGCATTTGCCGAAGGATTCTGGGGATTTGATTCAAGGTAACGTACTTCAGGGTCGTTTCCAACGTTACCGATAAGCATAACTTTGTTCAGTGCCATAATAATATCAATTTAGTGTTTGCAATTTACTAATAATTTCTGAAAGATTAACCTTGTTTTATAGGAAGATGCAAAAAAGCCTTGACCTGATTTGACGGGACATTCATACGCGCCTTCAAGTAGTCGTAAGCCTTCCATTTCTCTTCCATGCTCATTGCGTAAACTTCGTGAATGTCCTTCACTATGCCTGCACCGACCAAAAAGCGTGTCATCTTGGTGTAGCAGGCATCGGAGCGGCCTATGAAATTCTCCTTGATGTCATATTCGCTTCCCGTGTTTGCCGAAGCAGTAATCAGCTGGTTCTCATATGTTTGGAAGTAATTTGAGGCTGCCTTATGGTCAATAACGGAGTATGTGGATACAATGAAATCCGTAAGTTGCTCGCGTTCGTCGTCATTTGGAAGGGAATTAAACATGTTCCTTAGCATCTTCCCTGTCAAATATCTCCCCTTATTGTGTTGGTATTCAACTATTTTCAAGGCACGCCTAAGTGGCATCGAGGCCTTTCTGAGCACGATTTTCCTAGAAAACGGATGGTCTGAGACCGCATAAGCAAGATAGTTCCACCGATAGTACTCCGCCCTTGTAACAAGCTGTCTTTCAACAGGATTATTGTTAAGATAAGTGAGATTGGTGCGAATGCTTTTGTCGGTTTTCTTGACAGCACGGCCGAACCGTTGTTCAAACATAGGACCTCTGCGGTGATAGGCACTGTTGTATTCTCGGACAAATAGTGAAGTTACCAGGTCTAAGCATGCACTTAATTGCCCGTGCTCGTTTTCCATTATTGAGTGGTGCAGGTGATCCGGCATTTGTACTAATTTTAACGGTGTGACATGGTACTGTTTAATAACCGTGCAGTAGATAGTGAAGTACAGGAGATGGTCAGTAACTGTGTAAAAGATTACTCCGCGGTCCTTTGGCCGTTGATAACAATGATAGAATATGTCTTTTCCTTTGTCCATAAACACTTTTTTGCAAAGAAAAGAATACTTATCCGTTTCATTGCTCTGGGAAACGTTTATTTTTTACCCCCTTCACAATGCCCTCAGAGGCCGTTTTTTCAAAAGAAATGCAAGTGGGGTTGACATTCGTTTAAAAAGAATGCAAGATACACCCCTCTACAGTATGCTAAAATGCAGTTTTTGTGAAACGGCTAGTGAAACGGATAATGAAACGTTTCCAATTGGAATCATTATCCGGGACTATCTCATGTGCAACTACCCGGAAAGCCGCCGTGGAGATAAGTCGCTGAGAGTGAACTAGATATGCAAAAGAGGGTGCTTAAAAACAAGCACCCTCTTTGATGTAATGTGCTGAGTGTTAGCGAGTTACCTCCACGGCCCAGCGGGCAGGTTCAACCAACCTCGCCCAAACGCTCCGCCGACCTCGCCCGAAAGCAACTATTTAAAGAGATTGATGGCGCCGAACACGCCGAAGGAGGCGGCAAGCATGATGGCGCCGGCAAGGAGTACGCCCAGAAGGATGTACAGCACGCTCTTTTTGAAGTCCATGTCCAGGATGCTGGCGGCAAGGGTGCCGGTCCAGGCGCCGGTGCCGGGTAGCGGAATGCCCACAAACAGCAGCAGGGCCCAGTAAAGGCCGTGCCCGGCTTTGGCCTCCAGTTTTCGGCCACCTTTCTCTCCTTTCTCAAGGCACCAGGTGAAGAACTTCCCTATGTACTTCTTGTCTTTGCCCCACTCCAGTATGCGCCGGGCAAAAAGGAAGATAAATGGCACCGGCAGCATGTTTCCCAGCACGGAAACAATAATTGACGGCACAATGGGCAGCCCAAAGCCAACTGCGTAGGGGATGGCGCCTCTAAGCTCTATGAGCGGCACCATGGATATAAGGAATACTATAAGATACTTTTTCATCAGTTAAGCGGTGGCAGGGGTTCATTGGAATTGGCCGAAATAAGGGCCCTGATTTCGTCTTTTGCTTCTCTCCAGCGGGGAATATCTATCTTAGTACCAATCACTTCCACCACCTTTGCGGCAATGATGGAACCAATTTGGCCGCACACAAGAAGCGGCATGCCAAGGGAGTGTGCATACAGGAAACCGGCCGCATAGGTGTCTCCGGCGCCGGTGGCATCTATGGGCTCTGCCGGCCAGGGCTCTATGAAGTGGTACTCTGAACCGGACTTGACCATGGATCCAGCCTTGCCCACCTTAACCACTGCAATGGAGCAGTGCCTTGCAAGTTCGTCGATTGCTTCCCGGGGCTCCATTTTGGTGAAGGCCTTGGCCTCGCTCTCGTTGGCAAACACAATGTCTACGTAATTTTCTATCAGATTGTGGAAGAAGGCGTCGTTGGATTCCACTACATTGTAGGAAGCCATATCTATGGAAATGATACATCCGGCAGCCTTGGCAAGTTTGGCTGCTTTTGAGATAAGTTCCTGGTTCTGAACTAGATAACCCTCTATATGGAAGTAGTCGTAGCCTTCAAAAAATGATGCATCAAGGTCATCGGGACCAAGTTCCAGCGTGGCGCCCATATAATCCGCAAAAGTGCGTTCGGCGTTGGCTCCGGTAATGAAAACCATGCATCGGCCGGAAGACTTCTCCGAATAAAGCATCTGGGCCTTTACGCCATACTGCTCCATGGTGCTCTTGAAAAGGTTGCCGAGGTCGTCGTTGCCGATTTTCCCAAGGAAGCCGGACTCCATGCCGAAGATGGCCGTGCATGTGATGGTGTTTGCCGCGCTGCCGCCGGGGACATACTTGACTCCGTACTGCTTGAGGTCTTCCCAGATGCGGTCTCCGGTTTCCATGTCTACGTGCTGCATGCTGCCAAGCGGAAGGTGGAATTTTTTGAGAAGGGTGTCGTCCGGGAGGACGGCCAGGATGTCCGTGAGGGCGTTGCCGATGCCTAAGATAGATTTCATACAAAGTGATATTACCCACAAAAATAACCATATTTTGCGGATTTTCCATTACCTTTGTGAGGCCGATGGACAATAAAGTCAAAAATATCCTGAAGTACCTCTTCTGGACTGCCGTTGCGGTGGTCCTTGTGTGGTTTTGCGTAAGGGCCATAGACTGGAAGGAGTTCACAAAGGCACTTCGGCTCTGCAACTGGTGGTATGTGGCCGCAGCCTTTGTAACCGGCGCCGTCTTTATCATAATCCACGGCCTCAGGTGGCACATGCTCATTAAGCCCCTCGCCCCCTCCATAACAAAAAAGGACGTCATCAACGCCTACGGCATAGGCTTCATTGTAAACATAGCGCTCCCCAAGGTTGGCGAGGCCGTAAAAATCGGTTACATTGTAAGTGATGCCGGAACCACTCCGGAAGGCCGAAGGCGCCTTGGCTGGGATGCCGCCATCGGCACATACCTCGCGGAAAAAGCCGTAGATGCAGTTGTCCTCATCATTCTTACCGTCATTTTCTTTTTGGGCGCCTGGGGAAGGGCCGACGGCAGCGTTGAACTTGGAGGCGGCTCCATGGCCTGGGCTGCCGCCGGGCTGGTAGTCATTGTCGCCGCCGTAGCCATTGTGAGCTATCGCCTCAGGGCGCGTGGTGGCATTTTCCTTAAAATCTGGAACTTCATTGCCGGCATTGGAGATGGCCTGAGGTCTATCGGCAAACTTGAAAATCCCGCCCTGTTTTTCTTATATACGGCCCTTATCTGGGTGGGCTCCTGGCTCACCAGCACCTTCATTGTCTGGGCCATCAATGACATAGAACCCTTCACGGTGCTTGACGCCGCGGCCGGCTTCAACCTCATGGTGGCGGGCAGCATCTCCACGCTCATCCCCGTACCCGGAGGCTTCGGGGCGTTCCACGGGGCCGTTGCAACCGTAATGCAGGCCGTCTACGGCATCCCCATGGGCAGCGGCATGATTTACGCCACCTTAAATCATGAAACCCAGATCCTTGCCCAGGCCGTAACCGGCTTCTGGTGCTATCTGAGCCAAACCTTTTTCCGCAAATGAAGCAGTTTGCCCTAATCGGCCATCCTGTGGCCGGGTCCATGAGCCCCCGCCTTTTTACCGCGGCGTATGACGGCCGATACCCCTACCATCTCATAGACGCTCCCTTCGATGAAGCCTGGGCAACCTTTCTCAAAAGTTACCACGGCATAAACGTCACCGCCCCCTACAAGCAGGATGCCTTCCGGGCCGTAGACGTGCTCTCTGACGGAGCCAGGGACTGCGGTGCGGTAAATCTTGTTGTAAAGGCCGAAGACGGGCTCCTGCATGGCTACAACACCGATGTAGACGGCGTCATTGGCGCCGTGAAAGAGACAGGCTTCCAGCCGGAAAACACCCTTGTCATAGGCGCCGGCGGCGCTGCAATGGCAGCCGTCGTTGCCGCAAAAAAACTTGGCTCCAAAACCATCACCATCGCCAACCGCACTTATGAAAAGGCAGCCGCACTTGCAGCTGCCCATAACTGTGATGCCGTTCCGCTGGAGAATATCGGCACCCTCAAGCCGGATTTTGTGGTCTACACCGTTCCCGGAGACGCCCGGTCGTTGCCGGGCGTGACGTCCTCCGTCATCCCCGGCTTGACCGGGGATCTTCTTGGCGGCGCCGTAGTCCTTGAGGCCGAATACAAGCACCCAAGCCTTTCTGAAATTCCCTGCCGCCGCTATATCAGCGGCAAAATGTGGTGCCTCCACCAGGCCCTTGCGGGGTACGGCATATTTACGGGAGAGGCCCCCAATCTGGAGGCCCTCACCCGCGTAATCTCTACTTGTTAAGAGCGTCGGCGCTCTCAATGAACTTGGCCAGATCTTCGTCGGAGACGTGGTAGTTCTGCATCTCGCCTGAGAAGTACTGGTCGTAGGCGGCCATGTCCACAAATCCGTGGCCGGAAAGGTTGAAGAGGATGGTCTTATTCTCGCCGGTTTCCTTGCACTTCAGGGCCTCCTGGATGGTGGCGGCAATTGCGTGGCAGCTCTCCGGGGCGGGGATGATGCCCTCCGTGCGTGCAAACAGCACACCTGCGGCAAAGGAATCCTTCTGCTCGATGTCCACGGCCTCCATGAAGCCGTCCTTCATGAGCTGGGAAAGGATGACGCCTGCTCCGTGGTACCTGAGGCCGCCCGCGTGGATGGATGCGGGCTTGAAGGTGTGGCCAAGGGTGTACATGGGGAGGAGGGGAGTCATGCCGGCCTCGTCGCCAAAGTCGTACTCGAACTTACCTCTGGTGAGCTTGGGGCAGGAGTAGGGTTCGGCCGCAATGAAGCGGGTCTTCTTGCCTTCCTGGATGTTGTGGCGCATGAACGGATATGCAATTCCGGAGAAGTTTGAACCGCCGCCGAAGCATGCAATGACAATGTCGGGGTACTCTCCGGCAAGTTCCATCTGTTTTTCGGCTTCCAGGCCGATAACCGTCTGATGCAGGCACACGTGGTTTAGCACGGATCCAAGGGCGTATTTGCAGTTGGGGGTGCTTACGGCAAGCTCGATGGCCTCAGAGATGGCGCAGCCAAGGGAGCCGCGGTCGTTGGGGTTACGGGTGATGATGTCCTTTCCGGCGCGGGTGCTCATGGACGGGGACGGGGTGATTGCCGCACCGAATGTCTGCATGATTGAACGGCGGTAAGGCTTCTGCTCGTAGCTCACCTTAACCATATATACAGCGCAGTCTATGCCGAATTTCTTGGTGGCATAACTGAGGGCACCGCCCCACTGGCCGGCACCTGTTTCAGTGGTAAGGTTGGTGATTCCCTGCTCCTTGGCGTAGTAGGCCTGGGCTATGGCCGAATTCAGCTTGTGGCTGCCGGCGGGGCTCACGGACTCGTTCTTGAAATAGATGTGTGCGGGGGTGCCAAGGGCTGCTTCCAGCTCATAGGCCCTCACAAGCGGGGTGCAGCGGTATGCGGCATACTGCTCACGCACGGGCTCCGGAATGGGGATCCATTCATCCGTCTGGTTCAGCTCCTGGTCGGCGCAGGCCTTGCAGAAGATGGGGTAGAGGTCCTCGGGCTTCAACGGCTCCTTGGTTGCCGGGTTAAGGAACGGAAGGGGCTTGTTGGGCATTACAGCCTGGATGTTGAAGTAGTGCGTAGGAATCTCGGATTCCGGAAGCATGAATTTTTTCTGTCGCATAATAGTATAATGTTAATGGTTAATTTACAAAAAAAGGCCTGCTGTAAGTCAGCAGGCCAAATCTTATACATATCTATACGGCTACGCGACTTACAGGTTTAAGCTGTAAGTGCGCCACCACATATTGTTGTTCATTCTCATTCTGTTACAAAGATGGAGAATAGATTTTATATATGCAAGAAATTTTTAAAAAATTTTATTGCGAACTTTATTTTCCGCCAAATACACCTTCAAACAGGATTGCTCCGGACGATTTTTCGGCTATGATATATACAAACGGATGATCTGCGATGAAGGTAACCTCTTCATGTTCACCAGGCTCGCTTTCTTTCCCTATCATCACCATGGTTACAGATGCGGCTTCGGTTCCCCATTCGGTTACGCTTATCCTGCTTTTCTGGAGTATTTCGCTAATGAACAAACCGCTTCCGTCTTCAATCATGCGGTCAAATTCGGCATAGGCGGGATCGAATGCTCTGTTGATACCCATCTTTTCAAGGGTGTTGCGTAAAGTGACCTGCTCTGTAATGTCAAACTTTGGCAGGCTGAGATGTACTTCGGGCCCGGTCTTCATGCTTTCAAGCAGTGCTTTCCATTCTCCGTCGGGAAGTGCTTCAAGCAGTTTTCCTACGCCGTTCTTTGCGTCCTTGGAGTCTGGAAGCAGTACATACATTGCGAACTTTCTGCCGGCATACGGAAGTTCAATTGCCTGATATCCGTCTCTCTTGGCGTAGTCAAAGTATATGGATGTTCTCATGTAGTCGGCCGAAGTCTGCGTTCCGTCGGCGCAGTAGAACGGTTGTGCGGGATTGGTAAAGTCTGGGTTAAAGATGGGCATGCCACCATACTCGGACCATTTTGCCTTGAAATATAATGCGTTGAGTATGACCGAGACCAGATCGGAGGGTAAGTCGTTCTCTGTGATGAATGGATTGATGAAGCCGTTGGTGTTTCGGCTTGCCCATTCATTTATGCGGTTTACTGTAAGGGAGATGTCATCCATGTTGACATACTCCACGGGGGCATAGTATCCGGAGTTGAGGGTTTCTTTAAAGGAACTCTGAACTTTATACTTGTCACTTGTGAGCATGGCGTTGGTGACCTTCAGCTCTACATTGGCATCCAGTGCGGGTAACTGGTCCATAAGCTGTTTCATGAAGGCGTTGAGGCCCGGAAGGTCGCTTGAGTATCCAAGTGTGCTTGTGATTTCTTCTGCAGTCTTTCCGCTGGCGCCGTTAGTTGCCATTGCAAGGGCGTACTGTAAACTGAGCGGGGATAGCAGGATGTTTTCACCGCCTCCCTGCGAATAAATGGTTTGCATGCAGCGGAGTGCGAACGCATTGCCGTTTTGCAGCTGCTGTTTTTGTACGTCGCTAAGAGAGATGGCCGAAATGGTTCCGGAAGGTTCAGGAGAGGAGATTGTAATTGGAGTGCTGTTGGCAGAGCCTTTATTCTCAGTTTTGGTTCCGCAGTTCCAAACTAGGAAGCATAATGCCATGCAGCACGAAAACAGAATAACACAATGTCTCATAGTTTATGTGGTTTTATGTGGTTTATTGTCAAATATACGTATAATTATTTAGATTCTGACATGAAATCGTATACGACGATTGGAGTGGTTAGTTCCTTTTGCTGATTTGAGCATGCACTGATAAGAATAGACAACAGTGCGAAGTAGAATACTTTCTTCATAGTGTTAAAAATAGTTAGTAGGTTTATGTAATGAAATTACGATTAGATAGAAACTATAGGTAGAAGTTTCCTTCATAGATTATTCCGTCATTGGTAACAATGGTAATGGTGTAGTTGTCGCCGGTGTTTCCGTTAACAGGTAGAAGTATGGCACCATCGGCTGTGTCAAAGATAGTGTTAAAATAATCTCCTTCAAGGGATGAGAGTGTCACGTCTACATCGCCACAATCCGCATCTGCCGATAGGAACAATCCAAATTCTAGAAGTTCAGCAGAGAAAGGGGTGGTAATTAGATTACGAGGGCTGTTGCCTTGGGGATTTGTGGGACGGCGCACTATAAGTATTGTCGCTCCATCCGTTTGATTGACGTTATCTACGGTCTGTGCAGAGGTCAAACAAATAGTGGCGACAAACAATGCCAAACCACAAAGAAGATTCATGTTTTTTGTTTTCATAAATGTATGGTTTAGATTAATAAATGGCTATACAAAGTTGGTTAATAATTACAACATAGCATTCGAATTAAGGTTACATTTTTTAAGGCTATGTAATTGATTATCAATACCAGTCGTGTTGCTATGGTTACAATTGAGACCTCAACTTGATTTTTTCGCAATTGATTAGTATTTTTATAAAAACTTTAGTCTATGAAACCTCGTCTTTTTCTTTTGCTTTCTCTAATTGTTCTTTGTTCCTGTGCATCAAATATGACCAAGAAACTGGCCGAGATTGAGAATGAGATAGAAATAAATCCGGAAGTTGCTCTTATTGAACTGGAAGATATTGCTCCCAAGCAATTTCATAATCGGCAAGAGCGTGCGAGATATGCCCTCCTGAAATCAATTGCACTAGATAAACTATACATTGATATTGATAATGATTCCCTAATCAATATTGCATACGACTATTATTCTAACTCAAGACGATATCCGTCCGAAAAGATGCTCTCCCTCTTTTACAAAGGAATCGTTCAAAAAAATGCCGGCAATTATGCGGCGGCTATAGTTTTATTTGAGCAATCTGGTCAGTTAGCTGAAAAGCTAGAAGACAGGCATTATCTTGGGCTAATATATAGGAACACCGCCGATATTTTTAGTATGACAAACAATAATAGCGCTGCAACTGATTATCACAGAAAGGCTGTCGAGGCATTTTCACAATGTGACGATACTTTATACGTTAAATATGCTCAGTATTCTCTCGCTGTTGATTTGATGGAAGAACGTAAATTCGATGAGTCGCGCTCTATTTTGAGAGACCTCTTACTATATGACAACATTTCACTTCAAGCCTACTCCCGTCTTTGTTATGCTCAGACTTTTGTTGAAAAAAAGGATTCAACAAGTAAAGCGTTGGAGTTATATAAAAATACTCCTTTGGAATACTATGAATTACTGGACTATGGATGTCGATCCATCGCTCATCTGAGATGCGGGCAACTCGATTCAGCTAATTATTGGATGAAAAAGGGCTTAAGTCTTGCAAAAAGTGTTGAAGAAAGAGTAACACTGGAGTTCCTTCAAGCAGATATTGATTCTGCTTCACGTAAGCAGGATCAGGCTTTTATCCATATTAAGAGAGCTGCCCTAGTTCAAGACTCACTCACAAGGGCTCTTCTTCATCAGTCATTAAGTATAGCCCAGCGAGATTATTACATCCATGAAGTATCTATTCAAAACCAAAAAATTGTTCGTCAACGTATCATACTCATTCTCTCCTCTATAATAACAGTCCTCGTTTTCACAATAATCATATGGTTCATTAAATGGCGGCAAAGAAGGAAAGAAGATTCATTGAGAGACGCCATTACAAAACTTGAGATGGAGAAGAGACTCTCTGGGAAAAGTGTTTCGGCGTTAATAGGAACACTATTTTTGGAAAAATATGCTAATCTAGATCTCCACGTTGTTTCTAGTTTGGAAAAAGAAGATTATACAATCTCAGATTTCAAAACAGAACTGGTTGCTGTTGGTAAAAATGAACAAGCGTTCACACAGTTATTCGAGTTACTGAATACTAATGCAGATGATATTATTAACAAATTAAAAAAACAGGTCCATTCGATCTCAGGTGATAATCTTAAATTGATTGCACTTTTTTTCGCCAATATTCCTGATGAGATTATTTACTATATAATGAAGAGCCAGTCTATTGGCAGTCTGAAAACCATCCGATCTAGATTCAGGAACCTTATTCAGAAGTCATGTTGCCCTGATGAGAAACTATTTCTACAGTTTTTAGAGAGACAACGTGGGAGAAAATAATCCCGTTTTTGCCAACCGTTTGATTATCAGAAAATTACACAATTTACTCCCGTCAAAATCGACGGGAGTAAATTGTGTAATGCGCTCAGTGTGAGGTGCTTACTAAAAACAGCCGGGGAAGCCATCCAGTGCCAAAGTCAAATCCTTACATCCCAGCCGGAAATGAGGTTCCCGTAAAGGACAAAATACACCTGAAGGGTTTTGCCGCTGGCGCGGTCCGTGACTTCGTAAACCTTAAGGCGGTCGGTCTCCTTGGTGAGTTTGTACTCGGAAAGGTCCAGGGCGGGGTAGACGCGTTCCGGATTGTCCGGGATCATGCCGTTGACGCTCTTTTCATGAATTGCCTCGCCGGCAATCACGCGCTGCATGTTGCGCTCTACAACGGCCATGAGGGATTTGTTCTCAAAGGGGTTCACGGAAGGGGCCGTACCCGGCGCTACGGGCAGTTTCCCTTCGGCCCGGAGTGTCCTAAGGCTGTCGGCATACACCTTGAAGCGTGCGCGGAGACTTTCTGAATTCAGGCCTTCAATGGTGTAAAGCGAAATGCCCTTTGCGCCAGCGCCGAAGGCCGCATCCATCTTGTCAAAGATGAACTCCGGGTCTCCGCCAAGTTCCGTGTCAACCCCGCACATCACGGTAACCTCGGGCCCTGCGGCCTTGATGTTTGAAAGCGTGGCGTCACGGGCAAACGACGGGTCCATAGTGTAGAAATCCGTGTAGGCCATAGGATGCACCATGTCAAGGTTCCACTTAGGCCAGTCCTGGAAAACCATGAAGTTGGCAAGGCCGGCGGCTGCAAACGGAGAAGCCGTAACCTTCTTGCCGGCTTTGTGGGCAACCTCGCACATGATGTTTGCAACTTCCGTTATCTGGGCGCTGCGGAAGGCACACCATTTCTCGTCGCGGGAAGGGTCCTGGAGCTCCCGGGGATCATATCCGTACTCCTTCATGAACTTCTCTATCATTGCCGGATGATACCCGTAGTCGTATTCGGCCCAAACCTCGGTGTCCTGCCTTAGGTTGTAATTGTATGCAAGCGAGATTGGAAGGACGCAGTCTATAAGGCGGCAATAGTCCAGGCAAATGCCCTCCACGCCGTCTATGGCGCATATCTCTTCCACCTTCCTGGCAAGGTATTCCCTGACCTCGGGGAGCGCCGGGCAAAGGAACTTGTAAGAGTTCACATAGGCCTTGACATCGGCTACGCTTTCCCCGTTCCTGTTCACGCTGAACCAGTCCGGATGCTCCTGGAGCATAGTGGGGCGCTCCTGCCGGGGCGGATTGAGTGTCCATACCCAGGCATAGACTTTTATGCCGTGTTTTTTTGCCAGTTCCACGTCCTTCACATAGTCTTCCACGGAGGCGGCATGGAGCATGACGGCGTCAAGGCCGGCCTCTTCCATGTGCGCGAAGGCGGCCTCCACATTCACTGAAGGGATGTCCTCCAGCCAGGTCCAGAACATAGGGTACTCCTCCTCCGCTTTGGGACGGCAGGAAATGGCGGCAACAAGTGCTGCAATGATAGCAAGTGTCTTTTTCATATTTATCAGTAAAGGTTCCAGTAAGGGATGGTTTCCGGGGTTTTCTCCAGCATTTCCCGCTGCTCCGGAGTAAGGAATTCGGCCTTTACGGCCATGCGGAACATGTAGGTGGCCCACCAGCTGCGGGTCATTACGGCAAGGCCGCCCGGGCCCCTTTCAAGGCCGAAACTGTTCTGGGCCACCCAGCTCTCGGGCGTGCCGTCCGGGGTAAGCCTTACCCCGCACATGGCCATGGCATGGGCCGACACAGCGCCGTAGCTGCGGAACAGCTCCTCCTTGGAAAGAGAAGGGATTTCGTACGTGTCAAGGCTGTATACTCCTGCCGGTTTGTCGGAGTAGGCGTCGGTGTCGGCAGTGAAGTAGAAGCGCTCTCCTTGGGCAAGGCTCCTTGTTCCTATACTCTCCAGCTCTTCCACGGGGAGGTTAAGGAAAGTCCAGTCCGGGGCGTCGTAAGCCCCTCTTGAACCCTCTACCCTGTATCTTCTGTAGTACGGCCTTGTGGGGTCGTTCATGAGCACGGCATAGCCGCTCATGTCCACCTTCCTTATACCAGTTTCCGGCGGAGTCCCAAGGCTGTTCTGAAGGAGCCCGTACACTTCCTTCAGGGCTTCCTCCTTCAGGGCTTCTGGCTCCGTACTTTCCCTGAGCTTGAGGCCGTAACCCCTCAGGAGCTGCTTCAGGACGCGCTTTAGGCCGTCCGGATCAAGCGAAACAGCTGTTTCCGGCATGGCGCTTTCCGGCACAATCCCGTATTTCTCAACCAGGTACACGGCATCCATGAAATGGCCTCCATCCCATATTGGACGGCGGAAGATTTTCTCGTTGAACCGGCTGTCAAGGGGCTCCTTGCGGTGGTCCCAGACCTCACATAGGAAGAGGTTGGCCTTCTCCATGAGGTCCCAGAAATAGATGTAGTTACGTGAAATGTCGCCTCCAAGCACCGTAGACGTGGAGAAGAACCAGCACCTTCCGGATTCCTCCTGGTCAAGGATAGCCTCCGGCTTTATGAAGTAGGTGAAGGCCGATGTGTCGGCGACAACTTCCTTCCTCTCAATTGACGGTGCCGAAGCCTGGATGCCCGTAAAGAGGCTCCTTTCAAGCGTTGTGGAGAGAGTTGCCGCCTCCTTGAAAGGCGGTCTCCTTTGCCCTGTCATGGGCTGGAAGGTGAAATCCGGGCCGCGGCGTGAAAGGAATTCTTCCCTCACACGCGAAAGAAGCTTTGAGTCCGTAAGAAGTTCCACGGCGCTGTAGTAAAGCACCTTTCCCGCCCCTATTGCTCCTTTGGTGCCTATTGTGGTGCCGCAGCTGGAGGTTTGCTGCCAACTGTGTCCCACGCCGCCCGGAGTGAAGCAGGAGTAGCGGAAACTGCCCGTAGGAACCGCCCAGGTCACGTTCCCGACGTCCGAAGACACATAGGCCTCATAGCCTTCGTCGGCGGGAGGAACAACCTTGGAAAGCCGGTCGATGAGCGAAGCGTCTGCACCGGAGACGGCCGCAACTTCGCGTGCAAACGCCATTTCCCGCTCATCCAGCCTTATGCCGCCCACCTTTTCAAGGGAGCGCCCCACGAGGGCGGCCATTTCATCGTTTTGAAGTCTTTCATAGTTGCCGGAGACAAGCTCGTAGTCAAAGACGGTACCCGTTCCCATAGCCGCTCCTTCGGCCGCCTTGAGGGCCCTGGAAAGGATATCACGTACGGTTTCACGGGACGGGCTGCGGAAGAAGTACTTCACGCTTGCCTTGTCCGGAACCACGTTTGGAGCCTTGCCTCCGTCCGTTATCACGTAGTGGATGCGGGAGGTCTGGGGCACATGTTCCCGCATCATGTTCATCATGTAGTTGAAGCTTTCCACGGCGTCAAGGGCGCTGCGTCCGGCTTCCGGCGCTCCCGATGCATGGGAGGCCTTCCCCGTGAAGGTGAATATCACCTGCACGTTTGCAAGGCCGGTAGTCTTGTTTACGGTGTTCCTGATGTCGGGGTGCCAGTCCAGCATGGCGTCAAGCCCTTCAAACACGCCCCCCGTCATCATGTACACCTTTCCGCCGCCGCCTTCTTCGGCGGGGCAGCCAAAGAGTTTCACCGTCCCGGATATTCCTGTGGCCGAAAGATACTTGGAGACGGCCACGGCGCCTGCAACTGAACCGGCTCCAAGGACATTGTGCCCGCAGGCATGTCCCGGAGCTCCCGGGACAAGGGGTTTACGGAAGGGGACGGTGTCCTGGCTCATGCCCGCAATGGCGTCGTATTCGGCCATCATGCCTATCACCGGAGCTCCGCTGCCGTAGCTGGCCACAAAGGCCGTGGGGATGCCTGCAACGCCTCTTTCCACCAGGAAACCTTCGCTTTCAAGGAACGATGCCCACTGCTCTGCGCTCCTTGTTTCCTTGTAGGCGGTTTCGGCATAATTGAAGATGCTCTTCTGGAGGGAATCGTACAGCGCAAAATGGGTGTCAAGATACTTGGCCCCAATGTCTGTCTTCCCCTTTCGGGGAGTCCCTGCTTGGGCAGGAATGATAATGAGCAGGGACTCCAATATACACAATAAACGCTTCATAACACTTATTTCTTGAGCCATCCCCTTGCCGCGGCAAATCCCATGATTCCGGCTCCTGTGAGGGCGCAGGCAAGGATGAAGAGCCAGCCGAATCCGGAGGTGAATGCAAGCGGAGCAAAGCTTACAAGGGCTATTTCCACAGGGGCTATGTAAAGGTAGGCAATGGCGTAGTCGTCAAGGCAGCCGCTTTTGGAATCGGGGTCCGTAATCCTCAGGAGGGCGATTCCCATGGCCATGGTTCCGGTGAACCAGCCCCAGGTGAAAACGCTCTTTTCAAATGCGTAAGTCCGGTGAATCCTGGCGCCCACAAGGAACACATAGAGGAGCGTAAGGACCAGCCCTATTACAAGGAGAATGGTGAGCGGCACGATGTAGCGCCCCACAATCTCCAGCTTGATGGATGCAACTCCAAAGGCCACCAGATAGTCCGTGAAGGCCCCGCTGAGGTGCCCCACGATGGGCTTTGAGATGTGTTCATCGGCCTTAATCTTTCCAAGGATCCACCTCACAAGGAGTGCGGCGATGAAGGCGCAGCTGAATACCGGAAGCATAAGGGCGGGCCACAGGAGGGCCACCAGCTTTGAGATGCCGTAACCGCCCAGGGCCGAAAGGGCCACGAAGGCGAAGTTGAAGGTCATGGAGTCCAGGGAAATGGCGCTGAAGGAGGCTTCCCCCATGGAGATTCGCTTGTCTTTGGGGAGTATGCCGGTGCGGAGCTCCTCCGGGAGGGTGTCGAATTTCCCCAGGAAGGAGGTTTTACCGTGGGCGGCGCCCCATGAAATGACCCACATGCCAATGACCACTGAGGCGATGATGCCAACCGTAGCGGCTGTCATGGCAAGGGACTGCATTTCCTCTATGCCGTGTTTGGAAAAGGCTTCGCCAATTGCCGCAGCCGTGCCGTGGCCTCCGCAGAATCCGGCGGGCATAGAAAGGCCGAAGGAGGGGTCTATGGGCCAGAAGAGGCTTAGGACCCACATGCCAAGGGCACCGCCAAGGGCCCACTGGAGCAGCATTCCCGCCTGGGAGTAGCTCCACATTCGGCCTATGCGGGCGCCGCCGTCATTGGTGCGGGACTTTTGGGAGGTAAACGGGATGCAGCTGAAGACAAGGGCTATCAGAATGCCTGCGTAGGTGCCCATGTTTGATGAAAGGGGCAGCCATCCAAGGACCTCCGGCCCCAGGATAAGGCCACAGAAGCCGGCTATAAGGCTTGGGGGTATGAACAGCCTCTGGATAAAGGGTACTTTTGCGCGGAGAAGCTTCCCAAGCAGTAGCAGCAGGGAAACAACTCCAACGTCTATGAGCAGTGTCCAGGGGGTAAAGTTCATCTTGTCACCTTTTGTTTGAATGCTTCAAATCTTTCCTCGCATGCCTTGTTGTATCCAAGGACTTCTGAGGGGTTGAATCCGTCTGTTTGGCGGGCTTCCCTGAGCTCCGCCTTTTCGGCCTTCCTTACAACGGGAAGTATCTTTTTGACGGCCTTCACGTCAAGGTATTCCGCCCCTTCCTCATTTTGGAAGAACGGATGCACCTTGTGCATGAGTTCTACGGCAAGGGCGTTTGCAGGAGCATCCCCGGAAACCGTGGCGGGAAGATTGTCTCCGGCGGCCACCCACGCTGCAACTGCATAGCTGCAAGGGGGATATCCGGGCACGAACCACATCATCCCGGCATCGGGCCTTTGGGCTTGGGTGACCCCTTCTATAATCACGCTGGAGGCCGACCAAGGGCGGGGGATAAGGTGGTTGTCATACACAAGGGTGTTGCCTTTCAGGGCGTCCTTGCCGCTGAATCCGTGGTGGAAATTACGGGCGGCGTCAAGAAAGAATTCCGGGCTGTAGCCTCCCCGGGGCCGTTTTTCCATGATTCGGCTTATAGCCTCATAGCGGGCATAGCCGCCGCCTTCGTTCTCACGGCCGGAAAGGGAGAAGTTGGTGCGGTACAGGACTCCGCCTTCGGGAACGTCGTAACGGGTGTATCCGTGGTCCCAGGCCTCAAAGTAGGCCGCCCCGCCGTGGGCGTCAATGACCGCAAAGTTGGCGCTTATCTCAAGTCCTGTTCCTTCCCTCAGCATGTTCTCAAAGTCTTCCAGGGATTCGCAGATGCCAAGCGCGCGGCTCATCAGGAGGCCGTTCTGGGTCCCCGTGTCATCGGGCCGAAGGTTATAGGAGAGGTTGTTGGCAATGGCGAATCCGGCCTCGTTTATCCCGCCGTATGTCTTGCGGTGCCCGGTGTCGGTATCGGCAAAGATTCCGGTGTAGGAGTAGCGTTCTCCCTTCACGTGGGCAAGGGTGTTACGGACGTTGTCGGCATCCCTTTGTTTCCATATCATCGGCCTGCCGGTGCTGCTGGCCCGGGCCGAAACTATGGCGGTGGTGCAGGCATTCGCTTTTGCCCCTGCAATAAGGAGGAGGAGAGCCGCTACTGCGCTAGCGGCGAATCTTGTAACCGTAGTATGCATAGAACATTATGAGGAGATAAAACGGAAGGCAGATCCAGTAGGCGTCCTGTGCCCCAACCCAGTCTTTCATGGCTCCGAAAAGCAGCGGAATAAGCGCTCCGCCGCCTATGGAGGCCACAAGCAGTGACGATCCCTTCTTGGTGAACTTGCCAAGGTCCACAATTGCAAGCGGCCATATTGCCGGATACATAAGTGAGCAGGCAAA
Organism: Bacteroidales bacterium UBA4230; assembly: GCA_002395605.1. GTDB lineage: Bacteria > Bacteroidota > Bacteroidia > Bacteroidales > UBA932 > Cryptobacteroides. Next base: position 33,111 of record DGXO01000080.1, read on the forward strand.
GCTCAGGAGCGCTACGCACCACACCGACACTTCCGGCGGGGTAAGCACTATCGCAATGGAATCGGCCACGGCAAGCCAGGTGCATATCCTGAGGGCCTGTACCTGGGAGATTACTTTGGGGATGCAGATTATGCCTATGACATAGCCGGCGGCCATGCCTATTCCGGGCCATATTGTGTAGCTTTCAGGGTTGGGGAGCCCAAGCCCTTGGGCATAATCCAGCACGGTAAGGAGGGCAAGGTTTTCCACGCCCACGTACACAAACAGGGCCAGCGCACCAAGGACAAGGTGGGGAAACTGCCAGATGGAGGTTTTCCCTGCGGCATACGGGCAGTCTTCCTCGTTCTCCTCTCCCTGGGCCTTGATTTCCTCAAGGGGTGCAAAGAGGGTGATTATGCCAAGGGCCACAACCACCGCGATGATAATAAGAAGCGGGGTGTCAAGGTCTGCAAGCCCCACCGCCTCAATGGGCTTGCGGGTTACTGCGGCTATGAATACCGATGGCAGAGACAGCGCCAGGGAGTTGCATATTCCCATGATGCTTATCCTCCTTGCGGCGGAGTCTATGGGCCCCAGGATGGTCACATAGGGGTTTATTGCGGCCTGGAGCACCGTGTTTGCCGTTCCGCTTATGAAGCAGGCCAGAAGGTAGAGGGCAAAGCTCTCAAGCCTTGCGGCAGGGATGAACAGCGCAAAGGCAATGGCAAAGAGGAAGAAGGACAGAGACATCGTCTTCTTGTATCCTATTTTGCCGATAATGGTTGAAGCCGGGAAACTGAATACCAGGAATGCGGTAAAAGTTGCGGCTATCACAAGGTAAGACTGGGCCGAAGTAAGGGAGAGGTTATTCTCCAGGAACGGCACGAAATACCCGTTTATGCCGGTGGCAAAGCCAACGGTGAAAAACATCATGCCTATGAAGGCAAGCGGAAGCAGGTACTTGTTTTTCGGCATAGCTAACTTGTATGATATTTCACAAGACCGTCCATGGGGGCCTTCAGGATGACGCCCATCTTCATGCCGAAGCGCTCCACCACCTTCTCAAGGATGGGACGGAAGTGGTAAGCCACGCTTCCCACAGCGTTGAAACTGTACTTGGTATAGTCCGGATAGTGGGTTACGATACGCTGGAAGAACTTGGTGAAGGCGTCTTCCACAAGGGCGGGGAAGTAGGGGTCGAAGTCAAGGTGCTCCCCGATAAACTTTGCATACTGGGCGCAGAAGCGGTTGGGGAAGGGCTTGGTGTAGATAATGTCCAGGAGTTCCTCGTTGCTGTGGCCAAGTTCCTTGCCCACAATCTTGTACACGGCCTCCGGCATGTTACAGCGGATAAAATCTGTGATGAGGCGCTTTCCAAGGTATCCGCCGCTGCCTTCGTCGCCAAGGATAAAGCCGCAGGAGTCTACGTTGAGGCCCTCGTTGCAGCCGTCATACATGGCCGAATTGGTGCCGGTGCCAAGGATGGCAGCAAAGCCCGGTTCCCTTTGCAGGAGGGCCCTGCACGATGCCAGGGTGTCCATGGCGATGAAAACTTCACCGGCTTTGCCGAAAACAGTCCTCAGGCACTTTTCCACAAAGGGATACTGCATGGGCGTGACGCCGGCCCCATAGAAGTAGATTGCCTCTACGGCATCCGTGTCAAAGCCCTGCGGGAGGTTTGCCCTGATATCGGCAATGATGTCTTCCCCGCTTATGTAGTTGGGGTTGTAGCCCTGGGAGAAGAAGTCATGGCGGCCTGTGCCGTCCCTGTTAACGCAGCCCCACTGGGTTTTTGTGGCGCCGCTGTCTGCAATGAGTATCATTCTAGTTTTCCTTTATTCCGTTGAGGTCCGGGATTTCGCCTAGGCCGAAGCGGAAAAGGACCACTCCGCTGGCTTTGGACCTGTTTACAAACATCTTGGCATCCCTAAGGATGTTTACGGCATCCATGGGAACCACCTGGGATGTGTCGGTGTCCTTGTATGTGGTGATTCCTGCCCATACCTTTGCGGGAGCGCCCTTGGTGGCAAAATGGTCGGCCACCTCAAGCGCCCATTCGGCGCCGTTGGGACGGTAGCTGTCGCAGTGGTAGTATATCATGGGCATGAGGATGTCTATGTACTGCCCCATCTGCGCGGGATCCTGGCCGTAGTAGTACTCGCTATTGGGCTCCGGCATAAGTGCGGCCGAAAGGATGATGTGGGGGTTGGCGGCCTTGAGGGCGGTGCTTATCTGGCGGCAGAACTCCGTCACGCAGCCTGTGGCGGTTATTTCGGCACTTGGATTGTGCTTGTGGGCGGTTCCGCCAAAACGGATGTAGTCAAGGTGGATTCCGTCCACTCCAAGTTCCTGGTAGTGCTTTGCGCGGGCAATCACCTCGTCAAAGTATTCCTGCTTGTAGCGGCACAGGGAGTCGTCAACGGGGTTTACCCACTTGCCGTCCTTGTAGAAGCACTGGAACCAGATATGGACCTTGAGGTTACGCTCCTGTGCGGCGTGGATGAAGGCCATGGTCGAGTCTTCGCCGTGGTTTTTGAATGCTACCTCGTGGAGGATGATATTGCCTATTCCCTTGGCTTTAAGCGTGTCCAGGTCAACGTCGTTCATGTACTTGGACCATAGCCAAATGCCGTTGGTATTTTCTTCAGTTACGGGTTTTCTCCCGCAAGAGATGAGTGCGGCTGCCAGTGCGGCAAAAAGAAATACTTTCTTTAGCATGACTTCTTAGAATTCAAGTTCGTAGTAACGTCCGTTGAAGGTCTCCATGCCTTTCCATTTGGGGGTTCCCCATGTGGAGTCGTTGTTGGTGGGGTCTGCAATCCACCATCTTCCGTCTACGTAGATTTCCGGGATCACGTGGCCTTCCACTGAGGAGTAGTAGCACTGTCCGTGGAGGTAGCGGGCGGGAATGCCGGTGGCGCGGCACATGGCAATGGTCGCGTGGGTGAGGTCGCAGCAGTTGCCGCCTTTCTGTTTGATGGTTTCTACGGCGCCTTTCTTGGTGTTCATGTAGTTTTCCCACTCCCACTTGTCACGGGCGTACTCGTATATTGCTTCGGCCTTCTGGCGGTCCGTGGCGTTGGCGGGGAGTCCGGCGATGGCTTCGTCGCGGGCTGCAATCACCTCTGGGGCGTCAATGGGGCAGTGGCTGGTGGAGCCAAGGTAGGAGGCCGGCCATGACGATACTTCGGTGGGCCACTGGCCTTTGTTCTTTACAAAGTAGTTGAAGGTGCGGGCAAGGACCACTGCGCAGGCCCTCAGGTTCATGGTGTTCTCGTGCTTTGTCACAACCATGGTGAGCTGCGGAAGGTAGCCGGGGCTGGCGGGGTCCGTGGAGGGGAAGGTGACGTAGTTGGGGAGGGACTTCCTTTCAATGGTGAAGTTCAGGAGTTTTTCGGCCATGAAGTTTATGTGCTGGAAGTCAATTACGTCGGGGTCGAAGGTGTTCCAGCGGTAGTCTTCACCGCCTGCGGCCTGGATGGTCTCGATGTCGTTGTCCTGCCAGGTGTCGGGTTCCTTCTGGATCTTGTCAAGGAGCATGCAGGCGCCTACGATGTAGCGGCCTTTGGTTACGGACAGGCCGTCTACGTTGATGGTGTTGGGTAGTTTCCCGTTTTCTTCAAAATAGTCGTATGCTGCCGAAATAGCCTCTACGAAGTGACCGTTGTAGCTGTCCAGGCTGAAGGTCTTTTCCTGTTCCTGAGGCTGTTCGGAAGTATTGTCGTCGGTTTTTGCGGGGACGCTTTTTCCGCACCCGCATGCGCTCAGCACAAGTGCGGAGGCAAAGAAGAGCAGTGTGAATTTTTTCATGTTTATGTGATTAATTTGCAGCAGCGGGGGCGGTCAGGCCCCCGCTGCCGGAAAGGTTTAGGATTTACTCAATACCGTACAGGTCAAAGCTGTAGGTCTTGTCCTTGATGGCAGTATAAACATTGCTGTTGATATTGTTGTCAAGGAGATCCTTGTAGATGCGCATGAGAATCAGCATTTCACGCATAGGGGAGATAAGCCCGTTGTAACCTTCAAGGATGAGGGTGCTGCTTGCCGTGCCGAATTGCTGGAAGTTACCAATCATGCCAAGAGGGTTGCTGTTTCCGGCAGTCTTGATAAGACCGCGGACAACATGCCAGGCACCTACCTTCACCATGAAGTTGACGTCAACGCTTTCAATGGCGGCGCCGTTGTAAGTTACAAGGTCGGAGTTTGCTCCTTCATACCAGGGGTGTTTGCCCCAGGCGCAGTCGGGTGAATATGTAGGCATTGCGTCGTTCAGGGAACCGTTGTCGGCCAGTGTATAAGGCTTGTTGCGGTCGTCCATGGTGGGAAGGAAGTCTTCACCTTCGGCGGTGACAAGGTTCATCAGGCCGCGGATAGCGATTTCCCATGCCTGGGCCGATGTGTATTCTACACCGTTGACATTGAGCACCCAAGGTGTGTACTTGGGATCGTACTGGTTGCCGGCATGTCCAAGGTACTCACAACCGGGGTTGGGAACTATGGGGATGAAGTGTGCGTTAGTCCAGGCGGTACCGTTCTCAATGAGGTGTTCGCTTTCCGACTCAACGGTGCCTACGGTTGCCTCCCAAACGTCCAGACCCTTTACGAATTCCTTCGCGAAGGCCTTAAGTGAAGGGGCGCTCACGTCACCGTTCTCGCCATACAGCCAGAACTTGAACTTCTGGTCCTTGAGGGCGCTGTAGACGTTGGTCTCGATGCCGTTGTCAAGGATGTACTTGTAGATACGCATCAGGACAAGGAGCTCACGCATAGGGGCAATGTAACCCACATAGTCTCCGTGCTGACCCTGGAGGTTCAGGGTGCCGCTTGATGTGCCGAATTCCTGGAAGTTGCCAACCATGCCAAGAGGGCTGGAGTTTCCTCCGGTCTTGATGAAGGAACGTACCACATGCCATGCGCCAACCTTCATCATGAAGTCGATGCCAACCTCGGAGATGGGCTGTCCGCCGTCGGTTACAAGGTTGCCGTACTCATACCAAGGGTTCTTGCCCCACTTGTTGTCCGCTGAAGGTGCAGGGATGTCGCTCAGCAGAGATTTGCCGTCTGCAAGGGTGTAGGCCTTGTTGCGGTCGTCCATGGTGTCAAGGAAAGCTTCACCTTCCGTGGTAACCATGTTCATCAGGCCGCGGATAGCGATTTCCCAAGCCTGTGAGGAAGTGTACACGGTGCCACCCACATTGAGGGTCCAAGGGGTCTTGCCGTCATCGTACTGGTTGTTGCCATAATCCTTGAAGTCGGAGTTGTTGGTGTTCCCGATAGGAATGTAGTGAACATCCAGCCATGCGCCAGCGGCTGCCTGCGAGTTGCGGACACCGTCGGCGTCGATGTTACCCACGTTGGAAGCCCAGACATCGAGACCCTTTACGAATTCCTGTGCAAAATCCTTAAGGGTGAATACCTTGGCTTCTGAGCCCTGAGCATACATGTCGAAGTCGAACTTCTGGTCCTTGATGGCATCATAGACATTGGAGTCGATGTTGTTGTCAAGGATGTACTTGTAGATACGCATCATGATGATGAGCTCACGCATAGGAGCGATGAGGCCATCGTAACCATCAAGGTTCAGAGTGCTGGAAGAAGTGCCGAACTGCTGGAAGTTGCCGATGTTGCCAAGTGCGCTGTTACCGTCATTGTTGATGAGGCCGCGTACAAGGTGCCATGAGCAAACCTTGATGATGAAGTTGATGTCTACACTCTCAACGGGGCCGCCGTTGTAGGTGAGGCCGTCTTCCTCGTACCAAGGATATCCGCCCCATTTGCAGTTCTCTGAAGGGTTGGGCATACCAGCCTCAAGGAAGCCCTGGTTGTTGCCAAGGGTGTAAGCCTTGTTACGGTCTGTCATGCCGGGCAGGAAGGCTTCACCTTCCGTGGTTACCATGTTCATGAGGCCGCGTACGGCGATCTCCCATGCCTGGGCAGAGTTGTACTCAGTGCCTCCGACATTGATAGTCCAAGGAGTGTACATGGGGTCGTGCTGGTTGCCGGGGTGGTTGTCATAATCACCGCCGGTGGGACCTACGGGGATAAAGTGTACGTTGGTCCATGCAGTACCGTTCGCAATGAGGTGCTTGTTCTCGGATTCAACTGTGCCAACGGTTGCTTCCCAAACTTCCAGACCCTTTACGAACTGCTCGGCGAATTCTTTCAGTGATGCTGCGCTAGGAGCGATGTACTTGGACTGGGTAACCTTAACCACAAGACCTTCGGTCACGTTGCCGCCCTTGACAAGGATTTCGCCTTCACGGAGAGCTCCGGTGTTGGGCTCGGCTGTTACTGTTACGGTAATGTCACCTGCTTCGCCGCTGGCGGGATCAACCTTGATCCAGGATTCGGAAGGAGTTACCTCCCAAGCTTCCTTGGCAGTGAACTTGAGGTTCTGGGCTGTACCGTCGGAATCCAGGGCGATGGTAGTGGTCTTGAGAGTGATGTCAGGCATGTCAACGCCATAGAGGTCGGTGGAGAACTTGGCGTCCTTCACGGCGTCGTAGACGTTGTCTTCAATCTTGTTGTCAAGCAGATACTTGTAGAAGCGGGCGGCGATGAGCCACATACGCATTGAGCTTACGAAACCGGAAACACCTTCTTCAACGATGCATTCGCTGGGATCGGAGCCGAAGATCTGGTAGTTACCAATCTTTCCAAGAGGTTCAATACCGGTAATATCCATAGGAGCGGCCTGACGGGCAAGGAACCAGCCGGCGAGACGGGCAATCAGGTAAACGTCAATCTCGGACTTGTTGATAGGCTGGGCGTCATTGGTGCTTTCGTACCAGGGATACTGGCCCCAGATGTCGTAGTCGTACACGGGAGGGATGGGTTCCTTGAGGGATGCGCCGTTTGCCATGGTGTGTGAGAACGGGTTACGGCTGGGCTGCCATTTGGTATGACCTTCCTTGGTCACCATATCCATGATACCACGGAGAGCGATACCCCAAGTTTCTGCACTGGTATAGGTGCGGCCGTCGATGGTAACGGTAAAGTAAGGCTGGTACTGAGGGTCGTACTGGTCTACACCATCTGCGTATGCACCACCGGAGTGGGGAATAGGAACAAAGTGAACGTCCTTCCAGGCGCTGTTGTTGTCGGTGCAGTGTGAACCGTCTGCGGATACTGTGCCAACGGTCTTTTCCCAGATGTCAAGGATGCCTACAAACTGCTCTGCGAAGCCCTTAAGGGTGGAAGCAGCGGAGAGATACTCGGTAGACACGGTCTTGGGAAGTGAACCAGCGGCCTTGTACTCGGCGATTGCACGCATGAAGGTTACGGTAGCACGGTTGGTGGAGAAAGCGATTGCGCTTGCGCCGCTGCGGGTTACCAGAGTCTGGTTGGGAATCTGGAGTTTGTCTGCGGAAGCCTTCAGGAAGCGCTCTGCAATGTTCACCAGGTCTTCGGTGCCTTCAGTGATCTTTGCACCGCCGGTTACTGCAATTTCCTTCTGGTCATAGCTGTCGCGCTCCGGGTGCTCGGCAGCTTTGTAGCCAATTACTGCAATGTCGCTCTTGTCGGCCTTGGAGAGGTTTACAAGCAGCGTTGCAATTGCATACTGGTACTGGGGAAGGGTGAGAGTGGTCTCGCCCACCTTCAGTGACTCGGGGATGACGTTGTCGTCTTCCCATTTTGCGTAAGCGTCGGCAACGGCGTTCACAAGCGGAGCCTGCTGGAGCGTTGTGCCAACTTCGGGTTCCGGTGTAGGCTGCTCCTTGGGTTGGCAGGAGAACAGGCCGGCCAGAACGGCGATTAACGCGGCTGAGTAAGAAAGTAATTTTTTCATAACTCTTTTGTGTTAAAAATTTGGGTTAATTAATGATGGATAAAGATAAAAAAAATTTTTCAGTTCAGGTCTGTAACATCGGGAAAAGTTCCAAGTCCGCAGCGGAAAAGAACCAGGCCGGTGGCCTTGGAGTCCATGAAGATGTCAATGTCCTTGCGCATTTCTTCGGCACTCATGCCCTTTACGCCGGAGTTGTCGTTGCCAGTATAGGTGGTGATTCCCGCCCATACTTCGGCTCCGCCGGAATTGTTTGCGAACCAGTTGATTATGTCTTTACATCCGTTGTCGCTCCAGCCATAGGAGTAACGGTAGGCCATCGGCATGAGGATGTGGATGTACCGTCCCATCTGTGAGGGGTTCTGCCCGTAGTATGACACGGAGTTCTTTTCGGGCATGAGGGCGGCGCTTGAAACAAGGCCTTCGTCGTAGGAATCCAGGATTTCCCTAATCTCCTGGCAGCAGCGGTTTACTGCGCCCATTGAGTTTACTTCGGCCGAAGGATTGTGCTTGGCAGCGGTGCCTCCAAAGCGGATATAGTCAAGGTGCAGGCCTTTTACGCCGAAGTTCTCAATGTACTTCCGGGCGTTGGTGCGGATCCTTTCATACACGTCCTCCTTGTAGCAGTTGTTGGCATCGTCGACGGGGTTTACCCAGCCGCCGTTGTAGAAGCACTGCATCCAGCAGTGGACTGCAATTCCAAGCTCCTCGCATTTCTCCATGAACGGGATGGTGTTGCGAAGGGCCGACGTAGACTCAAAAGCCACGTAGTTGAGTAGGATGTGGTCGTAGCCAAGGCGCTTGAACTCCTTGAGCTTCTCAAAGTCGTTCTCGGACAGTCCGGCTACATGCGAGCTCCAGGTCCAGATTGCGGTGCGCCTGTAGTCGTCCAGGCTGAACACCTTGTTCTCCTGGCCCTTGCTGCTATAGGTGAGGTTCTTCCAAGTATCGGCCCCGTCCGGGATGCGCTGGTATGAACCGCGGCCATAGCAGGGGGTGTCGGCAAACACGGCGTCACGGCTGAAGCTGTCTACGCAGGTGCCGTCCTTTACCGCAAGCTTTAGCTGGAATTCACTGGCCGAAGAGATGCCGGTCCTGATTCCGCCGTCGTTGGCGCTGGAAAGGACAAGGCGCTCACCGGCGGCAAGCTTGGCGCCTTCCGGGGCGTCCCAAAGGCTCTGGTCCTTGAAGTAGTCGTCGGTGATGAGGATGCTAAGGCCCTCCAGGGAAATCTCTTTGTCGGTGGTGTTCAGAAGCTCAACCCAGCTTGCGGCGTCGGACTCCTCCTGGTCATGGGCGGCAATCTCGTTGAAGACAATGCCTTTCCATGCCGAAATATCCGTGGCCTGAGGCCCGACGTCGGGTTTTTGGGCGGGCTGGCAGCCGAATACGGCTAGCGTCGCAGCCAGTATTGGAGTCAGTCTTTTCATTTGAGTATGCCTTGTTCTTTGAGGTATTCTTCGGCCTTCTTCAGACCGCCGGTCTTCTTGATCACGTCCTCGCAGTACTCATAGGAGAGCTGGGGGTTGCGCTCTACCATGGTGCGGGTGAGGCGGTCTACGACCTTGTTGTTGATGAGGTTGGCGCAAACCATGCGGTTGCCTTCCACGCGGCCGAGGCGCACCATGAGGGTGGTGCTTATCATGTCGCAGAGGAGTTTCTGGGATGTGCCGCTCTTCATGCGGGTGCTGCCGGTGATGAATTCCGGGCCGGTGATAATCTCAATGGGATAGTCTACGTACTTGGAGATGGGAGAGCCGGGGTTGTTGCAGATTGAGCCGCAGGGGATGCCGTGCTCTTTGCAGGCCTTCATGGCTGCCATTACGTAAGGGGTGCATCCGCTGGCCGAAATACCCACCACAATGTCCTTAGGGGTGATGTGGTGCTTTTCAGTGAGAGTCCTCCAGCCTTCTTCAACGTCGTCTTCGGCCTCTTCCAGGTCCAGGACCAGGTTCTCTACGCCGCCGGCAAGCACGGCCTGCCAGATTTCGGGATCCACTCCGTAGGTGTTGGGCACCTCCAGGACGTCCAGCACAGCAAGCTTTCCGCCAGTTCCGGCTCCCAGCCAGAAGAAACGTCCTCCGCCACGGATGGTTGCCTCAATGGCATTCACCAGTTTCTCGATATCGGGCAGGACGGCCTCTATTGCAAGGGGAACCTTCTTGTCTTCGGCGTTAATGTCTCTGAGCAGTTCTGCTACACTTTTCTTCTCCAGATGGTCGTACAGAGAAGGTTGTTCTGTAAGTCTTAGTGACATAGTCAAGTTATATAAAATTAGAATTCTTTGTATTTGGTTTCTCCAATTTGTTTTCCGTCACGGAAGGCTGCTGCGGTAACCCTCTGCTGCCTGTTAATGGCAAACGGGCCTTCATACAGGGCCGAATTTACGGTGGGTGCGGTGCCGTCAAGGGTATAGCGGATTTCGGCACGGGGAGCGTCCACGCTCATGGTTATCACCTTGCTGTACTCGGTGTCTTTGTGGGCCTCGATGAACGGGTTGAAAAAGGCTTTTGAGTAGCCAACGCCAAGGGCGTCCAGGCGGGGAAGATGCTCCTCAAGGCGCTCCGTGAAGCCTTCCCAGTCTTTTTCCGTACGGCTCCAGCCGGCTTCGGCAATGGCGCACATGCGCGGCCAGGCCATGTACTCAACGCGTGCGGGAGTGGGCATGTACTCTGTCCATACGCAGCCCTCTACGCCCATTATGTACTTTTGCTCCTCTGGGGTAAGGACCTCCGGAACGGGGTTGTAGGTGTACATGGTTTTAAGCGTGGTGGGGCCGCCCATGGCAAGGGGCTCGGAGTCGGGATCGGCCTGCCAGTAGTCAAGGTAATACTTGGGGTAGGGTGCCATTACCACGTTGTGGTGCTGCTGGGCGGCTTTTATTCCGCCTTCCTCTCCAAGCCAGGACATTACGCAGGCGTTGGGGGCGAGGCCACCCTGAAGGATTTCGTCCCAGCCGATTATCTGGCGTCCGCGGGAATTGATGAATTTTTCCATGCGGCGGATGAACCAGCTCTGGAGCTCGAATTCATCTTTCAGGTGCTCTTTCTTTATGAGAGCCTGGCAGTGTGGGCACTGCTTCCAGGAGGTCTTGGGGCACTCGTCTCCGCCAATGTGGATGTACTCCGAGGGGAACAGCTCAAAAACCTCTTCCAGGACGTCTTCCAGGAATTTGAAGGTCTCTTCCTTGGGGCAGTAAACCTGTTTGAAGATGCCCCATTTGGTGGCCGTCTCATAGTGGTCTTCAAGCCCGCAGCTAAGTTCGGGGTAGCAGGCTATGGCTGCAAGGGCGTGGCCCGGCATCTCAATTTCCGGAACTATGGTGACGTAGCGTTCGGCCGCATACTTTACCAGTTCCTTCACCTCTTCCTGGGTGTAGTAGCCGCCGTAAGGCTTGCCGTCGTAGATGCCGGAATAGAGGGAACCTACAACGGTTTCCTTGCGCCACTGGCCCTTTTCAGTGAGAAGAGGGTATTTCTTTATCTCCAGCCTCCAGCCCTGGTCCTCGGTGAGGTGCCAGTGGAAGCGGTTTACCTTATGAAGGGCCATTATGTCGATGTACTTTTTCAGGAAGTCCATCTCGAAGAAGTGGAGGCAGCAGTCAAGATGCATGCCCCTGTAGGAGAAGCGGGGCCTGTCCTCGATGCTTACGCAGGGGACGCTCCATTTGACGCCTTTGACAGGCTTTGTCTCAAAAATCTCCTGGGGGAACAGCTGGAGAAGGCTCTGGATGGCGTAGAAGGCCCCTGACGGGGTTCCGTAGTCTATCACTATCCTTTCAGGTTCCACCCTTAGCTCGTAGCACTCTTCCGGAAGGCCGGCGTTCATGAAGTACACGGTTCCGGGGCGGTCTGTCTCCTCCGTGAATCCGGCTTTGATGCCGGCGGCGGTAGAAAGCTTCTCAGTAAGGAAGCCTGCCACGCGCTGCATCTCGGGAGTGTCCTCGTCAAGATGGATCATAAGGGATGGGCCCGCTGTGAAACTGCCCTCAGCAAGCTGGATGTGCTCGGGCTCGGGGATGATGCTTATGACGCGGGGCTCTTCCTGGGCTTTTGGAGTACAGGAGGCAATGAGGGCTGCGGCTGCAGCCAGTATTGCTATGCTTTTTCTCATCAGAATGTTTTCACTGCGGTTTTTCCAATAGGCTTGCCACTTATAAAGCCCCTGGCTTTGATGACGCTGCCTTTATTCACCTCGAAGGGCTCTCCGGAGTAAACCGGGGATTTCTTTGTTGGCTCGGAGCCGTCAAGGGTGTAGCGGATTTCGGCACCGGGGCAGTCCAGCTCAAGATTCATCATCTTGGGGAAGGGGAGGTTGCGGTTGTAGTCAAACAGGACGTCGTAGAAGGCGTCGCAGTAGTTGACGTTTTTCTCTTTGAGGCGGCCGAAGACCTTGGGCATCCTCTCACGGAAAGAGTCCCAGTCCTTGTTTGAGCGCGTTGTCCAGCCCACTTCCGCCGCCGCAATGTTGCGGGGGAAGGCCTGGTATTCGGCCTTCTCATTGGTCCAGATGTATTCCGTCCATAGGCAGGTCTCGTATCCTACGATATACTCCTTGCTGAGGGTGGCAAGGGAGTCTACGGCCGGGTAGTAGTTGTAAACCTTCTTCAGAGGCATGAAAATCTCCTGCGCCACTGAATCGGGCTGGTCGTACTGCTGGTTGTCAAGGTAGCACCAGCGGTTGGGGGACAGGATTACCCTTATGCCGCGCTTGATGCCCTTGACTGCCGGGGCGTGGCCGCGGTACGACATTGCAATGGGGTCTTCCAGGGCGCCTCCGTCAAGGATTTCGTCCCAGCCGATAACGGTTTTGCCGTTTTTCCTGAGGAAATCGCCCATGCGCTTCACGAAGAAAGTCTGGAGCTCTTCCTCGGATTCCAGGCCTAGGACCGTCATGAGGTCCTGGCAGTACTGGCTTTCCTTGTAGACGTCCTTGGGGGCTTCGTCGCCGCCTATGTGGTAATAGGGTGAGGGGAATAGCTCGAAGAGTTCCGTAAACACGTCCTCAAGGAAGCGGAACGTGGTGGCCGTGGGGGCATACAGGTTTTTCCAGATTCCCCAGCGGGTCTCAACCTCGTAGTGACGCTCCGGGAAGCAGCTGAGCTCCGGGTAGGCTGCAATGGCGGCCGTGCTATGGCCGGGGATCTCGACCTCGGGGATAACGGTTACGCAACGCCTGCGGGCATATTCCACAACCTCGCGGATGTCGTCCTTGGTGTAGAAGCCGCCGTGGGGCTCTCCATTCCCTATTCCGCTGTGCCAGGCGGTTTCCTTGCGCCATGCACCAATCTGGGTCAGGCGGGGATACTTGTCAATCTGGATGCGCCAGCCCTGGTCTTCGGTAAGGTGCCAGTGGAACATGTTCTGCTTGTGCATGGCCATGAGGTCTATGAACTTCATGATTTCCTCTTTTGGGAAGAAGAAACGGCCGCTGTCAAACAGGGTTCCGCGATACCAGAATTCCGGACCGTCCTCTATGCTGCAGCAGGGAACCGTCCATTTGACTCCGCGCACTTTCTTGGCGCTGTACACCTTTTCCGGAAGAAGCTGAAGTATGGTCTGGAGCCCGTAGAAGGCGCCGTTTACCTCCGTGGCCTCTACAAGTATCTCTGAGGGGGATACCTTCAGGCGATACTCTTCCTTTCCAAGGCCGTCAACCTTCCTCATGATAATCTTCGGGCCCTTTCCTTCCAGGGCAAAACCGGTGGAGGAAAGTATCTGGGCCTTGAAGTCTCCGGCAATTTCGGCAAAGGCCGAATCTTCAACCACAAGTGCCGTGTTGCGGTTTATGGTGAATTCTCCGGGAGCCTCCGTAAGACTTCTGGGGGTGGGGACGATATTGTATCTTGGACCGGCCGAAAGGGGCAGGGCAAGAATAAGGGTCAAAAGTACGGTATAAAGAACTCTCATTACTGTTTATCTATGGTCTCACGTATGGTTTCAATGACGGCTTCACGGTACACGGAAGGCATCCTGCTTGACAGAGGATATGGCGCCTTGATGTACACGTGCATCTGCTCAATCTCATACTCATAGCCCTTCCTTACCTCGTAGGCGTGCTGGCTGGGGAGGTAGGAATTCTGGCCGTTTGTGTAGCCTGCAAAGAACACCGTGGTGCCCGGGAAGGCTTCCCTGGCCTCAATCTGGTATTCGCAGAATGGCTCTCCGTCCGAGAAGAAGAATACCACGCCGTCCATGTTCACCCCGTGAAGATGGTACCTCAGTTTGGAGGGGACTTCCCCGGTGCGGAAGCGCTCCAGGATTTCCTCCTTCCATCCCATGACGTCGTTCGAAAAACGCGGGAAGGTCGTCTTGGCCGAAGCCGCAAGGGAATCGGCATGCCGGATAACGGCTTCGGGGGTCACCTTGTCTATCTCATAGGGGAGGTCTACGGTCTTGTTCACTATTCTCAGGAGGCCTTCCGAGGGTATGGTCTGGAACTCTATGTCCTTGATGTCGTCGGCGAGCTGCTTTCCTATGCGCTCGGTGTAGTCAACCTTCTTGGGGCCTTCGGCCGGATCTACATTGCCCTGTGCGCCGGAGAGCTGGAACACCTCACCGCCCCAGGCTTCCTGGAGGTAGCGGGCCGCTACGCCGGGATAGTCGCTGGAAAGGAGGTAGCTGGTAGGTCCCATGCTCACGGGATGGCAGGAGTAGTTCACAATTGAGACAACAGGCTTACCGCCTTGGAGGAAGCGGGCCACATACACGCTGTGGTCTACGGGGCCGTCTTTCTCACAGCGGTTGCCGTTGATGGCGCTGCTGCCCTTCCCAATCTCAAGGGTAAAGGGCTCTCCCTTTGCCTTGATGGTCTTCACGGCATTGGCCACCACGGTCTCCATCATCCTTTCTTTCCAGGCGCGGTTTGTACCTCCGGTATAGTTGGAGGCTCCGCCGCTTCTGGGGGCCGAATGGGTATGGATGCAGTGCATGAGAATGTTCTCCTTCTTAAGGCCGGACCTCTCTGCAATCATGTTGAGGAGGGTGTCCGTTATGGCCGGAGAAATTTCCATGAGGTCGTTGGAGATGATGCAGACCTTCTGGGCGCCGTCTCCAACTACCAGACAGTGGGTGTACAGGGGAAGGTGGATGCCGTCCGACAGCTCATCGCGGGCTGCGAATCCGGCCAGCACCATATGTTCTTCCGGAGTGCCGGAGATATCGGCACTGGAATAGCTCATGGTGAGCCCCTCCTTTTTGCAGGAGAGGATCACCACCATGAGCATGAGTATGCTGACGAGTTTTTTCATGATTATTCACTTCCGGGATAGCCGGGGTTCTGTACCAGATTCTTGCCGCTCTTTGTGATTTCGTTGCGGGGGATAGGCATGAGGTAGTTACGTCCGTCCTCGGGGAAATACCTTGGCGTAGGATTCTGATTCAGGATGCAGTCGCCATAGTCAATCTTATACTCCTTGCCAAGCCACTTGTAGGTAATCACGTACTCGATGGGTTTGTCGTAGCGGGGATCACTGGTGTAACCGGAATAGTGATAGGTGGCGTAGGCCGGGGTGTTGGGCCAGTAGTAGTTGGTGTTGTTCTTGGATTCGTCGTAGAGACGTGCCACGCGGTAGATGGTATCCATCTGGGTGCCTTTCTTCAGGACCATTGTCTTGGCGCTTGCAAGGGGCACGTTCTCATAGAAGTCGGCCAGCTTCCATCTGCGGAGGTCGAAGTAGCGGAAGGTTTCGGCATAGAGCTCTACGCGGCGCTCGTTGATGAGGCGGTCGCGGAGGCTTTCGCCGCTTTCTGTTACGTCGGGCATCATCACGTCAGGGCGCTGACGGATTTTGTTGATATAGGTGCGGCAGGTGTTTTCGTCGCCAAGCTCAAGGGCTGCTTCGGCCAGGTTCAGGTACATTTCGGCCAGGCGGAACCAGGGGTAAAGGAGACTTCCGGTCTGGGACTCGGAGATGTAGGAAGTGGGGATATACCACTTGTACAGCTCAAGGCCGCCGTGGTTGCCGGACGTGGTGTTCTTGGCCTTGGAGGTGTAGCCGGGTTCATCGGCCCTGTTGCTCACAAGGAAGTCGTCCTTTGTCATTTCATCGTACTGGTAGTAAAGGAGGAGAGGGTCTTCCTTGTAGGCGCCGTCCTTGCCGGTGCTGCCGTAAGGGTAGAACGGAGCGGCTATGCAATAGTAGAAACGGGGATCACGGTCTTTGTAGGGGTGTTTGGGGTCATAGCCCGACCCTTCCTCGAACCATTTCTTGCCGTTTTTCATCTCAAAGTCAATCTGAGCGGCCTGGGTGGGATGGAAGGCTTCCCAGCCGTTGTAGTACTCTACGGTGTAGAGGAGCTGGGCCTTCTTGGTGTAGTTGTCGTCGGCGTCGGAGGTTGCCACAAAGTACTTTGCCCAGATGATTTCAGGGGAGTTGACGTCTTTCCAGATGCCGTCGTAGGTGTCGTCAAGGGCGTATGCTCCGTCAACATCGGCGCGGTCTACTATGGCCTTGGCGGCGTCAAAGGCGCGCTGCCATTTGCCGTCGTGGTCGTAGGCGCCGTTGAAAATGCCTCCAGTGGGCTTGGTGGGGTCATTGAACAGGGTGGAGGCTGCCACAAGGGTGAGGCGGCTCTTCAGCGCAAGGACAACATCCTTGTTGATTCGGCCTTTTGCGGTCTTGTCCTTTTCGGGGAGAAGGGCGTAAGCGTCGTCAAGGTCCTTGAGGATGAAATCTACGCAGTCGTCAAAGTTGGCGCGGGTCACCGTGAAATCGTCGGTGAGTGAGTGCGGCTTTGTGATGATGGGAACGCCGGCGTAGCGTTGGATAAGGAGGAAGTAAGACCATGCCCTCAGGAAAAGGACTTCTCCGGTGAGGCGGTTCTTGGCGTCTTCCGTCATTGCCGAACCTTTCTCCTCGATGTAGGTGAGGAAGTAGTTCATCCTGTAAATCCACTCGTAGGTGCGGTTCCAGATATTGAGGATGGTGGTACGGGTGTTATGTGCCTGGCCGCCTTCCTTGATGTACATCACGTTGTCCGGGTCCATGTATCCGGAGGCGATGTAACGGGTGGAAGTTCCGCCATAACGGAAATATCCTTCATCGGTGATACAGCCCACGTTGCCTTCCTGGTAAGGATCCGGAAGAACGGTATAGAGGGCGTTCACATAGGCTTCGGCAAGAGCGTCGCTGTTGAAGACGGCGTCTTCGTTGAGTTTGTCAAGCGGTTTTTTGTCCAGGAAACCGTCCTGGCAGGATGCAAAGCAAAGTGCAGCCGCTAAAAGTATATATATCTTTTTCATATTGCCCTTAGAATGAAAGTTTAACACCGGTGTTCACAATTCTCATCTGAGGATAGGTCTGATAGCTTTCGTCGGAGGTTTCGGGGTCTACGAACTTGAGCTCGGAGAAGGTGAGGAGGTTGTAACCTGCAATGTAGAAGCGAAGGCTCTTTGCGCCAAGCTTGGGAAGCCACCTGTCAAGAGGAAGGGTGTATCCAAGCTCAACGTTCTTGAGGCGCAGGAAGGCTGCGTTGCGGGAGTAGTAGTCGGAGCGGTTAACGCCGCCGTTACTTACTGTAGAACCTATCCTGGGATAGTCTGAGGTGGTGTTGTCCAGAGTCCAGGCATTCTGTGCCGCAAAGCGGTCGAGGTTGCCGGAGACGGGGTCCATCTGAGGAGAGTAGTAGTAGCGTGCAAGGCCCTGTCCCTGGAGCAGCATGGTGAAGTCCAGGTTCTTCCAGGTGAGGTCCAGGCTGAGGCCGAACACAATCTGGGGAACCACCGTGAATTCGTTGCGGTAGCGGTCCAGGTTGGTGATTTCACCGTCCTTGTCAAGGTCTTCGAAGATGAAGTCGCCAAGGGTGGCGCCGCTCATCTGAGGATGATTTGCAAGGTCTTCGGCGGTCTTGTTGATACCGATTACATGGTAGTAGAGGGCCGAACCCATGGGCTTTCCTTCCAGTTTCATGTAGTCGTGGTTTTCGGGCCAGGGAGTCTCGTCCATGTACACGATGGTATTCTTGGCGTACATGAAGTTGCCGTTTACGCGGTAGCGGAGGTCTCCGCCAAGGAGCTTGTTCTCATGGCTCAGCTGCAGCTCCACGCCCCTGTTTTTCACTATGCCGATATTTTCGTCGGGGAGGTTGTTGGTAAGACCTGTATAATAAGGTATGGAAGCGTTACGGGTGCAAAGGATGTTGGAACGGTTGGTGGAGAAACCTTCAATTTCCCATGAGAACAGTCCGTTGAGTATGTTTCCGTCCATACCCACGTTCCAGGTGCGTGCAACTTCCCAGGTTACGTTTTCGTTGGGAATGGTGCCGGGGATGATGAAGTTCACTTCCTTGCCGTCAAACATGGTCTTGTAGGAGTAGGCCGAAGTGTAACCGTACGTGGTCATGTACTGGAACGGGTCAATCTGGTCGTTACCCTGTTCGCCGTATGAAGCGCGGATCTTGAGGTTGGTGAGCCAGGTGAGGTTGTCCTTGATGAAGGGCTCTTCAGAGAGACGCCAGCCAACGGAAACGCCCGGGAATACGCCCCAGCGCTTTCCGGCGGGGAAGTTTTCGGAGCCGTCAAAACGTACAAGGGCCTGGAACAGATACTTGCTCTTGTAGTCGTAACCTACACGGCCGAAGAAAGAGCGGCGTGCGGTTTCACGTGCATAACCATTGATGGAGTACCAGCTTTTGTCGGCGGTACCGGCAAAGAGTTCGTCAAGGATGTCGGAGTCGTATTTGTTGATGCCGGCCTTGAAGTAGTCCAGGCGGTAGGAGTTTTGCTCGAAACCGGCAAGGGCGGTTACGTGGTGGCCATTAAAGTCGCGGTCGTAGTTGACGTTGGCGTTGAGGGCCAGGTTTTTGGTGTGGCGCTGGTATTCATGGAGCACCGGAGTGGGCCAGTAGGAATTGGAACGCTCTTCAAAGAGCTCGGTGATTTCGTCGTAGCTGTAGTAGTTCCAGTTCTGCTGCCAGTTCTTGTTGAAGGTGCTCACAATGTCGTAGGCCATGTGTCCGTTGATGGAAAGGCCTTTCACCAGGAACCCGAGGTCCCAGTTGGCGGTGAAGGTGGTATTGACGGTGTTGATGGTGGTGCGGTCATAACCGGTGAGGTCCTGGACCAGCACCGCGGGGTTGGTGCCGCCGCGGAGAAGCTTTCCGGGAAGTCCCTGGTCTGCGCCTGCGCCATCAGGGAAGTAAGCGGCTCCGGTAGGCCTCATGCGCTGGGCAATGTAGAAGATACCGTAAGAGTCACTGGGGAAGGCCGAATAGTTCTTGTGCTGCTGACGGGCATTGATGTCAACTCCAAGCTTGAGGTTCTTGGTAACCTGGATGTCCAGGTTGGAGCGGAGGTTGTACTGGTTGTAGTTGGTGGCACTCTTATAATAAATACCATCCTGGAACTGGCCGTTGAACTGCACAAAGTAAGCCGCCCTCTGGGAACCGCCGTTGATGCTCACGCCATATCTGTGCTGCAGGGATACGGGCTTGATGATTTCGGCATACCAGTTGGTGTTGGGGTAGTTGATGGGGTCGTCCTGGTTGATGTAGTGCTGGATCTGGGTCTCGTTGTACACGGGGGCGCCGCCGCTGATGGCAAGGCTGCTGTTGTATGCCTGGGTGTACAGAACGGCGTCGGCCAGCTGAACCATGCGGGTAGGGCTTTGCATACCAAGGTCGTAGGTGAAGTTCACCTTAGGGGCCTCGTTGTACTTGCCTCGCTTGGTGGTGACAAGGATAACGCCGTTTGCAGAGCGGGCGCCGTAGATGGCGGCCGATGCGTCTTTCAGGACGTTGATGCTCTCGATTTCGTCACCGGTAAGGCGGCCGAATTCGTCTCCACGGCCCTGGACACCGTCTATGATGATAAGAGGGCTGTTGTCTCCAAGGGTGCTTCGGCCACGGATGAAGATGACTGCATCGTCCTTACCGGGCTCTCCGGAACGGTTGTTCACGATAACGCCGGAAAGACGTCCGGCAAGGCCCTGGGAAAGGTTTACGGAAGAGTTCTTCACCAGTTCCGAACCGGAAGTGGTGGCAACGGATCCGGTGAGGGTGAGCTTTCGCTGGTTACCGTATCCAATTGCAACGGCTTCGTCCAGGAGCTCGGAGTCTTCCTTGAGGACAAAGTCAATTACATTCCGGCCGTCTACTGCTTCGTGGACTTCCTCATAGCCCATGAAGGAAGCTATGATGGTAGCCTTTGAAGAGACTCCGGAGAGGGAATATTTTCCGTCTGCGCCTGTGAGGGAGCCGTTTGAAGTGGATCCCTGCACATACACCATTACGCCCACGAGGGGTTCTCCCTTAGTGTCGGTAACGGTTCCTTTGACGGAGATGTTACGGGTTTGGGCTGCCAGTGGGGAACAGAATAACCCCGGGAGCAGGCAAATTGCTAGAAGCAAGGTAGTTAGTTTACCTTTCATAGTGGTTAATAGTTAGTTTGTACAAAAATAAATAAAAAATTTCGTTCGACAAACAGTTTTAGGCAGAAAAATTTCGTTTTGTTTCGTTCTCTTTGTTAATTCAAAACAATTCACTAACTTGCGAATCGAACTAATAACCTATAACCTCAATGACAAGTATCGCCGAAAGACGGAAATTCATTCTTGACAGCATCTTCAAGGACGGATTCGTAAAAGTGGCCGACCTCGCAGACGCCCTGCAGGTTACCCAGACCACTATTCGCAAGGACCTCACCCATCTGGAAAACGAAGGCCTCCTGTACCGTGCCTATGGCAGCGCAATGCCCACATCGGCCCAGGTGATGGACATAAGTCTCAACACAAAAAAGCGCATCAACTTCAAAAAGAAGCTCAAAATAGGCCAGAAGGCGGTAGAGATGCTTCAGGAGAACGATTCCATTATCCTTGGCGCCGGTTCCACCCTTGAAGTCATGGCCGAAATCCTCAAACCCAAAGGCCGGCTCAATGTTGTTACCCCGGCGGTCAACATTGCAATGGCACTCGGCGACATGTCGGGGGTGTCCGTCATGCAGCTTGGCGGGATCCTTTATGGTAATTCACTTTGTGTTATCGGCTCGGAGGCAAAGTCCATGCTCACCAACCTGCAGTGCTCCAAGCTGTTTTTCGGAATGGATGGCATAGACCCTGATAGCGGCGCTTTTTGCGCTACCGTAGAGGAGGCCGAACTCCTTTCTTATATGGCGCGCATTTCAGATGAGGTCATTGCGCTCGCGGATTCCTCCAAAATAGGGAAGAAAGGCTTCAGCCGAATCTGCCCCATCACGGACATAGATATCCTTATCACCGACTCCGGAATTCCCGACGACGCCAGAAAGGCCCTGGAAAGTAAGGGCGTCAAGCTCGTTGTGGTGTAGGGCAAAGTGGTTGTCATAAAAAGTGCCGTGCTTGTTTTTAAGCACGGCACTTTGTGTAAATTACTGTTATTCAGCTAATTGTCTTTGCGCTTAGTTCAGTGCTGCAATCTGCTCCAGCAGGGAAGCGGTGTACTGGGCCGATGCCGTTACGCAGTGGGCCTCGATGTAGGCGTTGACTGCAGTGCAGATGAACAGCAGGATGATGATGGTGGCAACGATGGAGCCAATTACCTTGAGGCGCTTCAGCCACTTCTTGTTATTCCAGCCGATGGTCTGGAACATGCTCCAGAAACCGTGGTTGAGGTGCAGCCAGATGGCTACGAACCACACGATGTAGAGGGCAAGTACCCACCAGTGACGGAAGGTGTTGATGAGAAGGAAGTAGGGGTTTTCGGCCTCTCCGCCCATGAATTCCTGAAGCTGCATCTTGGCCCAGAAGTGGGTGAGGTGGAAGGCCAGGAAACCAAGGACGACAACTCCCAGAACTGCCATGTTCTTGGCGCTCCAGCTGTCGTTCTTTGCCTTGGAGGCAACCTCATAGCGCTTGAGGCCGCCGCGCTTTACAACGTTCTCGTAGCTGAGCCAGCAGCCGTAGAGGATGTGGATGAGGAAACCAAGGGCAAGGATGGGGACCATGATGTCAATCACAGGGGAGGACATGAAGTCGCAGCCAAGCTGGAACCAGCCGTCTCCGTGGGAATAAGGCATAGAGTCTGCGGCAACTTTGCCGAACTTGCCGTTGAGAGAGTCTATTACAGAGAAGAAATTGATGGTTCCGTGAAGGAGCAGGAAGATGATGAGGAAAGCACCGCTGACGCTCTGAATGAACTTCTTACCGATGGATGAGGTTAAAAAATTAGCCATGTATTGTTTAGTTAAATTTGTTTCCAGTTCACAAATATAGGAATCTTTCTTGGAAGTTTACCAATATTTCGGTACTTTTGTTTGATATTAAAACTGAATCGTATGTATAAACGCGTCCTTCTTAAACTCTCCGGAGAAAGTCTCGGCGGCCCCGCCGGCAAAGGCCTTGATACCCAGTGGCTGGAAAAATATGCAAAAGAGGTGGCTTCGGCCGCAAAGGCAGGCCTCCAGATAGCCATAGTCAATGGCGGCGGCAACATCTTCCGCGGCCTTCAGGGCGTGGGGAAAGGCTTCGACAGAGTGGACGGAGACAAGATGGGAATGCTTGCAACTGTCATAAACGCCCTTGCCCTCAAAATGTTCATCAAGGCCGAAGGTGTTGAGGCCGAAGTCTTTACTTCCACCCCCATGGAGCCCCATGCCAAATATTACATGCGCGACGACGCCGTGAAGCTCATGGAACGCGGCGGTGTGGCTCTCATTGCCGGCGGCACCGGAAATCCCTTCTTCACCACAGACAGCGGCGCCGCTCTCCGCGCCCTTGAAATCGGGGCCGACGCCCTCCTCAAAGGCACCCGCGTAGATGGCGTATACACCGCAGACCCTGAAAAAGACCCTTCGGCCGTGAAGTACGACGAACTTTCATTCGACGAGGCCATCTCCAAGCACCTGAAGGTGATGGACCAGACCGCCTATGCCCTCTGCAGTGACGGCAAAATGCCCATC
>DGXO01000043.1:0-17413 GCA_002395605.1 Bacteroidales bacterium UBA4230
CGGCCCTCCCAAGTGCAAAACCACCCCGTTTTTGCACCTGACCTGGCGTTTTCGGCCTTCCCAAGTGCAAAACCACCCTCTTTTTGCACCTGGGCCTACGTTTTCGGCCCTCTCAAGTGCAAAACCACCCCTTTTTTGCACCTGGCCTGGCGTTTTCGGCCTTCCCAAGTGCAAAACCACCCCGTTTTTGCACCTGACCTGGCGTTTTCGGCCTTGCCAAGTGCAAAATCACCCCGTTTTTGCACCTGGCCTGGCGGTAGAACGGGGAAAAACATTATATTTGTGCTAAAAGACGTTAAGAAATGAGACATTTACCCCTCCTGGCCGCTCTGGTTTCGGCCGCAATCCTGTTCCAGCCGAGTTCCGACGCCTGCACCAACCTCATTGTGGGCAAGAAAGCTTCTGTGGACGGCAGCGTGATATGCACTTACAACTGCGACGGCTTCGGGTTTGCCGCATCGCTGGGCTTCTCGCGTCCGGGGCGCCATGAGCCGGGGGAGATGATTGCCATCCGGCAGGGCTGGGGACCGGACGCCAAGGTCAACTACATCCCGCAGGTGGAGTACACCTATGGGGTGGTAGGCCTTGTGAACGAGAAGCAAGTCTCCATCGTTGAAACCACTTGGGACGGCCGAAAGGAGCTCAGGAACCCGGACGGCTGGCTTGACTACTTCACCCTCATGAACCTTACGCTGCAGCGTGCGGCTTCGGCCAGGGAAGCCATTGGCATCATGCACCAGCTTGTGCAGGAATATGGCTACAACGCCACCGGAGAATCCTTCGCCGTGTGTGACAAGGAGGAGGCGTGGTTCATGGAACTTATCGGCAAGGGCCCCGGAAGGAAGGGCGCGGTGTGGGTGGCAAGAAGGCTCCCCGACGACTGCATCACCGCCTACGCCAACGCCAGCCGAATAAGGCAGTTCCCGCAGGCCAAGAAACTCAACAAGAAACTGGGTTACAGCATTGTAGAGGGGGAGTGCATGTACTCCAACGACGTCATTTCCTTTGCCCGTGAAATGGGTTATTATAATGGGGCCGACAAAGACTTTTCCTTCCGCGAGGCCTATGGTCCGCTGGATTTCGGTGCCATCCGTTACTGCGAGGCCAGGGTGTGGAGCTTCTTTCGGCATCACTACGATAAAGAGGTGATGGACAACTACTTGCCCTTCCTTAACGGGGATCTCACAGAGCACGACGCCCTTCCTCTTTGGATTAAGCCTGCCGCTCCCGTGAGTTACCGCGACATCCAGGAGGACATGCGTGACCACTATGAAGGCACCGCCCTTGACATGACGGCCGATGTAAGTGCCGGGCCCTGGGCGTCGCCGTACAGGAACCAGCCGGTGAATTATCAGGCTCCGGACGGGACCAAGATGTTCAGGGAGAGGCCCATCGGCTGCCAGCAAAGCGGCATGACCATGGTTTGCCGAATGCGCTCCTGGCTCCCTGATGCCGTTGGCGGCGTGTGCTATTTCAACCTTGACGACGCCACCATGGTGGCCTATGTGCCCGTGTATTGCGGAATCAACCGTATCCCGGAGCCGTTCCGGAGGGAGAACAACAATATCCGGGAGTTCTCTACGGAGAGCGCCTTCTGGATGTGCAACTTCGTGGCCAATATGGTCTACCCCCGCTGGAGCGCCCTGTACCCGGATCTCAGGGAGGCGCAGGTAGAACTCGAGGATTTCTTTGAGGCCGATGACGCCGAAGTGGTGAGCCGCGCCGCCTCGCTCACCGCCGGAGAACTCTCCGACTTCCTTTCGGCCAGTGTCATTGCCAACACGGATAAGATGATGGCCCGCTGGGACAAGCTTGCCAAGTTCCTGATTGTGAAGCACAACGACCAGATCATGCTCCCTTCCGCCGGCGGCGAACTCCTCCCCGGCCGTCACACCTCTCCCGCCTACTCCCCCGCCTTCATCAGCGCCATCAAGGCCGAAACTGGCAACCGCTACGTCCGGCCGGAGTAAACCTCTCCTGCCCCCGCTCTGGCGTAATGCCGTCCCGGTGCAGGCTAACCGCTTGTCCCTGAAGTACTTGCGCGGTCCTTTGGTAATAAATCTTTTCCCAGAGAACCCCGCAATCACCTGTGTATGAACCACTTAACCCGCACCGAGGTTGCTGGGTTTTTATAATATTGTGCTCATAAAATACAAAATTATGGTGAACACAATGTTATTTTTGGATTACAGCAACATTTTCGCTACTTTTGCATCCGGAGGGCCGGCACTATGAAAGCAAGTGAATTGAAACGGCTTCTAAAGCAGGCAGGAATATGAAAAAGTACAAAATCAAGGCTATAATAGAAAAGGGAAAGGACGGACGTTTTTCCGTTTATTCCGATGATCACATTGGTGACAGCTTCTTCGGCGGCTTTGGAGACAGTGTAGCTAAGGCTAAGGAGGATTTTATGGAGAGCGTAAAAGAAGCTCTCGAAGAGCAAAAAGAGGAGTCTTTGGACGCGGTTATGGTTAGCTATAGCTACGACCTTCCGTCGTTCTTCAATTTCTTCGACTTTATCAATGTAAGCCGATTTGCCGAATATGCCGGCGTCAACGAAAGCAAGATGCGGGCTTATAAAAGCGGGGTGTCTTTCCCAGGAGAAAAAACCACAGCCAGAATATTCAAGGCCGTAAAAAGAATTGCCGAAGACCTCTCCGCTGCGACGTTGTTATAGGCGAGGCTCCCGCCTTCATCACGTCATTTAGGCCGAAACCGGCCAGCACTACGTGAGATCAGACCGCAATGTCAAGTGATTAAGACTAGTTGTCATTCCACGTGGGCCTGTTGAAGTCTGATTCTGAAGCTTCAGAGCCGGTTAGTGAGCCATCATTGTTAACACGAATAAAGTAATAACTTCCAGGGTTGTTTCCATTCTCATCAATGACATCAATGGCGAAAGATGCTATTACGAAAGAGTTTCTGGAAACCCGATTGGACTCTATAGAGTCCCACATTCCGTGACCTTCGCCGGCTAATGGTATAGACCCTGTGGCCTTATTGTCCTTAACCAGTAAGGCAAAAGCATCATAATAACCGATTTGAGTATAATCCTCTGCCGTGTATATATAACAATTAAGTGAATCAGAAACGTCCAGCGTCCCGCAATATGTGTATAAAACGTTTGAACGAAGCGCAGACTCCACCCAATCGTGTCTGGAAATGTTTAAGGCTGGAGAGTAGTGATTTACCATGTCAAGTTGCAGAAAAGCCTTCAATGCTTCTCCTTTAATGCTTTCGCCCTCAGGCTTTTCGCATTCTACCAGTGCGTCGTCTACAAGCTTATATCCCCATTCCTTGAACGGCCATTTGGTCAAAAGTTTTGCATTACTCGAAAGGAACGCTTTAAGGTTCTCGTCAAGAGTGTTAAAGTTTTCTTCGGTAACCTGTCCAGCTTGTGCCGAAGCAAGACTTGCGCTCTTTTGACGGCCTCTGCTACCGCAAGCACAAGCGTGCGTAAAAATGATGATTATCAATATGAGGAGTGTTCTTTGCATCTTTGCGAAGGTAATCAGGCTAGAGCTCGTCTTCCATTATCTCAACAAAGATAAACATTTCACATGATTTCACCACATTGTCCGGGATTAATATGTGATTACCCCCGTTGCTGAAAGCAACAGGAGCATTTCCGTTGGAGTGACCACGGTCATTTTGTCCGGGAAGTGTCGTTTGTTGTTGGTGACCAGATATGCATCCTCTACGGACAAGGATATTTCATAAAACACGCGGTTGGTGGGATCCGGATGGTTTTCGACAGACGGCGTTCTGCCGGGGTTTATGCCATCGGTTTTGAATTTCAAGACAATAGCCGACACTATGTCCTCTGGAATACCGAGTATGGGCAGGTTGAGGATTTGCTCATATTCGTCCAGAATCTCTTCACAAATCAGAGGTACTATCGTCCCGTCAAACACAAGGGATAGTATTCTGGAGGTAGAAGAATTTGGCTTATGTGTTTTTGCCGCGGCAACAATTACATTTGTGTCAATAACTGCATATATCATTATCTTTTTCCTCTTCTGAATGTTGTTATAAGCTCATCTATTTCGTCATTTGTCCATTCGTGGTCTTCCTGGGCCGAAAGGGCCTGGATACGTTCTAATGCTTCATGGGCTTTTGCAGACCTCTGAGCCTTGGCCGTGTCGTCTGTTAACGATATTGTGAACGGTATCGCCTTTTGGCGAACTACGGTTCTAGCAAATAGGTTAAATGCGGCATTTGTGCTTATGCCAAACTCTTTGCAAAGTTTGTCAAATTGTTCTTTGATGTCGGAGTCAAGGCGGATAGAAATAGCAGTTGTTGACATAATTGTAATTGTTTTGATATTGCAAAGATAGCATAATAATATTATTTTACAATTAAATGGTTCGTCTGTTTATCAAGCGGTACCGTGCAAACATATAAACCACCAACCGGAAATCCAAGCATCACAAAAAAAGTTTTGCTGTTTTTACGGATTCAGGGACGAAAACTTGTATTTAGGGACGAATGAATCCACGACGTCAGGAATCCATAAAAACATATGTGTTGTTTCACGTTGTAATCAAGGGTCCTATTGGCGATGCCGATTTGTCATCCCGAGCAGCCTTTTTGTCATCCCGAGCGTAGTCGAGGGATCTCCCTAGTGTAATAAAAAAAGGGAGAGCCGAAACTCTCCCCGGGGCCTCCAGTCGAATCAGAAGTTCTTACGGGAATACCCGTTCAGAGGCTACCTGCGTCCCCAAACGCGACGATAGTATGAACGGACCTTCACGACCTTGCCATTAAGGAGGCGCTTGTGTGCCTTCACCTTGACAAGTTTGGGAGCCTCGTACTCTAAGCACAGACTCACCTTCAGGTGAAAAATCTTTGTCATATAATGATAGTTGAAGCTCGTAAAAGATTTTCAAGGAGGGTGCGGTAGTACTCCTTCGGCCCCTTTATGCTTCTGAGGGATAGAAAAAAGACATTCCAGTTGGGGCTGAAATGCCTTTGAATGGTTGCTTCAACTCCGCATGAGCGGTAAACCATTATATTCTGTTGCAAAGATATGCATTATTTCTGATTCACAAAACTTTTTTATCTATTCTATAATCCAGACCTCTGCCACGTCAGGCCAGTGGAGAAGAAAAAAGCGACGACCCCGGGGAGAGGTCGTCGCTGATTTCATATAAATAGTAGGGCTATTCTTGTGTTATGGAACATGGCGTAAAACTGTAGCTGTACCACCAATTAGATTCGCCGGCCTTCCAAATGGTCATATAGTAAATGTAATTCTTATCAGCGGAGATGTTTTGATCGGATTTATTTGCGTCACTACCATTGTTGTTAACTGTAAATTGAAAATTATTTCCGGACGTTGTCTGTATGTAATATTTAGTTGATAGTCCGTTGTCAAGCGACTCGCTATTGAGGCCTCCGACCGTCACTCCTGGCCATGAAGTAGAAGGTGTATTGGTCGTTCCGAAAATATGAAGATGTAGATTATAATCTCCGGTTTGGTCTTCCATATATAGTTTGTATGCGCTTGGACTAGTAGTTGAAACATAGTAATATACATCAGAATTGAAGGTTTGATTGTATAATCCAACACGCACATAATCACGCGTTCCATCACCAGTTGAGCCAACAGCTGTTCCGCTAACAGTTATTTCTCCTCCAGAAACGCCAAGTTGAGCAGCTGGTATCTCAATTCTTTTATATGAATGTCCATTGTGCGTGAAAGTATTGCCGCTTAATACATTTCCGGGCCAATTATTGGTGAACTGTACACTACTGTTTTTGGCATAAACTTTCACATTTTCCCAAGAGTCGTCAGTGTTTTCTGAAATATAAATATATGACGGCACAGTCAATTCGGCCATTCTCGTGATGGAAGCACGTGCGGCGGTGATAGTTGCCTTTGAAGTGCTGTGAGTGTAAAGAGTTTCTTTACTCTCGTTTTGGAACTCTACCGTGAAGCCGCCTTCAAAGGTTGTTACAGGAACCGGAATGAAGAACTCTGTAGCGGATGTGCCGAAATCACCAGCATTGAAGTTCACGTTTATTGTAGAACTGCCGTCGCTTTTGGCAGAAATAAAATCATCCTCACCATCTGTTACGACAAAATTACCGGTGAGATTCTTCGCGAGAACGTTGAGAACCAGTTTGGTGGCATCGGCAGGAACATAACTGACTCTTATGGAGAGAATTCCGCCAAGGTGTTTAAGATTGAGTGTTTCTGCTCCAAGGTTGACCGTGGCTTTCATGGGAGGGCACACAGTTGCTATGCCTTCGGAGACTCTGGCCGTATACTCGTCGGGAAGTTGAACCGACCCCGGAGTCTCGTTGATTGCAATGGTTGAGGGGTAATAGGCCACACCTCCATCCTTGACTTTTTTCTCGCCAAGCGAAGCCGTAAACTCTTGTGTAGAAGACGAGTAGATAAACTCGATAAAGGTGTCGTCTGTCATCTGAACTGCAATGGCATCGCCATCGGCCCATGTCAGTGCGCCGGAAGTGGTATTGATCCCGAGCTTAGTGTCTGGGGTTTCACCCTCGAAAGTTGCCTTGAATGAAACCACGTTATTGCCTTCAGTTGTGTTCAAAAGGCTTGTTGACTGTTCTTTTGTGCAGCCGACAATGACCAAAGCGACTGCAGAGAGTATAACGCTGATCTTTTTCATATTTCGTCCCTCCTTTACTCCCATGTTTCTGTTGAGTCCCATCCGCTTAATGTCTCGATGCCGCTCTCAGGCGGAGTAGTGGCCATAATCGTAAGCAGGCCGTTAGATATGGTCAAGACGCTTTCTTTACCAGAAAACGCAAATGCCTCCAGAAGAGGTGTTTCATACTTTTTTTTCATGTAGATATTATAGTTTTAGTTATTACTTCGTTTGTTTAACACTACGTGTTAGTGGCCAAATAACAAAATTAGCGATTCGCTTAAATTCGGCACGTTTCGGCATGTTGATTCTTGATGAACTGCTGCAAATTGCCGATGATTAGAGGTGCATGGCAATGAAAATAGTTGGCTCCGGCCACGAAAAACGCCAAAAACGTGGCCGGGGCGGGCAAAAACGGCAGTTCGGCCACGAAAAACGTCGAAAACGTGGACGGAGAGGTCGAAAACGGCGGTCCGGCCACGAAAAACGCCAAAAACGTGGCCGGGGCGGGCAAAAACGGCAGTTCGGCCACGAAAAACGTCGAAAACGTGGACGGAGAGGTCGAAAACGGCGGTCCGGCCACAAAAAACGCCAAAAACGTGGACGGAGAGGGCAAAACCGGCGGTTCGGCCACGAAAAACGGCCGAAAACGTGGCCGGGGAAGCCAAAAACGGCCGCAAAGCGTGCGCGAAGGGCCGGGGGGCTTGTCAAATCCGGGGAATGTTGTTAACTTCGTGCAAAACTAATTGAAGATGAGAAGACTGATTTCCCTTCTGCCGTTCCTTGGCTGCATAGCCTGCGCCGGGGGCAATTACAGCAACCTGACAACTGCGGAATTTGCTACCGCCATCAAGGGCGGAGAGTACGCTGTGATAGACGTCCGTACCCCCGAAGAATACGCCGCAGGGCACCTCAGGGATGCATCAAACATCAACTGGTTCGCCTCCGACTTCATGGACCAGATAGCCAAAACCTACCCCAAGGGCACATCCCTGGCAGTTTACTGCCGGAGCGGCAAGCGAAGCGCGGCCGCGGCGGCAAAACTCTCCAAGGCCGGCTACAAGGTGAGTAATATGCTGGGCGGATACCTTGCCTGGACAGAGGAAAACAGGCCCGTAACCACCTACGCCGTGGAAACGTTCATAACTCCCGACGGCACCCCGGTAGCCATTACCCTAATAAAACACGGCACCCTCGCCATCTCCTACAAAGGCCTCTCCTTCCACATAGACCCCGTGAGCGGCCTTGGAAAGCCAACGGACTATTCTTCGGAGTTCACTCCGGCCGATGCAATCCTTGTCACCCACGAGCACGGAGACCACTTTGACGCGGAGGCGATAGCCGCGCTTTCTGCCCCCGGTACCCTGGTTGTAACCAACCCCCGCTGCGCCGAGATGCTTGGCCGCGGCACGGCCCTTTCGAACGGCGACACCGCCGAACTTCCCGGAGGGATCGGCCTTACAGCCGTACCTGCCTACAACTACACCGAAACCCGCACGATGTTCCATCCCAAAGGCCGCGACAACGGCTTTGTGCTGGATTTTGAAGGCCTCCTTGTATATATTGCGGGAGACACGGAAGACATCCCTGAAATGGCTGCCCTAAAAGACATCTCCGTTGCCTTCCTCCCCGTGAACCAGCCCTACACCATGACGGTGGAGCAGTGCGTGAATGCGGCTAAGGTTATCGGCCCCAAGGTCCTCATACCTTACCATTTCTCCCAGACTGACCTGTCCGGTCTTCCGGCCCTTCTTCCCGGCATTGACGTGCGGCTGAGGGATATGCAGTGATGAATCACCTTGGGGAAATAATATCGCTTGTGGTGGCGGCGTCCTGGACGGTTACCGCCTGGTTTGCCGCAAAGGCCAGCCAAAGGGTTGGCGCAATGGTCACAAACGCGCTCAGGCTGGTTATGGCCACGGTTGTGCTGGCCGTTCTTCTGTGGGTTACCATCGGCCGGCCGTATCCGGTTTACGCAGACGGCAACACCTGGCTCTGGCTGGGACTTTCGGCCCTGGTGGGATATGTCTTTGGGGACTACTGCCTGTTCAACTGCTACCTCTACATAGGCCCAAGGTTCGGGCAGCTTCTCATGACCCTGGCCCCGCCTATGGCCGCAATAGCCGGTTGGATCATGCTTGGCGAAACCCTCAGCTGGACCTCCATCCTTGCAATGGCCGTGACCCTGGCCGGCATTGGCATCTCCATCATGAGCCGTGACGGCGGGCATCACTTCAAGCTGGACCTCCCCCTCAAAGGTGTCCTGCTGGGGATTGGCGCCGGAATCGGGCAGGGCGTAGGGCTGGTCCTCAGCAAGATAGGCATGCAGTTTTACGCCGAAGCAATTCCCTCCAACGCACCTTCGGCCATGGAGGCCATGCTGCCGTTTGCATCAACCATGATGCGCGCAATCATCGGCGGCGCGGGCTTTCTTGCCATCCTTCTCCTGCAGAAGGACTTCGGCAAGCTTCGGAGCGCCGTAAAAGACCCTGTAGCAATGAAATACGCCAGCGTCATAACGCTCTTCGGCCCGGTCCTGGGCGTGTCCCTGTCCCTTATGGCCGTGCGCTATGCCAACGCCGGAATAGCCTCCACCCTTATGGCCCTCACCCCGGTCTTTATCATTGTTCCGGAGGTGCTCATAGAGGGCAAACGCATCCGCTTCAAAGAAATTGCAGGCCTTGCCGTGAGCATCGCCGGCGTGGCGCTCTTTTTCCTGCTGTAGGGATTTTGCTATCTTTGTACCATGAAACGCACGCAGCATCACGGAACGGCACTCATCACCGGCGGAAGCTCGGGGATAGGCCTGGAGTACGCCAGGCAGCTTTCAGCCTTGGGATACAGCCTTGTGCTTGTGAGTAACCGGGCCGAAGAACTTGCCGCAGCCTCGGAGGCCTTCCCCGGGGCGCAGACGCTGTGCCTGGACCTTGCGGAGCACGGGGCGGCTTCCAAACTAATGGCTTGGTCCGACTCCAAAGGCATTGACCCTGAAGTCCTTGTGAACAACGCCGGAATGTTTTTCATGGAGTACCTGAGCCCGGAGAACCTTGGGAAGGCCCAGGCCATGCTGGCCCTCCACACGGAAACCGTGACGGAACTTTGCATCCTCATGGGCGCCCGAATGAAAGAGCGGGGCCGCGGCTACATCCTCAACATGTCGTCCATGACCGCCCGTATCCCGGCGCCCGGAATAGCCATCTATTCGGCCACAAAAGCCTATCTGAAGAGTTTTGGCCGAAGTTTTTCCTATGAAATGAGGCCCTTTGGCGTGAAGGTGACAACCGTTTGTCCGTCCGCGATAGACACCGGCCTTTATCCGCTCCCTGAGAAGCTCAGGGGCTTCCTTAAAGCAATTGGCATAATCCGCAGCCCTCAGTGGCTGGT
The DNA here is from genome assembly GCA_002395605.1 of Bacteroidales bacterium UBA4230. Lineage (GTDB taxonomy): Bacteria > Bacteroidota > Bacteroidia > Bacteroidales > UBA932 > Cryptobacteroides. The sequence continues at coordinate 10,008 of DGXO01000043.1, forward strand.
AAAGCGTGCCCTCCGCGCGCTGTTCCGCGGCCGCCGCGTCATTTCCCCGGGCCTTATGAACACCGTTGTCCCGCTGCTTGTGGCTGCGCTGCCCTCGGCCCTCATAGACCGCCTTGGGATGCGCTGGATAAACCGCTGAGCTCCGGAATACTCAAAAGTTCATTGAAGCTGTCAATCACGTGATGGGCTCCGGCTTTCAGCAGCTCTTCCCTTGAAGAATTGCCGAAAGTGACCCCGCAAGTGAACGCCCCGGCGCCAAGGCCCATCTGAATGTCCACAGGCATGTCTCCTACAACAAGGGTTTCGGCCCCGGAAAGGCCGAAGTGCTCCAGGGTCTTGAGCACCGGTTCCGGGTTGGGCTTTGCGTGCGTAACATCTTCGGCACCAAGCACATAGGAGAAATACTGCGCAATGCCCATTCGGCCAAGGAAGTTATTCAGGGAGTCGGTTTCACGTGAAGATGCCACGGTAAGGATGCACCCGCGGGAATGCAGGGCCTCCAAGGTTTCCGCCACGCCTGGAAAAAGCGACGGCGTAATCCGGCGCTCGTATTCAGCAAACACTTCACGGTAAGTCTTGAACCACAGGGGAATCTCTTCCGGGGTTACGCCTGGATTCATTACAGAGAGTCCGTCCCTAAGGGGGATGCCGATAGTAGCTATTATGGAGGAGTCCGGGATTACGGGAGCGCCCATGCGCCTGCGGGTCTCGTGGTTGCAAGCCAGGATAAGCTCCAAGGTGTCTCCAAGGGTTCCGTCAAAATCGAAAACAATGAGTTTAATCATGATGCAAAGATACGAGTTTTCTTTTGTATATTTGTGCATGACTATCCGTCGCGCTAATACAGAGGATGTTACGGCCATCATGGAGGTCCTGGAGGCCGCCAAGGGCATTATGCGTGCTTCCGGCAACGCCCTCCAGTGGGTAAACGGCTATCCTTCCAGGGAGGTTATTGAGGCCGATATCGCCGCTGGTTTCGGCCATGTTGTCATAGATGCCGCCGCTGTGGTGGGCTATTTCGCGTTCATTCCGTCACCGGAGCCTACATATAGTTATATAGAGGGCGGCTCCTGGCTTGAAGACACGCTGCCGTACCATGTTGTGCACCGTATCGGGAGCCTTCCTTCGGCCCACGGGGTGTTCCGCGCCATCATGGACTGGTGCTTTTCCAAAGACCCCAACATCCGCATAGACACCCACCGTGACAACCACATAATGCAGCACTGTATCCTGAGCTACGGATTCACCTACTGCGGGATAATATACCTTGAATCCGGTGATCCCCGGCTTGCCTATCAGAGGCTTGCAAACTTAATACATTGATTTTTAAACGATTACACAAAGTGCCGTGCTCTAAACAACCCATGGCACATTCCATAAACGCCTTACAATGAATACTTTAACTTTGCGCTTCATTTCGCTGATCACAGCCGCCGCGGTGTGTCTGAGCCTTGGCGCCCAGCCCCGTCAACTCACCGTGAAGGAATTCCTGAAACTTTCCCCCAAAGATACCACCTCCTATATTGTAAAAGGCGTGGTAGACAAGATCCGCAGTGCCTCCAGTGGCAGTTTTTACCTGAAAGACCGCACGGGTACAATGCTGGTTTACGGCATCCAGGACCCTTCTGACCCTTCGGCCAGTATCAAGAAGATGGGCATAATGAGAGGCGACACCGTTGCCGTCCAGGGCAGGTTCCTCCTTTACGCCGGGCAAACCAAGGAAATGAAAGACGGCATTCTCCTTTCTAAGGCCGATGGCCCTGAGCACGGTAAAACCTTCCTGGAGCGCCTTGACAGGCAGCCAAGCTTCCAGGGTCACGAGGGTAATGATGCTCCCAAGGCCTTCTCCAAATGGGTCAATGAGCATGTGAAGCGCCCCGCAAGCGGAGAGAAAGGCACAGTGGTAGTGGATTACGTGATAGGACGTAACGGCAAAGTGCAGGAAGTGCAGGTAAAACGCGGCGCCACGCCTGCCCTTGACGCCGAAGCCGTGCGCGTAGTGAAAAGCGCCCCCAAGTGGAAACCGGCCAGATATGACGGCGTCCCCGTCCGACTCACGGCTTATGTTACAGTAGTATTCGATTGATTTTCAATTAAATTTACTATATTTGCAAATAAGTGCCACATAAAAACACATAGCCATGAGTAACAGTGATCTTCTGGACGACCTTATGAAACTGAAATCGTCGTCGCCGCAACCACCTTCCAAACCCCAGTCCCCTGCAATTTCCCCGGATGCCAAGGCCGAGTTCGACAAGTGGAAACAGTGCTGTGAGGACAAGGCGTATGAGGAGGGAGTGCCTCATCTTCTGAAAGCCGCAGAGGGAAACTATCCGCCGGCCTTGAACGACGTAGCATTCCAGTATTTCAGGGGCCAGCTTCTCCCCGATGACATAGAGAAGGCCGAAGATGCCGCCCGCCGCGGCGCCGTGCAGGGACATGACGGCTGTCAGCTATGGCTGGGCCAGATTCTCCGCCACAAAGGGCAGTTTGCCGAAGCTGTTGACTGGCTCACGAAATCGGCCGCCCAGGGCCAGGGGTGGTCGGCCTTCATCCTTGGAGAAATGTACGAAAAAGGTGAAGGCGTTCCCGCCAATTTGGATGAGGCTGTCCGCTGGTATAAAAAATCGGCCAGAACCACAAACGCTTACGGAAAAGACGCCAAGAAAGCGCTGGATCGTCTGGGGATCGCCGTATATGAGGAGGGAGAGTATATGGAGGCAGTTCTGAGCGTTCAGATAACGCCTGGCTTGAGCGTTGACGACTTTTACAACCATGGCCGCTTCTGGGACCACCTTCAGCAGCCGGAGCAGCTCGCCTACCTTATTGCCGCCGCCAACAACGGCCATGCGGAAGCTGCCAAAAAACTGTCAGATATCCTTGTGAGCGACGATGCCAAATCCTACGGATTCTATAGCCCTCAGGCATCGGCCCACTACTTCCAGCTTGCCAAGGATAATTTCAAGAAGTTGGCCGATGCCGGAGACGCCGAGGCTATGTCGGATTACGCATGGATGATAAAGGACGAGAACAATCCTCTGGCCATGCAGTATCTGGAGCGCGGTGCAAATATGGGCAATGAATCCTGCCAGCTGTATCTGGGCCGGATCTACTTGGATCGCCGGGTCTATGACAAGGCCATGTACTGGCTTACAAAGTCTGCAGAGCAGGGTCAGGGATGGGCTGCGCTCCTTGTGGGCCAAATGTATGAGAACGGAGAGGGCACAAGACGTGACATCTCCAAGGCCAAGTACTGGTATCAGGTATCTGTGGACTCCAAGAATTACTATGGTCAGTATGCCCAGGAATGCCTGGACCGTCTTGCTGCAACGGGCGGCGGCGGCATTGACCTTGGTGCCATAGGAGATGCCGTGGATGAGATCAACGGCAAGCTCAGCGACATTGGTGACACCATCTCCAGCGGCCTCAAATCCCTGTTCGGCCGGTTCAAGAAATAGTTCTGGCGCTTAAGTTACTGAAAATCAGATGCTTATAATTCCCCGGGTGCACCTGCAAGTGCACCCGAGTTTGCGTTATAGCTTGAATATCAACTATTTGCTGGCCAGGGGGGATATTGCTATTTTTTAGCTATCTTTGCAAATAATGAACAAGGACGTTGTCATAATTCGCGGAGAATCTGTGGCCGATGTTGCCGCGGCGCTTGCCGGTGAGAGTGAGATTTTCATCGTGCATGACGTCAATGTGGCGGCTACGGCAGCCTCGGTTGCGGTAGCGCTTCCTGCCGTGAAGGCGGTTATCGGCATAGAGACATCTGAGGAGCGGAAGACCATGGAAACGGCCGTAGAGCTATGTGAGAGGCTTCTGGAGGCCGATGCATCGCGCCGGGCGCTGGTGCTTGCAATAGGCGGCGGCATTACCACGGACATCGCGGGGTTTTCGGCCAGCATGTATAAGCGCGGCATCCGCTATGCCAACATTCCTACCACGCTCCTTGCCCAGGTAGACGCCGCGATCGGCGGCAAAACCGGGGTGAATCTCCATGGCTACAAGAACATGCTGGGGGCCTTTCACATGCCTGAGTTCACTTTTTTGGCTCCGGACGCCCTTGCCGGCCTTCCCGCAAAGGAGGTTCGCTGCGGCCTTGCCGAAATGCTCAAGACCTTCCTCATCGGAGACGCCGATGCTTACGCCGCCGCCATTTCCCTCCTTTCGGGCACCAAAACGTTGTCCGGTCTTAGGGATTTTGCCGTGCGGGCGGCGGAAATAAAGGCCGAAATCGTGCGCCGGGACCCTCTGGAGCACGGAGAGAGGGCGGTTTTGAACCTCGGCCACACATTCGGTCACGCCATTGAGCACTGCTCCGGCGGGAAGATAGCCCACGGAGAGGCCGTGGGGAAAGGAATAATCCTTGCAGCAAAGCTCTCGGAGAGCCTTGGACTTGCCGAAAAAGGCCTCGCAGCACGCCTGAAGGCCGATTTTGAAGGCGCTGGCCTTGACGTGGAGTGCCCGTTCGGCATAAAGGAACTTGCCGCGGCAATGAAAAAAGACAAGAAAGACGGAAAGTTCGTGCTCCTCAGGGGCATCGGGAAACCCGTTGTAATGGAAGTTTCAGGGGATGATCTGTGTAAGTGTACAAAATAAGGAACTATCTGAAATTCAGGAACTTTTGCAGGGGCTGGAGATGGCGGAAATCCGCTTGGACCGCTGCTCCCTCACGGACGAAGAAATAGACACCCTCTTCTCCCAATCCGACGTCCCTCTCATAGCCACATGCCGCATGGCCGAAGATTCCGACGCTCCCGCCATACTTGAGCGCGCAATCAAGGCCGGCGCAAAGTACGTGGACCTCGAGATGGAGGCCCCCGCCGCCGTTGGCCGCCGCATAAGGCAGGCCTGCGAAGAATGGGGCACGGTGCTCATAAGGTCCTACCATAATTTCGAGTGCACGCCACCTCTTCCGGTGCTGGAATCCCTTGCCGAAAGAGCCCGCAGCTTTGGCGCAGAGATAGTGAAGATTGCCGTTATGGCGGCCTCTGAGGCCGATTGGAACGTTGTATCTGCCTTATACAACACCTTTGAAGCCGGTTCACTGGTGGCATTTTGCATGGGAGAAGCAGGCCGAAAATCAAGGCTTGAAGCCCTTAAGTTCGGGGCCCCGTTCACATACGCCTCCCTCACTGAAAATGAAGCCACGGCGCCAGGGCAGTGGACCTGGTCTACCCTCCGGGAAGCCCTTTACGGAAGCTTCCACTTTGTAGATGCCACAGGTCTTCCCATGCCGTCTTCAAAGAGCTTCGCGCAAAGGGCAATTGTGGCAGCAGCGCTCGCTCACGGCGTGTCCCGCCTTAGCGGATATTCGGCCTGTGGGGATAATGAGAGTGCAATTTCCGTGGCACGGGCGCTTGGCGCACGCGTTACAATAAACGGAGCCGAGCTTGAAATTGAGGGAATTGGCGCCTCCAAGGGCTGCTTGAATCTTCAGGAACTCCATACCGGAGAGTCCGGACTCCTGACCAGGCTAATGGTTCCGCTTCTTTCCGTCCTTTCCCCGGCGCCGGTTAGGGTGACGGGAGAAAAAACCCTGCTTGGACGCCCTCTGACGGGGGCTCACGACATAATGGCGGCTTACGGAGTAAGGCTTTTCCCCGAAAGTAACACCTCTGTTACATCGGCACACCCCCAGGACCTTCCGGGTAACAAAGCTGTTACGGAAGCCAGGAAATCAGACTGTTACTTGCCTCTGAGCGTATCAGGGCCCATTATTCCCGGCCGGGCCGATATTTCAGGCCGCGGCGGAAGCCAGCTTATCTCCGGTCTTCTTGCGGCGCTGCCTCTTTCGGAGGGCAAATCCATCCTCTATGTCCATGAGCCAAAGAGCATCCCCTACCTTTTCATAACGGTGGATGTCCTCAAGAAATTCGGCATACGGATAGGCTCCGAAATGGAAGGCGGGGAAGATTTCCTGGAAACCCAGGACTGGAGCCTTTGCACCGGGCTCAATTTCCGGATAAAGGGCCCTCAGACATATCAGGCGGCATCTTTCGCCATAGAAGGAGACTGGTCCGGTGCCGCTCCGTTCCTTGTTGCGGGCGCCATTTTCGGCAAAGTGGAGGTTACCGGCCTTGACACCCATTCCCTCCAGGCCGATATCTCCATAATGGATATCCTTATGGAAGCCGGCGCCTCCATGAGTGAACTGGAGGACGGAACCCTGCATGTTCAGCGCGCGCCCCTCAGCCCCTTCAGCGCAGACCTTAACAACTGCCCGGACCTTTTCCCCATTGTCTCCGTGCTGGCGGCCTTCTGCCCCGGAGAAAGCCACCTCAAGGGCGTGGAAAGGCTCAGGCACAAGGAAACGGACCGCGCCGCCGCCATAGTGGAAATGCTTGAGGCAATGGGAGTTACTGTGAGCACATTTGAAGACGAAATGACAATTTCCGGTATGGGACTGTCCCAACGCATCGCCTCCGGAAACCTCCTTAAGGGCGGCCGGTTCCGCTCTCACGGAGACCACCGCATGGTGATGGCCCTGAAGGTTGCCTCCCTTGGAGCCGCAGACCCCGTTGAGATAGACGACACCGCCTGTGTCTCCAAATCTTTCCCTTCGTTCAATGAAATGTTCTCTGTCATTCTGAGCGAAGCCCGAAGGGCGTAGTCGAAGAATCTAAAACAATAAACATGAATACTTTTGGTAACAAATTCAGAGTAAGCATCTTTGGTGAATCCCACGGACCCGTTGTGGGAGTGACGCTGGACGGCGTTTTGCCCGGAATGCCGCTATGCGAGGAAGATTTCACCCCGGACATTTCAAGAAGAAAGGCCGGTGCCCTTGGAACCACCCCCAGGACAGAGGCCGATGTCCCCGAAATCCTCTCAGGAGTATACGAGGGCCGCACTACGGGCGCTCCTCTCACCATTATTTTCCGCAATGAGAACACCAGGCCGGAAGACTATGAGCGCTTCCGGAAGCACCCCCGCCCTGGCCACGCCGACTTCACCGCAAACCTTCGCTTCGGCGGGTTCAACGACCCCCGCGGCGGCGGCCACTTCAGCGGCAGGCTTACCCTGGGCATTGTTGCGGCGGGCGTCGTTGCCAAAAGGATGATGCATTTTGCGCAGTTCAGCGCCGCCCTCAAGGAAGTTGGCGGCATCACAGAGCCTGAAAAATGGCCGGATGCCCTTAAAGCTGCCGCGGCCGAAGGCGACTCCCTTGGCGGAGTGGTGGAATGCGTGATAAATGGCCTTCCAATCGGCCTTGGAGAGCCTTTCTGGGACAGCGCCGAAAGCCTTCTCTCCCACGCCATGTTTGCAATTCCCGGCGTAAGGGGCGTTGAATTCGGCGACGGCTTCGAGGCCGCCCGCATGAAGGGCTCAGAGCACATAGATCTGTTCCCGGAGCACAAGTGCTGCCACGGAGAACACGAGGACGGCGAGGAGCACCACTG